>NZ_JBVIDV010000021.1:0-169917 GCF_055572195.1 Streptomyces sp. NPDC030809
CCGGCCTCCCGCACCTACTACGACCGACAACGAGCCCGCGGCAAAACCCACACCCAGGCCCTCCTCCGACTCGCCCGCCAACGCATCAGCGTCCTGTTCGCCATGCTCCGCGACGGCACCTTCTACGAATCCCGGACCCCCGCCGTCACTCTCGCCGCATGACCACCCCAAACACCCGCATACCAGGCACCACGCCCTTGACGAAGGACATAGAGACACCCCCCCCGCGCGGTGGGCCCGTAGGCCAGCAGGTCGTAGAGGCAGACGCACTTGTGGAAGGCGGTGGCGTGCGAGGTGCCCGGCCCGCACTCCTCCATCCGCTCGATGAGCACCTGCCGCAGCTCGTCCAGCTCGTAGCCGGCCGGATCCAGGAGCGGGGACAAGTTGACCAGCTCCACCAGACCGAGGGCCTCGAGTTCGCGCGGGGTGCGCGGGGACGGGGTGAGCTGGCGGAAGCGGCGTACGTAGTAGGCGCCGGGGTGCAGGTCGGCAGCGCCGCGCTTGCCCGCCTCGGCGAGCCGGTCATCCAGGCCGGCGGTGTCGACACTGCCCTCACCGCTCACCCGGCCGGCGTGGCGCAGGTACTTCCACACCGGCCCGTAGCGGGTGGTGCGCAGCATCTGCGGCAGTGTGGAGGCCAGGACGGACGCGGCGTCCAGCGGCCTGGGTCCGAGGCCGAGAACGTCGTGGACGAGGTCGGTGCGGGTCAGGCTGCGGTAGCCCAGGCCCGCGATGTCGCTGTCCTGGAATCGGCCGACGCCGAAGACGACTCGCAGCCCGGCGGCGTCGGCACTGTTGATGTCGGCGACGGCGAGCGCGGTCGGCTCGTGGGGCGGGTTGCGGACCATCTGGTGTCGTGGTCGGACAGTCGGCGCAGCAGCGCGGCAGGGAAGGCCCGCTTCAGGCCGGCCAGAGCATGAAAGACGGTGCGGAAGTCGCCGGCACGGAGTGCCCAGGCGGGGTTCATGGACCGGGAAATCCGCTCGGGTGAGGGCTGGTCGGAGCGGCTGGCGGAAGTGCTGGCGACGTCGCGGGTGTTCGTTCCGCTGTATTCCCCCCGCTACTTCGCCAGTGAGATGTGCGGAAAGGAGTGGTTCGCCTTCGCCCAGCGTTCCATCCGGCACGCGGCGACCGGCACCAGCTCCGTGGAACCCATCGTGCCCGCGCTGTGGGTGCCCCTACCGGACGCCCAGATCCCTCCGGCCGCACGGAGGCTGCAGTTCCAGCACACCTCCTTCGGCGACCGGTACGTCACCGACGGCCTGTACGGCCTGATCAAACTGCGCCTCTTCGCGGAAGAGTACGAGCGGACCGTGTACCAACTGGCCAAGCACATTGTCCGGGTGGCCAAGACCGTGGACATGCCTGCCGGGCCTCCGGTCGACTACCGGAGCACTCCGAGCGCCTTCGGGAGTCCCCGTTCGGACGAAGCGGGCCTGCGGATCGCGGTGGCGGCCCCGACCCGGCACACGCTCCCCGACGGGCGGGACCCCCGCTACTACGGCGACACCCCCGACGACTGGAACCCGTACTACCCCGCGTCCGTACGGCCCCTGGCACACGTGGCCACCGAGCTGGCGTACCAGCTCAACAGCCAGGTGGACGTCTCCACCCTGGACGCGGAGGTGCACCGGGCGGGTACGGAGGCGCACTCGTCGAGTCCGCTGATCCTCCTCGTGGACCGGTGGGCGATGAAGGTGCCGGCGCTGCGCGAGCAGTTGGAGGTGCTGGATGCTGAGCCCAGGCCGTGGATGGCTGTGGTCGTGGCCACGAACCGGGACGACACCCAGAGCGTGCGGGCGGCGAACGAGTTGGAGCCCGCGCTGTCGCGTGCGCTGCCGAACCTGCTGCCCGTGGGGGGCGCAGCGCTCCCGGCATCGGTGCCGACGGGACCGTCAGGACCATGGAGGAGTTCGGCCGGGTGCTGCCGACGGCGCTGGCCGGTGTGTATGCACAGCATCTCAGGCATGCCCGGGTCTACCCGCCTGCCGGAGGCCCCGCCGAAAGACGCCCGCTGCTGGGCCCCATGCCCTCGGACCGCCGGCGACCGGCCCTGCCCCCCGCGGACGAGCCCGGGGCGTAGCTCTCGTGCGGGCTCAAGGGCCCGCCCCTCGGTGCGCTGCGGACCTGCGGCAGCCTGTCATCAGGTGTCACTTCCTGCTCGGGAAAGCATCGTTGACCGTACCGACCCGCATTCTGCCTTCGAGTGCGGGCGGGCTGTCTGTCGGCCGCGAACCCGGCGCGCCGCGCGGCTGTGCAGGCTCACGGGCATGGGACGCGAACGCGGACAGCGGCACGTCCACCGCGACCGGGGCGCCCGGGCACGGCTCGGGGAAGCCGACGCCGGCTTGATCCCCCTTGAAGGGCTGCGCTGCACCGCGGTTCTGCTCGCGGACGGTGCCCCGGCCAGAAGGAACACGCCGGCGACCACAACGACCAGGCATCCTCCGTCCGTGAGCCGATCCTGCCTGACCAGGTTCCGGTGCGGCTGCGGCCCGCCGTCCCGGCCCCCGCTCAAGGAAGCCGGAGCGGCCAACTCGCCCTGAATGAGGCCGCCGTGCCACCGTGCGCGCAGGGAGGTGTCAGTCGTGCTCAGGCCCGTCGGAGTCCTCGGTGTGACCGCGGCAGTGCGCCACCCGCGACCGGCCACCCCGTCCGGCAGACACGACCTGCGCAACTCCTGGGTCCACGCGGTGGAGCCCCCGTCTCATCCCCACCGCTCAACCCACCCTACGGGCGCGCAGGTCGCCGGGGCAGGGACAGCGCGCGCCAACCATGGGACCTTGCGCGCCACCGGTCTTACGCCTCACACTCGACGCACGGGGTTTCAGACCTCTGTGAACTCGGCCTTCTCCGGCGGGGAGGAGCCACGCTCCGGGGTCAGGGCCCGTAGGCCGACAGCCGGACGGCGGTCAGGCCAAAAGGAGACGTAACGTAGCGTTGCGATAGAATCGCCGCATGTCCGCCCGTCGCAGTGAGCAGGCCCGTCAGGCCATCCTTTCGGCCGCCTTCGAGCTCTGCGCAGAGCGCGGATTCGCCGCCACGACGATCGAGGCCATCGCCGCGAGGGCAGGTGTCGGGAAGACCACGATCTACCGCTGGTGGTCGTCCAAAGCGGCGATCCTCATCGAGGGGGTCGAGATCGCCCGGGATGCCACCGCCGGCTATCCCGACACGGGCGACATCCAGGCGGACCTGCTCACGCAGACCGAGAACGTGATGCAGCTCTTCGGAACGCAGTTCGGCTTCATCTGGCGGGGTCTCATTGCCGCTGCCCAGAGCGATGAAGCGGCCGCTGAAGGTGTCAGCCGCATCCTGCGGGTCTCCATCGACGAGTGCGTTGCCCGGCTCGCCAAGGCGCGTGACGAGGGGCAGATCCGGGCGGATCTCGACCTCGAAGTGGCCGTGGAACTCATCTACGGGCCGATCTACCACACCTGGCTCCTGCGGACCCGTCCCGTTCCGCCCACGTTCATGCGCGACATCGTGACCGCGCTCATGCCGGCCCTGACAGGTGCCGGCGAACCTGCCTGAGGTGGGGGCACGCCTGCCCGCTGCCCTGAGCGGCACCATTCACGCCCGAAATATCCGCTTCTGACTGAAGGTCGGCGGACGAAGGCGGGCCTTCTCGCGTTGACATGACCGTCCGTCAGTGTGCATGCTCCTCCAGCGATACGACACGCAGCGTTTCGAATCGCTCCACCACCCCTGCCATGCCCCGTGGGCACACCCGCGGCTGCGCTTCTGCAGCCCATCGATGCCTGGCGCAGGGGGAGTTCCCTTGATTCGGCCGCCCACCGCGGCCTGAAACGGAGAAGCAATGAACATGAAGATCGCCCGCCGCATTGCCACCGCTGCCCTCGTCGGAGCTGCGGTCATCGGCGCCGCGCCCGCATCGGCCGACTGGTACTCGAGCACCACCGGGGTGAGGGCCTTCTCGGGCGGAACCCGCGGCCAGATCGCCGTGTCGGACACGGCCGCGGACGGCAACCCGGTGTACGCGGTGTACTACCGCCACGAGGGTTCCGGCGAGCAGAAGCTGTGGAACTTCGCCGGCTCGGGAAAGACCGAGTACAGCAGCTTCGATGAGGCGCACCGCATCACCTGGATGAAGGGCTGCGTGTACCACAACTCCACCCCCGACACCTGCGGCCCGGTGATTTCGGAGCGCTGATCAGCAATTTGCAATCGGTACGGGGATGCTGCTCGCCGCAGCATCCCCGCACCTCCCTCGGCACATTCGGAAACGGTGTTCGATGAGTGAAAACAAGACCCCCTCCGAGGCCGTTTCCGGACGTGTCCGTTTCATGGCCCTGCTCTGTGCTGCGGCGGTGGCCGCGCTCGCCCTTTCGGCTTTCGCCGCCGTGGGGGCGGCCGAAGAAGGCCGCGCCGAACGCGAGGCCCGGCGCTCGCCGGTCTTCGTCGCGCCGTCCGCCGGCGGCGCCGCCCGGGCGTGGTGGTCGCAGCACTTCGACACGGTCGCGGGGCGTCAGATCGCCGTGGTCGCCATCTCTCCGGTCACCGCGCACGCACCCCTGCCGCCCGGGGTCGAAACATGGCCGGGGCCCGGGGAGGCGGTTCTGTCCCCGGCGCTCAGGCGGGCCGGGGAGGGTGCGGACATCGAGCGCCGATACGGCCGGGACGCAGGGACCATCCGCGAGGCGGGGCTCGACACACCGGGAGAGCTCCTCGCCTACGTACGCCCGGCCGACCGGGACCTGTTCCCTTCGGGCATGACCGGCATCTCCGGGTACGGGCGTCCCGAGGGGGCTGCCATCGGCCCCACGCTGTGGGCGCGCCCTCCGGGCGGGCTCCGGCCGATGGTCGCGTTGCTTGCGGGGCTGCCGGCCCTGGTGCTGGTGATCTGCGCCTTGCGCGCTGCCACGGCGCGAAGCGTTCGACCCTCGGGCATACGGGACGGGATCGAGCCGGTGGGGCGGGGCCGGCGGATCGCCGTTCTGCTGAAGGCGAGTGCGGCACCCGTGGCGGCCGGCGCGCTGATCGGCCTCCTCCCCGCCGTGTGCTGCTCGTACACGAACGTCCGCATCCCTCTTGTCTCGTTCGTGTTGTCCGCTGCGGACATGCGGGCTCATGCGCTGTCCGTGGCGGCGGCCGGACCGGCCGCCGTCTGCCTGGTGCTCGCGGGCCTCGCCGTGACGGAGCTGCTCCGCCGGCGCCCCGGGGGGACCGGGCGCTTCACCGTCAGCGAGCGGGCGGCCGGGTGGGTGCTGCTCGGCGGCGCGGCGGCCCTGCTCGTCGGCGCCCGGGGAGCAGGGCTGTTCGCTCCCGACTCATGGCCGCGCGTGCTCGCCAACTGGGCGGGGGGCGCGGGCGCCGCCGTGGCCCTGATGTTCCTGGCGGTCCCGGCCGCGGGTGTCTGGGGCTCCTGGCTGCTGCGCCGGGCCGCGTCGCACGACCTGCGGGGGGCAGCCGTCGCCGGACGCTTCCTTGCGCGGCATCCGCTGCACGCCGTCGGCCTGTTCTCCGCCGTGGTGGCCGGCCTCGTGGTGACGATCCAGGCACTGGTCTGGTTCACTCCGCGCGGGGACGTCGTCATGGCCGCCCGGGCCACCGAGTCCCGCGTGGGCAGCTCTGTCGTGGTAGTGGGCGTGGGTGCCGCCGCCTCCGAAACGCAGGTGGCGCGGTTCCTGTCGGAGTGGAGAGGTGGCGCCGCGGGGGTCGTGGCCGTGGGACCGGGGAGCGCTGCGGGCAGCCACGGCCCCGTCATCGAGGGGGACTGCCAGGACCTCGCCCTGCTTCGACTCCCCTGCCCCGAGGGCGGGGCGGAACAGCCCGGGATGCCCCGTCCGCGAGATGCGCGGCTCCAGGAGCTCCTGCGGTGGCACGGGACGGGTGACGGCCGGTTCGGCGTACGGCGCGCACCCGCCGCCTCTGCCGCGGTGGACCCCGGCCGCCGCGCGACGCTGGTCCTGTTGTCGAAGTCGGGCGGGCCGCTGGACCTCGCGGCCGTCAGCCGGACCGGGTACCGGTGGCTGCCGGGCGGGGTGTCCGCCCGGCCGCTCGGCGGTGACTGGACCGATGGCATCGCCATGTCCCGCCAGCAGTCGCGCTGGCTGTACCCGGCCGGGATCCTCGGGACGCTCCTGCTGGCCGCTTCCGCCGGGATCGCCCTCGTGCGGTCGTTCGCCACGTCGGTGTGGCACGGGGCTCTGGTCGACGGCGAAGAGCCTCCCGCGCCGCGGTCGCTGGGGACCGCGGTCCTGTGGATCGCCCTGCCGTCGCTCGTCAGCGCTCTGACGCTGGGTGGCGTACTGAGCCTGTGGCTGGCCGCGCCGCTCCTGGGCGGGGTGCCGCTGGCCTCCGCTCCCGTCTTTTCGGCATGCGGGGTGGGCAGCTTGGCGATTGCCGCCGCGCTGGCTTCTCTCTTCCTGGGCACTCCGACTGCCGCACCCGAGCCGGACAAGGGCGTCGGCTTCGCATCGGCCTGACCCCGACCCGGATTTCACACACCACACACCTGCATTCGCTATGGCAAATGCATCTTTCACATCCTCCAGCCAGACCCGTACCTGAATTGTGCAAGAAGGAGCTCTCTTGAAACTCGCTCTTCACCCGCGTGTGACGCGAAGTGCCCGTAGAGCGCAGGACTCTCCGGCCGGAATACGCGGAACAGGGCGTGCAGCGCGCCTCGTTACGACCGCCCTCCTCCTGATGGCGAGCCTGGGCATGGGTGCGGGCGTGGGCGCGGGCGCGGCCCAGGCCGACGAACCCGTTGACGAGCCCGTGGCCGCTGCCGAATGGCAACCGTTCACCATGACCGCCGAGTACGACCACCGCAGCGACGTCGCCGCCGGCCTGAGGGCGAACGGCAACCTCAGCACGGTCAACCTGGCCCGTGTGACGATGCCTCAGTCCGGCAAGGCCGGACTGTGCTATCCCGAGCCGTTCCACCCGGGCGTGCACGCGACCGGATACTGCTGGGGCAACTCCGACGACACGGGGAAGCTGGCGCCGGGTGCCCCCACGACGTGGACGCCCCAAGGGTTCTCGATCCCCCACAGCAGGCTCGCATCGAACGACGGCATGTGGCCCGTGGACCAGACCGGGGTCTCCGCCCGGCGCTGGGACGTCATCTCCATGCACAACGACGAGAAGGTGGACGGCACGCCCCAACAGCTGCTGAAGTTCCGGTTCGTCGACCGCACCGACGCCACCCCGCGTTACCTCGACGTCCTGCTCGTCTCCGTGAACCGGAACGGTGGCGTGAAACCCGTCGGCGGTCACGGCGACAGCGTGGTCTGGTACCGCGACAACCTGATCATGGCCTCGGGTGGTGCGCTCAACGTCTACAGCCTCAGCAACCTGCAGAAGGTCGAGAACACCGGATCGACGACGTTCAACTACCAGTACGTCATTCCGCTCACCCTGCAGTACCGGACCGTGTCGGCCGCAACGGCGGCGAGCGGCAAAGGCTGCACGCCCCTCAAGGGCTCCGAGCCGTGCATGAACTCCCTCAGCTTCGACCGGGCGAACAGTGCCCTGGTATCGGCCGAGCACCAGCGGCTGAACAACGACGGATCGCGACCCGCCGCCGGCGGCCGTCTCGTCCGGTGGCCGTTCAACCAGGACACCTGGCTGCCCCGGGCCGACGACGGCACGACCGAGTTCGCCGACGCACACGCAACCGGTGCCTGGTACTCACGGGTCCTCGCCATGCAGGGCGCCGTCTACACGGGCGGCCAGTTCTACATCAGCGGCATCTGCCCGCCCGGCTGGAACGCCAACACCAACGGGTACGTGCAGGCCTCCTGCATCTACAGGGGAGCGTCGGGAACGGCCGGCTCCATCGTCACGAACGCCCCGGACATGACGCAGAACCTGGACTGGGACGCCAACCGCGGGCGGCTGCGCGGGGTCAACGAGGTGATCCAGCCCTCTGCCAAGGAACTCCCCGCACGCCTCGTGTTCGAGTTCGACCGCACGGCCGACGCCGTCCAGACCTTCCGCCTGAAGAACGTGCGCAGCCAGATCTGCCTGTTCCCGTGGTCCACCGGCCTCAACAACAATCTCACCGTCGTGCAGGGGTCGTGCAACGGGGTGGACGCGCAGGACTGGTACACGGACCCTGAGGACCCGTACCGCATCCGCAACTTCCAGAGCAAGAGGTGCCTGTCCGTGAAGGACGGGAGCAGTGCGGGCAATGCCGTACTGGTGCAGTTCGACTGCCACACGTACCCGACCCAGCGGTGGATCAGGGACACGGGCAGCACGGCAGGAGGCGTGCTCCTCAGGAACCTCGGCAGCGACCTGTGCGCGACCCTGTACAACGCCAGCATCGCCCAGGACGCGCCCGCGGTTCAGTGGACCTGCAGCTCCGGCGCGCAGAGCCAGGCCTGGATCGGCAGCGCCAAGTAGCCGATCCGCTCCCGGCCGTGGCCCCTCGTCCGCACGCGGACGGGGGGCCGTGCACCGCCGGTGGCACGCGTCTCGCAGTGGTCGGCTTGAGGGCGACCGGCCGATTCTTCTGAACTACGATCAGCCTTCATGGTTTCGCTCGTTCACCAGGGGACGATGTCCTCTGCCCTCACCCGACTCAGCGTGGAAACGGCACGGCTGGTGGGGGTGGCACCCCACGAATACGTCCACCTGCTGGGGCTGGCTCCCGAGCAATTGAACGACGACCGCTGCCGCATACCTTCCGCCACGAGCATCCGCATGGCGGAACTGACCATCGCACGTGTCCCCTGGAACGAGCTGGCGGTCCTTCTGGCCCGCCGGTCGCACCTCGGCAGTCTCGGTGTGTGGGATTACCTGATCACGTCCGCGGCCACTCCCCTGGAGGGAATCCTGGACGCCTCAGAGCTCTTCGCCACTGTCGCCGACACCGGTACGGACAGGCTTCGCGTTGCGGTGGACGGGGACCAGGTCACCGTGAGCCACACCAACGAGGCCGACATGGCCCACGAGGCGGCCTGCGCGATCCGCGCGTTCGGGCTGGGCCTGTACCGGCAGCGCCTTTGCGAAGCAGCCGGTCGGGACCTCGCTCCGCTCAGAGTCACACTCGCGACCAAGGCACCCCGCCGGCACGACAGCCTGATCGAGCTCTACGGCACGAGGAACATCGATTTCGAAGCTCCGGCCAGCGC
Source organism: Streptomyces sp. NPDC030809 (assembly GCF_055572195.1). Taxonomy (NCBI): domain Bacteria; kingdom Bacillati; phylum Actinomycetota; class Actinomycetes; order Kitasatosporales; family Streptomycetaceae; genus Streptomyces; species Streptomyces sp. NPDC030809. Next base: position 9,108 of record NZ_JBVIDV010000021.1, read on the forward strand.
GCTCACCTTCCTCGTCTCCGATCTCAAGGCTCCCGCGCCGCACGCCCAGCCGGGCCTGTCGGCGGTGCTGCGGAGCCATGCCGCGTACGCCCTGACGGCTGCGGTCCCGCTGCACACGTGGCTGGACCTCTTCCGCGGCGCGTTGGCCTCCCTTCAGGACGAGGCAGTCCCGACGCTGGCGTCCGTGGCGCAGCACCTGGGCCTCAGCACGCGCACCCTGCAGCGCCGCCTCGGCGATCACGGCACCAGCTGGAGCAGGGAGCTCGAAGCCGGGCGGCGGGAGCACGCCACCCGGCTGCTGCAGGACACCGCGCTCAGCATCGAGGCCGTCGCCCTGCGAACGGGCTACGCCGACGCCCGTGCCCTGCGCCGCGCCGTCCAGCGCTGGCACGGCACGACACCCGCCGTACTGCGCCGCGAGGGCGGGGGATGATCAGTCGATCGCCGTGCGGCGGGGGCAGGCCGGGGCGTCGCCTCGGGTCGGCGGGGTCCCTCGCTGTCAGAGCAGGCCCGTGCGGCGGGCGATCTCTTCGTTGTGGTGCAGTTGCCGGTGTGCCTGGGGGCCGAGGGTGTTGATGACGCCGGCGATGAGGACTTCGATGACGGCGAGGGTGGGGACGAGGCTGTCGTAGGGGGCCATGGTGCCGACCTGGCTGGGCAGGACGACGTCTGCGTGGGTGGCGGCGGGAGAGAGCCAGGGGTCGGTGACAACGATGGTCTTGCCTCCGACCTCCCGAGTGAGTTGGGCGATCGCGGTCTTGTCGGCTTCGTAGCGGCGGTGGTCGAACACGACGACGACGTCGCGTCGGCTCAGCTGAGCCAGGGCTGCGGTGCGCTCCACCGGCCGGTCGGGCAGGAAGCGGACGTCTTCGCGCAGTTGCATCAGGTGGAGGCCGAGGTACTGGGCCAGGAGGTGGGTGAAGCGGCCGCCGGCGAGGGTGATGCGGCGTTTGCGGTCGGCGAGCAGTTCCACGGCGCGGTGGAAGTCGTGCGGGGGGATCTCGGCGAAGGTCTGGGTCAGTGCGGGATTGAAGGCGGCGTCCGCCTGTTCGAGGAGGCCGGCCGTGTCGGCCTCGCCTTCGGCAAGAGTGCCCAGGCCGGCGGCTTCGTAGAGTGCGATGGGAGAGGCGTTGCGGGCGTCGAGTTCGGTGCGAACGGCTGCTTGGAGGTCGGGGAAGCCGCGGTAGCCCATGCGTGCGGCGAAGCGCAGGACGGTGGGGGTGGAGACGGCGGCGCGTTCGGCGATGACGGCGACGGTTTCGAAGACCGCTGCGGGGTACCCGGCCAGCAGGGTGCGGGCGACCTTGCGTTCGGCTGGGCTGAGTGCGCCGAGGTTGGCGCGGATGCGGTCGGCCAGGGTGCTGCCGCTCATCGTCGGGTGGCTTCCTTTCGGGTGGGTCGTGCCGCGTCCGCCGAGCCTAGTGCCAGGCTCGGCGGACGGTGCTGTCCGGGGTGGTGTGGCGGCTGCCCGGTCAGTGGGGGGCGATGCCGAGGGTGAGTCCGTCGAGCGTGGCGGGCTCTGACGGGCCGGCAGCCCAGGCGCCGGTGCCGGTGGTCTTGGACAGCGTCACGGTGAAGCGCGGGGCCGTCTCGAAGGTGGTGGCCGTCGCGGTGCGCTGGGCGCGGGTGGCGGCCAGGGCCCGGGCGGTTCCCAGGAGGGAGTAGGGCCGTGCGTCGGTGTGGTGGGGGGAGTTGAAGATGTCTTCGTTGGCGGGCACCGGGGTGTCGTTCGCCGGGGTGGCGGGGCGTTTGCCGGGTGCGGGCAGCATGCGCCAGGCCTGCGGGAGGTAGCGGTCGCCGTCGGTGAGGTAGGAGTAGCGGGCGCCGCGCAGCGACCAGCCGGTGGTCGTGGCGCGCGTGCGGGCGTGGCGCAGGTCCAGGACGGTCAGGCCGCGGGTGCCCCTGACGGTGGCGGTCTCGGCGGGCGTGCCGGGGCGGTCGATGATCAGGGCGGTGTCCTCATCGAGGCCGTAGACCCGGTCGTGGCCGGTGTCGGAGGCGAGGCGCAGGGCCCGCCCTTCGCGGCCGTACGCACCGGTGTGGGTGTCGAGGAGGCCGGAGGTGAGGAATCCGAAGCCGCCGGCCGGCAGGTAGCCCAGGCGGGTGGGGTCGTCGAAGTAGCCGGGGGCGCTGCCGTCGCGGAGCGCTGGGTGGGACTCGCCTCCGGTGACCATGTCACGGCCGGCCATGATCTGGGCTCCGGCGGAGGAGCCGGCGACGACCGCTCCGGCCGCGAGCTTGGCGCGGATGGCGGCCAGGACCCTGGTGTCGGTGTGCGCCTCGCCGTGCAGGAGGGTGGTGATGTACCGGTACTGGTCGCCGCCACCGAAGAAGAAGCCGGTCATGGAGTTGACCTGGGCGACGACTGTGTCGGAGTCGGCGTTGGCGATGTGGTCGAGGTCGATGGGTATCCACTGGGCGTCGGCTGCACCGTGCTGCCGGAAGAGGTTGACGTAATGGGCTCCGTTGCAGGCGGAGTTGCTGCACCGGTCCGGGTCTTCGGCATGGGGGTCCCGGCTGGCGGGGACGGAGGCGGCGGTCAGCACTCCGATGCGGGCGCTGCTCCCGCCGGCGCGGTGGATGATCTCCCCGTAGACGGCCTTGTTGTCGGCTTTGAGTCCGCCGCCGACGAGGACCAGGGAGCCGGAGACGGCGGGGCGGGGCGGGGCGGCGGCGGGGCGGTGCAGGGGGGCGGCAGCGGCGGGGACGGCCAGGGCCGCGAGCAGGGCGGCGGTGGCGGTGGCGGCCATGAGGCTGCGCCGCGAGCGGGTGCCGGGCATGGAAGCTCCGTTCAGGGGGCGGTGGTGTGGCAGAGACGGGCGATCAGCAGGGCCAGCAGGGTCACGCGGTCGGTGATCGTGCGGGTGTCGAGCCACTCCTGGGGGGAGTGGTCGGCTCCGCCGACCGGCCCGAGCCCGTCGAGGACCGGCGTGCCGGCGGCGGCGATGGTGTTGGCGTCGCCGACTCCTCCGGTGCGGGCGGCTCCGAAGGTGAGGCCGAGCCCTGCGGCGGCGCTGTGGGCGAGCGCCAGGATGCGGCGGCCGGCGTCGGTGGGCTCCATCGGCGGGCACAGGTCCAGTCGCCGTACGGTGGCCGTGGTGCCGGGGACGGCCGGGCGTGCGGCTGCGTCCACGAGTGCGCGGCCGATGCGGTCGAGGCAGGCGGCAGAGGCTGCGCGTACTTCGATGTGGAGCTCGGCTCGGTCGGGCACGATGTTCGTGCGGGTCCCGGCCTGCAGGATGCCGACGTTGATCGTGGCATCCGCTTCCCGGCTGTTGAGGGCCTGCAGGGCGATGGTGAGGTGGGCGGCGGCCAGGGCGGCGTGCGCGCCGCGTTCGGGCTCGATGCCGGCGTGTGCTGCCCTGCCTTCGACGGTGATCAGGTAGTCGGCGACGCCCTTGCGGGCGATGACCACATCGCCGTTCTCCCGCGCGCATTCCAGAACCAGGGCGAAGTCCGCCTCGGCGGCCAGGGCGCGTGTCAGTGCGGCGCTGCCGGGTGAGCCGATCTCCTCGTCCGGCGTGGCCAGGAAGGTGATCTCGGCGTAGTCGTCGAAGCCGTCTTCCGTCAGGATCTCCAGTGCGCTCAGACCGGCCAGCAGGCCGCCCTTGTCGTCGCTGACACCGGGGCCGCGTGCCAGGGCGCCGTCGAGGCTGAAGGGGCGCTGTGCGGCGGTCCCGTCGTCGAAGACCGTGTCCATGTGTCCCGCGAGGAGGATCCGTCGCCCGCCGTCGGCCGCGCTGCGGGAGCCCTGCTTGCGTGCGACGAGTGCGTTGCCCAGGCCCCGTCCCCGGTGGCGTCCGACGGAGACGGTGCGCGGGTGGGCGCCGCAGCGTTCGAGGCGGGCTGCGAGCCAGGCCGCGACGCGGTTGACGCCGTCAGGGCTGTAGGAGCCGGAGTCGATGGCCACGAGCGCGGCGAGGTCGGCGAGGTACTCGCTGTGGCGTGCGGCGGCCCGGGCCCGCAGGGTCCGCGTGGAGGGCTGGGGCCGGGTGGGGGCGCTCACAGGACTTTGGAGAGGAACGCGCGGGTGCGCTCCCGGGTCGGCTCGGTCAGGACCTGGCGGGGGTCTCCGGCTTCGACGACCACGCCTTCGTCCATGAAGACGGCCGTGTCGGCCACTTCGCGGGCGAATCCGATCTCGTGGGTGACGACGACCATGGTCATGCCGTCTGCGGCCAGGCGCCGCATCACGTCGAGCACGTCGCCCACCAGCTCCGGGTCGAGAGCGGAGGTGGGTTCGTCGAAGAGCATCAGCTTCGGTTTCATCGCCAGCGCGCGGGCGATGGCGACGCGCTGCTGCTGGCCGCCGGAGAGCTGCGCGGGATGGTGGCCGGCCCGGTCGGCGAGCCCCACCTGCTGCAGAAGCCGGTGTGCCTCGGATTCGGCTTCGGCCTTCGGGATCCCGGCGACCTTCACCGGAGCCTCGCAGATGTTTTCGAGCACGGTCATGTGCGGGAAGAGGTTGAAGCGCTGGAAGACCATGCCGATGTCGCGTCGGCGAGCGGCCACCTCACGCTCGCGCAGCTCGTGGAGCCTGCCGGCCTGGCGGCGGTAGCCGACGAGCTCGCCGTCGACGGCCAGGCTGCCGCCGTCGATCCGTTCGAGGTGGTTGATGCACCGCAGGAAGGTCGATTTGCCCGACCCCGAGGGCCCCAGCAGGCAGCAGACCTGGCCGCGTTCGACCGTGAGGTCGATGCCGCGCAGCACCTTGAGGCTGCCGTAGTCCTTGTGCACTCCGATGGCCTGGACCATGGGCTGGGTCATCGCCCGGCCTCCTTCTTCGTACGGCGCAGCCGGGCGGTGCCTGCTGCGCTGCCGAGCAGCCGCCGCAGGGCCGGGGTGCCCTGGCCGCGGGTGGCGCCCCGGCCGTACCGGCGCTCGAGCCAGGCCTGCGGGACGGTCAGCAGCGACACCAGCGCCAGGTACCAGCAGCTGGCCACGACCAGCAGGGGGATGACCTGGTAGTTCTGTGCGTAGACCGCTTGGATGTTGGACATCAGGTCGTGGGCGGCGATCACGGATACGAGCGCGGTCATCTTCAGCATGTTGATGGTCTCGTTGCCCATGGGCGGGATGATGACCCGCATGGCCTGCGGCAGGACGATCCGCCGCATGGTCAGGGCGGGGCGCATGCCCAGCGAGTGCGCTGCTTCGGCCTGTCCGGGATCGACGGACTGGATGCCGGCGCGGACGATCTCCGATGCGTACGCGGCTTCGTTCAGGCCCAGGGCGAGCAGAGCTGCCACCGCGGGGGTCAGGACGGCATTGGTGTCCCACGAGACGAACGTGACGCCCGTGAACGGGATACCGATCTTGATCTCGGAGTACAACGCCGCGGCGTAGCCCCAGAAGATGATCTGCACCAGCAGCGGGGTCCCTCGGAAGGCCCACACGAACAGGGAGGACAACCCGTACAGCACGGGGCTGTCCGACAGCCGCATGACGGCGATGACGGTTCCCAGGAGCAGCCCCAGCGCCATGGCGGCCGCGGTCAGCCACAAGGTGGTGGCCATTCCGTCGAAGATCAGGCCGGCGAAGAGGTAGTCGCCGACGACGTCCCAGTGGAGGTTGTCGTTCTTGGCGAGTGACCCGGCCAGGCCGACCAGTGCGGCCGCAGCCGCAACCGCCGCGGCCCAGCGCCCGTAGCGGCGTACCGGCACGACGTCGAGCGCCTCGCCGTCGGCGGGGGCTGCGGGAGGGATGCCGGTCCGTGTGCCGGTGCGTGTGCCGGTGCTGCTCACTTGGCGCCCGCGTTCTTCGTGGCTTCCTTCACCGCGATGGAGGCGACCCCGTACTTGTCGCAGATCTTGGTCAGGGTGCCGTCGTCGATGAGTTGCTGCAGAGCCTTCCGGATCGCCTCGGTCAGCTGCGGCAGCTTCTTGGACACCGCGATGCCGTTGGGAGAGGCCTGGTAGCCGCCCCGTGCCGCAGGGTCTTCCACGGAGTCGAAGGCGGCGCCGTTCTCGGCGGTCTTGGCCGTCCAGCCGGCGGCCGGCTTCGTCAGGACGTCCGCGACGACCTTGCCCGCGCGCAGGGCGAGCTGGGCGTCGGAGTCCTTGGGGAAGGTCTGGATGTCGATGGGCTTCTTGCCCAGCGCGGTGCAACGCGCCTGGTGGGCCTTGAGCAGATCGGCCTGGTTGGTGGCGGCCTGCACGCCGACGGGGTGCCCGCACAGGTCGTCCAGCGTGACGATCTCGGCCGGGTTGCCCTTGGCGACCAGCAGCCCGGAGCCGGACTGGGAGTAGTCGACGAAGTCGACGACCTTTCGGCGTTCCTCGGTGTCGGTGATGGCGGAGATCGCCACGTCGTACTTGCCCGCCTGGATCGCGGGGATGATGCCGTCGAACTTCTGCGGGGTGAAGGCGAACGTCACTCCCAGCTTGGCGCCCAGGGCTTGGCCGAGGTCGTAGTCCAGGCCGGTGAGCCGGCTCTCGCCCTCCTTGACGTACATCTCGAACGGCGCGTACGGCACATCGGTCGCCACCCGGACGGCGCCGGACCTGCGCACCGCCTCCGGCAGCGAGTCGTGCAGGCGCGCGTCCTTCAGGACCTGCACACCCGCGATCTCGACGGAGGCAGGGGCGGCCGCCCGGGGTTCGGGGGTGCTGTTCCCGCACGCGGACAGGGCGGCGGACGCGGCGAGCGCCACGGCCGAGGCCGACAGGGAGCGGGCGGATCGTGTACGTGCGTGCATGGCTGTGGGACCTCTTCGCAAGGGGAGTGAAGACATCGGGACGGCTGCCGTTGGCGAGCCACAGCGGAAGTTACAGACATGCGGCATCGATGGCTAGATGTATCGCACGTTACCTCTCGATGACTTGGCGACTCCGAGGGGGGCCGGCGGGGATTCACCCGGGTACGCGCGGATTTTTACTCGGCCACGGGTTGGGAAAATCCGATCCTCGCGTTACGCCCAGGCGTGACGTCTGCCGACTTGTATCGTCTGCTCCGACTCCAGATGGGGCGTGGACCGCATCGTCCGCACGTCGGTGGCTGCTGCGGCGCGCAGGCGCGGGATGCCGTTTTCGCCGGCGGCGACCAGTGCCGCTGCGCCGTGTGGAAGGGAACCACGCGGGGCCTTCGTCGCGCCGGTCCGTCGAGGACGTCCTGACCACCGCCGGCCCGGCCCGGGGTTACAGCTGCACCCTCGCCACCACCCGCCGGTCCAGGACAGTCGGCGACCGGGGCCCGTCAGAGGGCGGAGATGGAGGCCGGTGCGCGTTCGGCGCGGCTCAGTGCGCGGAGCACAGCGGTCGCTCCGTGGCGCCGCAGTGCGATCCGCGACAGCAGGTCCACGACGGTCTCAACGGCCGGGGCCGGGAACTCGGGTGAGGGCAGCCCGACGCTGTATGCGAGGTCGTCGGAGTGGATGACGAGTTCCAGCATCCGGCTGGTGATGAAGTCGTCGAGAGTGATCGACCAGGGGCCCCAGGTCGGGCGGCGGACGCGGCGGTCCGGCACGCCCGGCAAGGTGCCGCGCAGCTCCTCGACGCACGTGGCGACCCGCGCGGCCAGTGCCTCGGGGCCATCGGCCGCCTCGTCCTCTCCGCCGGATCGGATGCCCTGATTGAACGGCGTGTCGAGGTCCGAGCCGATCCAACTCACCCGCCTGTAGTACTCGTGGATCGAGAGGGTGGGCTCGGAAGGCTCCGGCTCAGCCAGCACTGCGGGAATGAAGAAGACCTGCCCGGCCAGGTGGCCCGCCAGTCCACGGACGCTGAGCTTCGCCAGCGCGGAGGGCTGGTGCCAGCCGTCTGCGACCGCCGGCTCTGCCAGCAGCCTCCCCGCTGATTCCGCCACGCTCAGGTAGAGCTCCCTGACCTGCGCCACCTTCTGATCCCCCTGCTGTCGGCGAGTGCCTCACCGGTCAACGTCGCGAAGGGGTGAAGCATTCCGGACACGACCCGCCCGGTCCCGCAACGGGGATGTACCGGTCCAGGCCTGCCCCTTGAGGCGCCGGCCTCGGCGCCCGGCGGGAGTCTAGGCGGGCCGCGTGAGTTGCAAGAGGACGTCGACCGCCCGCTCGGCGCTGTCGTGCGGAACGAACAGGTGGTCGTGGTGGAAGGCCGCTACCACGTTGCAGCTGATGTCCGCGTCGGCCAGCGCCCGCGAGACGGCTGCCGTGAGCCCCACCGCGGCGAGGGAGGAGTGGATGCGCAGGGTAATCCAGCCGGCGACGTAGTCATAGGACAGACCGCTGCGGTCCGCCTCCTCCTTGCGGGCGACGATCGTCAGCCCTTCGTCCTCCACGACCGTCACCACCGGGACGACTCCCTCGGGCACGACGTGGTCGGCGACGGTGCTGAACACGTACGCGCCGCTGTGCAGTTCGGGCTGCATCCCGGCCAGCAGGGCACGCAGGTCGGTCTCGCCGGACATGGCATTCTCCATCGGTTCGAGGGATGTGAACATGCGTTCGCGGGACCGGGCGGCGCCGGTACGCGAGGTGCGCGGCCCTCGCCGCAGCGGGGCGGGGACGGGCGGATGGGGGATCGAGGGCGCAGCTCCTCAGGTGACAGTGCGGTAGGCGCGGGTGAGGCGTTCGAGCGGGTCGCCGCTCAGGTCGTCTCGGGCTCGGCGGTTGCGAGGGGATGCTCGTCGCGGCTCTCCGGGGTGAAGGCGTCGCGGCGGGCGAGGGTCACCGACAGGGGCAGCCCCAACCGCTCGGCCGCGCGCCGGCGGACCCGCACCTGTGCTCGGGTCCGGGGACGGAACGACGGGAGCCGCGCGCAGCCGCAGCCGGGCCGGTGGTCGTAGGTCAGTCCCTCCGCCAGCACGGCGGCGACGACGGACCACGCCTTCGCGTCGCGCCGCCGGGGCGCGGCGAAGTCGTACCCGGCGAAGACGAGTTGCCGGCGACAGCCAGGACAGATGCGCTTCCGGACCGGCCAGGTGCTGCCCTTGAAGGAGAGCCGGCATGCGACGCACACGTAGTGCCGGAAGGCGCCGTTGAACGCGTGGTAGCACATGGCCAAGAGGCTACGCCTCGTCCGCGGGCGGGCCCAAGCGGGATGCGTGGGCCTTCGCTCGCGCATCCCCCGAGCCGTTCGGACGGTCTGTCGACCGCCTGGAGCCAGGCTCGTGGACCGGGCTCCAGGCTCAGCCGTCGGGTGCGTCAGAGGATGCCCTCACCATCGACGTGGCTCACGGTCGGGTCCGGATCGGACGGCGTGCCGGAAGGGACGACTCCTCATCGGGGATGCGTCCGGTACGGCGGAGTCGTTCGTCGGCTCGCCGGTGTGTCGGCCGTACGGGGGAGGCGCGGGCGGGGTTGCGGAGGTGTGCGGCGGCGGTGGGGGTGGGAGGGGACAGGCTGGGCGGGGGCGGACGTCCCTCCCCCAGCGGACGACAGGGAGCTCGTCGTGGCCCACGCATCCGACCCGCCGCCCCGGCCGGCGCACGGCACGCCGGAGGGCGGGTCCGCCGGCGAGACCCGCTCCCGCGTGCGCGTGCGCGTCAACGGGACCGGTCACGACCTCGACCTCGACCACCGCGTCACGCTCCTCGACGCCCTGCGCGAGCACCTGGACCTGACCGGCGCCAAGAAGGGGTGCGACCACGGGCAGTGCGGTGCGTGCACCGTGCTCGTGGACGGCCGGCGCGCCAACAGCTGCCTGCTGTTCGCCGTCGCCCTCGACGGGTGCGCGGTCACGACCGTGGAGGGCCTCGCGGGGCCCGACGGCGCCCTGCACCCGCTCCAGCGCGCCTTCATCGAGCAGGACGCCTTCCAGTGCGGCTACTGCACCCCCGGCCAGCTCTGCTCCGCCGTCGGCGCCCTGCGCGAAGCCGCCGCCGGCGACCCGTCGCTCGTCACCGCCGCCGGTGCCCGGGCAGGGGCCGCCGCGCTGACCGCGGAGGAGATCCGGGAGCGGCTCAGCGGCAACCTGTGCCGCTGCGGCGCCTACCCGGCGATCGTCCGGGCCGTCGCCGAAGCCGCCGCCGACGCCGCGGCCACCAGCACCGGTGCAGACAGGGACGTGATCGTGTGAAGCCCTTCGCCTACGTACGCGCGACCAGTCTCCGCGAGGCCGCCGACGCCCACGCCGCGCACCCCGGTTCCCGCTACCTGGGCGGCGGCACCAATCTGGTGGACCTGATGAAACTGGGCGTCGAGACCCCCACCGCCCTGATCGACATCTCCCGGCTCCCCCTGGACGAGATCACCGACCTCCCCGACGGGGGCCTGCGCGTCGGTGCCACGGTCCGCAACAGCGACCTGGCCGCCGACCCGCGGGTGCGCGCCCGCTTCCCGCTGCTCGGGCAGGCCGTGCTCGCCGGCGCCTCCGGACAGCTGCGCAACGTCGCCACCACCGGCGGGAACCTGCTCCAGCGCACCCGCTGCGCCTACTTCCAGGACCTCTCCAAGCCGTGCAACAAGCGGGAGCCGGGCAGCGGGTGCGGGGCCCGGGAGGGCGTCCACCGCGACCACGCGGTCCTCGGCCAGTCCGCGTACTGCATCGCCACCCACCCCTCCGACATGGCCGTGGCCCTCGCCGCGCTGGACGCCGGGGTCGAGCTGTACGGAGGACCGGACACCACCCGCACGGTCGCGGCCGCCGAGTTCCACCGGCTGCCGGGCGACCGCCCCGAGCAGGACACCGTCATCCGGCCGGGAGAGATCGTCACGGCGGTGCTGCTGCCGGCCCCGGCGCCCGGCGCCGTCTCCTCCTACCGCAAGGCCCGTGAACGCGCCTCGTACGCCTTCGCCCTCGCCTCGGTCGCGGTCGTACTGGACCTCGACCCCGATGCGGGCCTCGTGCGCCGGATCGCGCTCGCCTTCGGCGGCCTCGCCCACCGGCCCTGGCGGGCCACCACGGCCGAGGCGCGGCTGACCGGCGCCGAGCCGCACCCCGACGCCGTGCGCGCGGCGGTCGACGCCGAGCTCGCCCGGGCGGAACCGCTGCGCGACAACGCGTACAAGATCCCCCTCGCCCGCAACCTCGCCTGCGACACCATCGCCACGCTGGCCGGCACGCATCCCGGTTCCGCGCATCCCGGTTCCACAGACCCCAGGACAGGACCACAGGACCCACGATGAGTTCCGCCTCCGCCACCCTCGACACCGCCGCCGAGGCCCTGCTCGGCTCCCCCGTCCCACGGCGCGAAGGCCGGGAGAAGGTGACCGGCACCGCGCTGTACGCCGCCGAACGGCACCTGCCGCGGCGGGCCTACGGCTGGCCGGTGCCTGCGACGATCGCCCGCGGCCGGATCACCGCCGTCGACACCTCCGCCGCCCTGGCCCTGCCCGGCGTCCTGGCCGTCCTCACCCCGTACGACGCACCGCGACTGGGCCCCTCGGACGACCCCGGCCTCCAGCTCCTCCAGGACCTGCGGGTACCGCACCGCGGCTGGTACGTGGCGCTGGCCGTCGCCGACACCCTGGAGGGGGCCCGCGCCGCCGCCGACGCGGTGCGCGTCACCTACGAGGCGGAGCCGCACGACGTCGTACTGCACGAGGGTCACCCCGGCCTGTACACCCCGGAGCAGGTCAACGGCGGCTACCCCGCGCACCGCGAACAGGGCGATCCGGACGCGGCGTTCGCCGCCGCGCCCGTGCGGATCGACGTCCGCTACGCAGTGCCGCCGCTGCACAACCACGCCATGGAGCCGCACGCCGCCACCGCGGACTGGGACGCCGGGCGCGGCCACCTCACCGTCCACGACTCCTGCCAGGGCACCACGGTGGTGCGCGCGGTCCTGGCCGGGCTGTTCCGGCTGCCCGAGGACCGGGTCACGGTGCTGGCCGAGCACGTGGGCGGCGGCTTCGGCTCGAAGGGCACGCCGCGTCCCCACGTCGTCTTCGCCGTCATGGCCAGCCGGCACTGCGGACGCCCCGTCACCGTGGCCCTGCCCCGGCAGCACATGGCCGCCACCGTCGGCCACCGCGCTCCCACCCTGCACCGCGTCCGGCTCGGGGCCCGCGCCGACGGCACGCTCACCTCCCTCGGCCACGAGGTCACGACGTACACCTCGCGGGTGCGCGAGTTCGTCGAGCAGGCCGCCGTACCCGCGCGGGTGATGTACGCGGTCCGGGACAGCCGCACCACGCACCGCGTCACTGCGCTCGACGTGCCCACTCCCTCCTGGATGCGCGCCCCCGGCGAGACGCCGGGCATGTACGCGCTGGAGTCGGCCATGGACGAGCTGGCCGATGCCCTCGGGATGGACCCCGTCGAGCTGCGCGTACGCAACGACCCGGCCACCGAGCCCGACAGCGGCCGCCCCTTCAGCAGCCGCCACCTGGTGGAGTGCCTGCGCGAGGGCGCCGACCGGTTCGGCTGGGCCGGCAGCCGGCCGCCCCGGCGGGAGGGGCCGCTCCTCATCGGCAGCGGCATGGCGGCGGCCACCTACCCCGTGTACATCGCTCCGGCCGGCGCCCGGGCCCACGCCCGACCGGACGGGAGCTACCTCGTCGAGGTCAACGCCACCGACATCGGCACCGGCGCCCGTACGGTGCTCTCCCAGATCGCCGCCGACGCGCTGGGGGTTCCGCTCGACGCCGTCTCGCTGTCCCTCGGCGACAGCGCGCTGCCGGCCGGCCCCGTGGCCGGCGGGTCCACCGGGACGGCGTCCTGGGGCTGGGCGGTGCACGACGCGTGCACCGCCCTGACCGACCGGCTGGCCCGGCACCACGGGCCGCTGCCCGACGCGGGGCTCTCCGCGTCCGCGGACACCACCCAGTCGGCGAAGCAGCGGTCCCCGTACGCGCGCCACGCGTTCGGGGCCCACTTCGCCGAGGTGCAGGCCGACACGGTCACCGGGGAGGTACGGGTGCGCCGGATGCTGGGGGTCTTCGCCGCCGGCCGCGTCCTCAACCCGCGCACGGCCCGCTCGCAGTTCATCGGGGGCATGGTGATGGGGCTGGGCATGGCCCTGACCGAACACAGCGGTCCGGACCCGGCCTTCGGCGACTTCGCGGAACGCGACCTGGCCGCCTACCACGTACCGGTCAACGCCGACGTCCCCATCGCCATCGAGGCCCACTGGATCGACGAGCACGACAAGCACCTCAACCCGATGGGAAGCAAGGGCATCGGTGAGATCGGCATCGTCGGCGCCGCGGCGGCCATCGGCAACGCCGTGAGCCGGGCGACCGGCCGACGCCTGCGCGAGCTGCCCCTGACCCCCGACCGGGTCCTGGCCGCCCTCGGCGACGGGGGCGGCTCCGCCGGGGGCGCGTAGCGGGCCGGGGCACGAGCGTCCGCTCAACGGTTCGCAGCAGGCGAGCGTCAGACGCCCTTCAGAACACGATCAAGTGCCGCGCGGCCTACGGGTCCCCAGTTCGGCTTGCCGCCGGGAAGGCCTCGGTCTCCGCTCTGTCCCATGAGCACCAGGAAGAGGCTCTTCATCGCGGCCAGCCCGCGGGCGCGCCGGATCGCCGCCTCGTCTGCGTGCGCGTACGTGTCGAAGAACCGTGAGGCCGTGCCTGCGGGCAGGAGGACCCATGCGGCGGCGAGGTCCCACGCCGGATCACCTGCGAACATGTCGCCGAAGTCAACGATGCCCGAGAGCGTCCCGTCCGAGACGACGACGTTCGCGGGATGCAGGTCGCCGTGCACCCACACCCTCGGCCCCTCCCACGCGGGGGCCGCAACGGCGTCCTTCCAGACGGCCCGGGCGTCGGCAGCGATCTCGTCGAGGGCAACGGCCTGGAGAAGGTTCTCGAAGCCCTCCGTGCAGTCCCTGGGATGGCCGCCGCGGTCCGTAGCGGTCGGCGCCTCGGCGGGCGCCTCCACGTGGAGCGCCCGCAGGAAGCCCGCAAGCGTGTCGGCCGCGTGGTCCCCGCGGCTGATCGAGCCGTGGTCCAGCGGCTCGCCGGGAACCCACGTCATCACGGTCCAGTGCTTGGGGAAGCGCTCGGACGGTTCGCCGCACCGCACCGGTACCGGCACCGGGAGCGGCAGGCGCGGGGCCAGCACGGGGAGCCACCGCCGTTCCTTGAGCTGGAGCTCCGGGGAGGGGTCCATGCGCTGCATGCGCACGGCCAACTCGTCCCCGAGGCGCCACATTTGGTTGCCCCAGCCGCCCACCACCTCGCGGATGGCCAGCCCTGCGAGGTCTGGATGCTGCTCCTGCAGCAGGTCGCGGACCAGGTCTGGGGTGATCTCGATCTCAGTGCCGGTCATGCGAAGTCACCCTACCCACTGACGCTTGATCGACGACCTCCTCGGCCGTCTGAGCGCGGACGAGGGTTCCACGCCCTGGACCGAGCACGCACACGGCGGGCAGGGGGGCCTCGCGCCCCCGACCGGGTGGCCGGGCCAAGGCCGAGCTGGGCGTTCAGCTTTCGGGGTTGGGGGGGCCGTGCCAGTCGAGGCAGAGGACGGTGGCGTCGTCCTTCGGGGGGCGGCCGCCGTAGGCGTCGGTGACGGCGGCTACCAGGGTGCGGACCACCTCGCGCGGGTGCTCGGCCGCGGTCTGGCGCAAGAGGGCGGGCAGGTCCACGACTTCGGCCTCGCGTTCCTGCATGCCGTCGGTGTGGAGCAGGAGGCGGTCGCCGGGGCGCAGGTCGAGGTCCTGGACCTCGTAGGCGCCCTGCTGGGGGGCGCCGAAGGGCAGGTTCACGGTCAGCTGGGTTTCGGTGACGGCGCCGCGGCGCAGGAGGTAGGGCCAGGGGTGGCCGGCGTTGACGAGCCGGGCGTGGCTGCCGTCCAGGGCGATGCGCAGCAGTTGTCCGGTGGCGATGCTGTGGCGGCCGTGGTCGAGGAGGGCCTGGTGGGTCTGGCGGGCCTGTTCGGCGAGGTCGCAGCCGGCGCGGCGGGCGCCGCGGGAGGCGTTGACCAGGAGGGTGGCCATGAGGGAGGCGCTGACGTCGTGGCCCATGGCGTCGGTGATGGACAGGTGCAGGGTGTGGGTGTCGAGGCTGTAGTCGTAGGTGTCGCCGGCGATGTCGGAGGCCGGGACCAGGGCGCCGGCCAGGGTGAACTCGGGGGCTTCGCAGCAGGAGGCGGAGGGCAGGAGCTGGCGTTGGATCTCTGCGCTGAGGCTGACCGGGCCGGTGCGGTTGCCCCAGTGGTAGAGGTCGGTGAAGCGGCGGTCGGTGACGATGATGTACGCCAGCGCGTGCGCGGCCTGCTGGACCTGCGCGCAGACCTCTGGCGGGGCGTGGGTGAGGAAGAGCTCCAGGACGCCGATGGCATCGCCGCGGTTGGTGACCGGGGCGAGGACCCGCTGCCCGTCCCGGCCGGCCGGGGCCACCACCAGTTCCTGGCTGCGCAGCACGTCGTCGTAGATGCTGCTGCGGGCGAGAGGCACCTGTTCGGCGGGCTGCTGCCCGGGTTCGGCGGCGGTGTCGTGGACCCGCAGCAGGCGTCGGCCGACGATGTCGACGAACAGGAACGACACGTACCTGGCGTCGAACCGGTCGCGGAGGTTGCGGGCGACCACGTCGAGGGAGCGCACGGGCGCGGTGCTCTCGGCCGCTCCCAGCACCTGGCCCAGCCCGAACCGCTGGGGTGCCGCGTCGGCCTCGCCGGCCCCCGGCACGGACCGTACGGACTCTGCCGCCTGCCGGGCGGGGGTGGGCCAGGCGCGGACGGTCAACACCTGCTCCACTCCGCTCAGGCGCAGCAGGCGGGCGACGGGGCGGCTGAGGGCGGTCAGCACGAGCGATTTCCCGGTCTCCAGGGCCAGCCGGTCCAGGTCGAGCAGGATGTGCAGCCCGGTGGTGTCGCAGAAGCCGACGGCGGCGAGGTCGAGGTCGAGGCCGTCGCGGCTGGAGTTCAGGGCGGCGATCAGGTCGGCGCGCAGTGCACCGCCGCCGTCCATGTCGATCTCGCCGTACACGCGGGCCAGCGCCCGGTGCGGCCCCGGCACGAGGACCACCTCCGGGACGAGCGGGGGCATGGTGGCGTTCACGGGCTCTGCCGCCTCGACCGGTCGGCGTTCGGGAAGAGGGGTCATGGCCTGCTCCCTTCACACCCCGAAATCTCGGGGAGAAGGCCCGGCAGGGGGCGGCGGCATCGCGGGCCCGGGGCCCGCACCGGTGCGCGGGTCGGCGGGCGTGTGGCCCGCCTGCGCGGTGGCGGTGGCAGCCGCCGTCCTCGGAAGGGGGCCGGTCGCCCCGGCCCGGGGGTCGAGGTCGACCAGCAGGTGCAGGAGGTTCGCGACTTCGCGGTGCCCCTCGGCCGGATGCCGGAAGGGGGTCCCGGGCGTGACCTCGTAGTGGTTGCGGCGGCCGCGGCGTACCCGGGTGAGGTACCCGGCGGTCTCCAGGTCCCGGACGATGGAGCCGGTCGCTCGTTCCGTGAGCCCGCAGCCGGCGGCCAGATCGCGCAGCCGGCTCTCCGGGTCGCGGAGGATCATGGCGAGGATCCGGGCGTGGTTCGTGACGAACGTCCAGCTGGTCCGAGGTTCAACCGGCTCCATGCCCCAAATCATACGATTTGCGATTCCGGTTTCGCCAGACCGGAATGCCTCCGCCTGCATGCACCGGCCATCCACCGGCCATCCACCGGCCGGGGTGCGGCCACCGCTGCCGCCCTCGTAGTCTGCGGCCATGACCGAGAGGATCCCGACGCCGACGCCCGCGCCGGCGCCCCACGACGCCTTCGAGCTGCTCATGGCCGGCAACCGGCGCTTCGTCGCCGGTGCTCCCGAGCACCCGAACCAAGACGCCACCCGCCGCACCGAGACCGCACCGGCGCAGCAGCCGTTCGCCGTGCTGTTCGGCTGCTCCGACTCCCGGCTTGCCGCCGAGATCATCTTCGACCGCGGGCTGGGCGACCTGTTCGTCGTGCGCACCGCAGGCCACGTCGCCGGTACGGAGGTGCTCGGCTCCATCGAGTTCGGCGCGGCGGTCCTCGACGCACCGCTGGTCGTCGTCCTCGGTCACGACTCGTGCGGCGCGGTCGCCGCGGCCTGCTCGGCCCTGGAGAACGGGCAGACGCCGGGCGGCTTCGTCCGGGACGTCGTCGAGCGGGTGACCCCGAGCGTGCTGGCAGCCCGCGCCGCAGGACGCGAGAGCGCCGACGAGATCCTGGCCGAGCACATCGAGCACACCGTGGACCTGCTGCTGGAACGCTCCCAGGTGCTGGCCGGGCGGGTGGCCGACGGCCGCCTCGCCGTGGTGGGCCTGTCCTACCGCCTGGCCGACGGCAGCGCCCGGCTCGTCGCCGCCCGCGGCCTCGGCGCCGCGGCCCCCGCCGCGTCCTGACCGGCCCGCTCACCGCGCCGGGCACGCTCGACCTGACCGGCTCGCTCGCCCCCACCGCCCGCGGGAACGGCGGCCTCCGGCAGGTCGGCGCGTGTGCGTGCCCCGCCGCGGAAGGCCGGTAGTGGTCAGACGGTGGTACGGGGCCCGGCGGCGCGGCGGAGGCGGTTGGCGATCGCCAGGCCCAGCCCCTCCTCCGGCGGCAGGGACGCGACGATCAGATCGCACCCCTGCTGGTCGAGCTCGCGAAGGAACCCGTACAGACTGCGCGCGTAGGCCGCCGGCGAGGCGGGGACCGCCACGACGGCGTGCGCCTTCACCGGCGTCCCGCTGAGGGAGGCGGGGAGGAAGACGCCCACGCGGTGACCCAGGCCGGAGGCGCGTTCCGCTTCGGCGAGGACCTGCTCAGGCTCGGCGAGGACGACCCGCGCACGCGGTGCGTAGTGCGACGGGTGCTGGCCCGGAACCCGTACCTGACTGGTCGACGGGACCTCGAGGGGGTATCCGAGGACCGCTTCGAGGTCCTCGCGGGTCACCCCTCCGGGCCGGAGGATGGTCGGGGTCTCGCCGGTGACGTCGACGATGGTGGACTCGACGCCGACCTCGCACGGCCCGCCGTCGAGCACGAAGTCGACGCCGTCGCCGAGCTCGGCCCGGACGTCGTCGGCCGTGGTGGGGCTGACCGAGCCGAAGCGGTTGGCGGACGGGGCCGTGACGCCGCCGCCGAAGGCCTCCAGCAGCGCGAGCGCGACCGGGTGGTCCGGCACGCGCACCGCGACCGTCTCCAGGCCGCCGGTCGCTTCCAGCGGCACGCGGGCGGCGCGGCGCAGGACCAGCGTGAGGGGTCCCGGCCAGAAGTGCTCGGCCAGCAGGCGGGCCGCCGCCGGCACGTCCTCCACCCAGCCGTCCAGGTGCTCCGCGCCGGCGATGTGCACGATCAGCGGGTGGTTGGGCGGACGCCCCTTGACCTGGAAGATCCGCGAGACGGCGGTGGGGTCCTCGGCGTTGGCGCCCAGGCCGTAGACGGTCTCGGTCGGAAGGGCCACCAGCCCGCCGGCGCGCAGCACGGCGGCTGCCTTGTCGATGTCGCTTGCGGTCACCCTCCCATCCTAGAGGGGTCGGGTACGGGCCCCGGACACGGCGTCCGGCCCGCAACCGGCGGGAGCCCTGGCCCCGCCGAGCCTTCCTCAGGCCCGCCCCTTCGCCGGCCTCCCCTCCCTGCATATGCTGCCGACGTGCAGTTGGAATTGCGACATCTCGAAGCTGTCTGCCGGATAGCGGAAGCAGGCAGCCTGAGCCGTGCCGCGGCCCTGCTCGGAGTGTCCCAGCCGGGGCTGTCCGCCCAGCTCCGACGGATCGAACGGGTCACGGGCGGCGAGCTGTTCGTCCGCGGCCAACACGGGGTGAAACCGACTCCGTTGGGCGAATTCGTCCTCTCCAAGGCACGCCGGGTCCTCGGCGAGATGGACGCCCTCACCGCCGGCGCCCGGGCGGCCGCACCGCACCCGACCCTGCGGCTCGGCGCCGTCATGCTCGTCCTGACGGACCAGCTGATCGGGCACCTGGAGCGGGAACTGCCCGGCCACGACTTCGAGATGGACATCGAGCACTCGGTGACCACGCTCACCCGCATGCTCGGCGCCGAACAGTACGACGCCATCGTCTACGGCGAGGTCGCCGACCACGAAGTGCCGCTCCCCGACGGTGCGGCGGTCCGCACCGTCATCCCCAAGGAGCCCGCCTGCGTACGCCTGTCGGCCGCCCACCCGCTCGCCGGACGGGACCGGCTCCGCCTGGCCGACCTCGCGGACGAAACCTGGACCATGATCGTGGAAGAGGACGACGGCAGCAGGGAGGCCATGGTCGACGCCTGCCGCAGGGCCGGCTTCACGCCGAAGCTGCGCTACCGGATCGCCGACCGCAAGATGCGCTGGGGCCTGATCGCCGCCGGACGGGCCGTCTCCCTGTGCCAGCCCACCTCTCCGCACGCCGAGGGCACGGTACTGAGGCCGCTGGAGGGCGACCCGATCACGGGCCGCATCCGCCTCGCCTGGAACCGGGCCGCGCTCTCCGAGGACCGGGCCCGGCTGCTGTACCGGGCGGCGGGGCGCGCGTATCTCGACAGCGTGCCCCGCAACACCTTCTACCGCTCGTGGTGGGCGGCCCGCCCCGAGCTGCACCCGGATCTCGGCTGAATCCGCGGAAGGGCCCGGCGCCCGCGTCCCGGCTGCGCGCCTCTGAGGCGAGTCGCCAGAAGCGAAGCCGCGGGCACCGGGCACCGGGCACCGGGCACCGGGCACCGGGCACCGGGCACCGGGCACCGGGCACCGGGCACCGGGCGGTCAACGCCCGGGCGGAGGGGGTCAGCCCTGCGGCATGAGGACCGAGTCGATGATGTACACGTGGGCGTTGGCGGTCTTCACGTTGCCGCACACGACCGAGGCGGTGCCGTTGACCTTGTAGGACTCTCCGGAGCCGCTGGTGGTGACCATCCCCTTCTGGAGGGTCTCGAAGGAGCCGTTCTCCAGCTGCTTCGGCGTGAGCTTCTCGCCCACGACGTGGTAGGTGAGGATCTTGGTGAGGGTGGCCTTGTCGGCGAGGACCTTGTCGAGGTCGGCCTTGGGGATCTTCGCGAAGGCCTCGTTGGTGGGTGCGAAGACGGTGATGTCCTTCGCATTGTTCAGGGTGTCCACCAGGCCGGCCTGCTTGACCGCCGCGACCAGGGTGGACAGGGCCGGGTTGTGGGAGGCGGCCGTGGCGACCGGGTCCTTGGCCATGCCGTCGAAGGAGCCCGCGCCCTCCTTGGGAACGCCGGCGCATGCCGGGCCGAAGGGCTGGTCGGCGTTCACGGCGTCGGCCGGGGTGCTCCCGCCGGTCTTGGCCGGGTCGCCGGCGGCGGTGGGGCCGGCCTGGGTGGTGTCGGCGGCGTCGGAGCAGGCGGCCAGCGAGAAGGGCAGCAGGACGGCGGCGGCGACGGCGATCGCGGTACGGCGGATGCGCACGGTGTTCATGATCGGTTTCTCCTTGAAGGGATCGAGTGGATCTCTGGTGGTTCTTGCCGGACCGCCGGTGAGGGGGCGGGTCCGGTGGTCTCAGGGGACGCCGGTCTCAGGGGACGCCGGCCTCAGGGGACGGTGACGAAGACGCTGTGCCGGCCGCTCGCCCCGTCGGGGAGGGTTCTGGCGCGCTGCGCGGTCTGTACCGCTCCGGTGCCGTCGGTGGCGCGGACGGTGATCGTGTGGCCGCCGGGAGCCGCCCGCCAGGGGTAGGACCACTGGCGCCAGGTGTCCCTGGTGTCCTCGGCGGCGAGGTCGGCGTCCTGCCAGGGCCCGTCGTCGATGCGCACCTCGACGCGGCTGATGCCGCGGCGCTGGGCCCAGGCCACGCCGGCGACGGTGACGGTGCCGGCGGGCGGCCGGGCGAAGGGCTTGGGGGTGTCGATGCGGGCCTGGGTCTTGACCGGGGCGCGGCGGGCCCACTTGCGTCTGACCCAGTACGCGTCGTAGGCGTCGAAGGTGGTGAGTTCGATGCCGGTGATCCACTTGCAGGCGGACACGTAGCCGTACAGGCCGGGAACGAGCATGCGGACGGGGAAGCCGTGGGCGAACGGCAGCGGTTCGCCGTTCATGCCGACGGCGAGCAGGGCGTCGCGGCCGTCCATGACCTCCTCGACCGGGGAGCCGAGGGTCATGCCGTCCGCGGAGCGGGCCACGAGCTGGTCGGCGCGGCCGCCCTTCGACGGCGGCCTGACTCCGCATTCGGCGAGCAGTCCGGCCAGGGGTACGCCCAGCCAGCGGGCGTTGCCGAGGTAGGGGCCGCCGACCTCGTTGGACACGCAGGTGAGGGTGATGTGACGTTCGATGAGGGGGCGGGCGAGGAGCTGTTCGAGGGTGTAGGTGCGCGGGCGGGTGACGCCTTTGCCGCGGATGTGGAGCCGCCAGGTGGAGGCGTCGATCATGGGGACGGTCAGGGCGGTGTCCACGCGGTAGAAGTCCCGGTTGGACGTGATGTACGGGCTGATGCGGGGAATGCCCAGGGCTGCTGCTGCGGGAGTCGGGGGCGCCGGTGAGGCCGGTGCGGGCAGCACCAGGGTGGTGCGGGAGGCGACGGCCCCCCGGCCGCGCCGCCGTGACAGGGTGCGGCCCAGCGCACCGGCTCCGCTTGCGGCCGCCGCGGTCACGGCGGCCGCGGTGAGGAACCCCCGCCGGCTCCATCCGCCCCCGTCGCCCTCATGACCAGGCGGGGAGCCGGCAGGGGTGGCTTTGCCCGCCAGCAGGTACAGGGCCGCAGCGCCGGCGACTGCGCCTGCCAGGGAGGGCAGGGCGTCGGCGGTGCCCTGCGTGTCGGGCCTGCTCAGTGCCGCGGCCGCGCCTGCGATCCCGAAGAGCAGGACCCCCGCCGTCGCCGTGCGCCGGTGCCCGAGGGCGAGAACGCCCAGGAGGGCGGCGAACAGGGCCAGCGCGAGCAGGATGCCGAGCTGGAGGACGGCCTTGTCGTTCTCGCCGAACGTGCGGATCGCGAAGTCCTTCAACGCGGCGGGAGTCCGGTCGATGAGAGCCCCGCCCACCGCCGTCACCGGTCCGGCGGCCGGCCGGACCAGGCCCGCGACGAGCTCGGCCACCGCCAGTGCGCTGAACCCGGCCAGGAGGCCGACCGGCGCAGCGCGGACGCTGCGGGAGAGGGTGCTGCGGAAGCTGCTCACACCCGGGATTCGGCTCCACCCGCCCGGCGGATTGGCCTGTCACCCGATCGAGTGCGGGCGGACCTCCCAGGCCGGTCGGAGCAGGAGGTCGGCAGAGTGGGAGGAGTTCCTTCGTGCCGGGGAGGGCCTGCTGCCCGCGGCGGGCGCGCGAGCGCCGGACCGGGGTGCTGCGGGTGGCCGCCGACAGCCACCCGCAGCCGACCCGTCCGGGCCCCCTCGGTGTGCACGGGTGCAACGGAAGCGCTCCCGCCCGCAGGCCCGGACGGGTGACCGGTCCACGCCGCCCCGTCCGTTGTCGGCGCGGACCGGAGCCTCCCGTCCGCCTGCTCTTCGCCGCCCCGGTCCCGTCGGATGGGCCGCAGCGCGGCGATCCCCTCGACCGGGGGACCCAGCCGCTGCCCCGTTGACCGAATGCGCACCCATCCGCACGCCCGTCCGCTACGAAGAACCGACAGAGCCCACGGACGCTCTGTCGCGGACCCGCCCATGGCGGCGGCCCGCCCCCGCCCTACGGACAAGGACAGCCATGCGATGTTCACCCCGCCCCCGGGCGGCCGCGGCCGGCCGCCCCTTCGTCTGGTCGCCGCAGCCGGAGCGCGGCCGGTGAACCAGCCCCTGCCGTTCGGCCCCGCCGGCCCCGCCGGCCCCGCGGGCCGCCCCGAGCTCGCCGAGCTCATGCAGCAGGTCGCCCACGGTGACAAACACGCCTTCTCGGCGCTCTACGACGCGCTGGCGCCGATGGTCTTCGGGATCGTGATCAAAGTCGTACGCGACCGCGCCCAGTCCGAGGAGGTCGCCCAGGAAGTCATGATCGACCTGTGGCGGCAGGCCGCCCGCTACCGCCCCGACTCCGGAAGCGTCCCCACGTGGGCGGCGACCATCGCCCACCGGCGGGCCGTGGACCGCGTGCGTTCCGCCCAGGCTGCCGCCGACCGCGAACTGGCCCAGGCCGCCCGCGAGCACCAGACGGCCTTCGACGAGGTCGCCGAGCAGGCGGAGACCCGCCTGGAGAGCGAGCAGGTACGGCGCTGCCTGCGCGGCCTGACCGAGCTCCAGCGCCAGGCCGTCACCCTCGCCTACTACGGGGGCCTGACGTACCGTGAAGTCGCCCAGACCCTCCGCACACCGCTTCCGACCATCAAGACACGCATGCGCGACGGGCTGATCCGGCTTCGCGACTGCATGGGGGTGTCCACGTGAAACACCACGCCACCGACATCCACCTCCTGGCTGCCGCGTACGCGCTGGACGCCCTGTCCCCCGAAGAGCGCGAGGAGTTCGCCGCGCACCGCGCCGGATGCGAGGCGTGCCGGCAGGACACCGCCGATTTCCAGGCCACCGCCGCCCGCCTGGCGGCCGCTGCCTCCCAGGCCCCTCCCGCCGCGATGAAGCCCCGGACCCTGGCGGCTCTGGACCGCGTACGCCAGCTCCCTCCGCGCACCCCCACGGCCGGACCCGCGTCCTCGCGCGCAGTGCTGCGCCGCCGGGCCCTCCCGCTGGCGCTGGCGGCCAGCCTGGCCGCGGCCGCGTCGTTCGCCGGTCTGGCCGCCTGGCAGAGCGAGCAGAACCGGCAGCTGGAGGAGCGGGCCCGGCAGAGCGAGCGGCGCCTCGATGCCGTCGGCAGCGTGCTGGCCGCGCCGGACGCCCGTACCGTCCACGGCCGCACCAGCAACGGGGCCTTGGCCACGGTGGTCGCTTCCGGTCGGCAGAACAAGGCCGTCTTCACCGCCACCGGCCTGCCCGCCCCGGCTGCGGGAAAGACCTACCAGCTGTGGCTGGACCACGACGGAACCATGCGCCCGGCCGGTTTCATCCGGCAGGACGGCACCGTCCTGCTCGCCGGAGACACCGCCGACGCGGCCGCCGTGGGCCTGACCCTCGAACCGGCCGGAGGATCCCCGCAGCCCACCACGGCCCCGCTGCTCCTGATGCGCCTTCCGGCCTGAGGCCGGACGGAGTCCACGGCCCGGGCATTCGGCGCAGGAAGCATCCGACACTGGATGCATCCTGCGCCGAATGCATCCGGCGGAGGGGCGTGGGCGGAAGGGTCGGTACGAAGTGTGCTGATCCGCCGGCTCCCCCGGGGTCCGGTGGCCGACTGCTGGAAGTGGGCCATGACCGTCTCCGTCGTCCTGTTCACGTCCGACCTGCGCGTGCACGACCACCCGCCGATGCGGGCCGCCTTGGAGGGCGGAGGCGAAGTCGTGCCGCTGTTCGTGCGTGACCCCGCCGTGGACCGGGTCGGCTTTGCGGCTCCCAACCGCCTGGCCTTCCTCGCCGACTGCCTCGCCGACCTGGACCGGGCGCTGCGGGACCGCGGCGGCCGGCTCGTTCTCCGCTCGGGCGAGAGCGTGCAGGAGGTGGTCGGGGTGGTGCGCGAGTCGGACGCGGACGAGGTGCACATGGCGGCCGGCCATTCGGCCTTCGCGCTGGCCCGGGAGGCACGGCTGCGGCAGGCGCTGGAGGCGGAGGGGTGTCGCCTCTACACGCACGAGACCGTGAGCACCGTCGTACCGCCCGGTGACGTGACCCCCCAGGGGTCGGACCACTTCGCCGTGTTCACCCCCTACTTCAGGCGCTGGAAGGCCGAACCGCTGCGCAGTCTGCTGTCCGCGCCGCGGGCGCTGCGCGTTCCGGCAGGGCTGGGATCCGAGGAGCTGCCCCGGCGGTCGGAGGTGTCCGGTGTGTCCCCGGGGCTGGCCGCCGGAGGCGAGCGGGAGGGGCGCAGGCAGCTGCAGTCCTGGCTGTCCGGCCCGGTGGACGCCTACGAGGAGCGGCACGACGACCTGGCGGGGGACGGCACCTCCCGGCTCTCCGCGCACCTGCACTTCGGGACGCTGTCGGCATGCGAGGTGGTGGCCAGGGCGAGCAAGGCCGGGGGGCCGGGGGCGGCGGCGTTCATCCGCCAGGTGTGCTGGCGGGACTTCCACCAGCAGGTCCTCGCGGCCCGGCCGGACACGGCCAGGCGGGACTACCGCTCCCGCGACGACCACTGGCGGCAGGGGCGGGAGGCGAGCGCGGACCTGTCGGCCTGGAAGGAGGGCAGGACGGGGTATCCGGTGGTCGACGCGGCCATGCGGCAGCTCCTCCACGAGGGGTGGATGCACAACCGGGGCCGGCTCATCGCCGCCTCGTTCCTGGTCAAGACGCTCTACGTCGACTGGCGTGAGGGCGCCCGCCACTTCCTGAGCCTGCTGGTGGACGGGGACGTGGCCAACAACCAGCTGAACTGGCAGTGGGTGGCGGGGACCGGAACGGACACCCGGCCCAACCGGGTCCTCAACCCGGTGCTCCAGGGCCGTCGCCACGACCCGGACGGGGTGTACGTCCGGCGCTGGGTGCCGGAGCTCGCGGGGCTGGACGGCGCTGCGGTCCACGAGCCGTGGCGCCTGGCCGGCTTCGACCGGGCGGCGCTCGACTATCCGGATCCGCTGATCGCCCTGCCGGACGGCCTCGCACGGTTCCGGCACGCCCGCCGCCTCGCCTGACCGCCGCGCGCCGCCTGCCGCCTGCCGCCTGCCGCTTGCGCCACAGATTCAATGCGAAAACGATGCAAGTTGTTCAGACGGTGCGGCCCGCCGACCCTGGTGGCATCGCGTCCGCCGGATTCCGGAGCTCCCTGTCCCCCCACGGAGGCAGCCCCGCTCCGGCGGACGCGGTGCAGGGCGAGCTGGAGGAGGCGCGGTCATGACTTCATCACGGACGGGTGCCTCGTACGCCGGCCCACCGGCTGCGGGGCGGGGTGCCCGGCTCGACGACCCGGTCGCGGATGCGGAGATCACGTCCCTTCTGATCCGGGGCGACGAGCGATGGCTCCCGCTGGCGCACCGGCGCTGGAGCCCCCTCGTGCACGCCCATGCCGCGCGCACCCTGGGCGATGCACGCGAGGCGGAGGACGTCGTACAGCAGGTGTTCCTCGCGGCGTGGCGCGGCCGGTCGGGGTTCCGGCCGGAGTGCGGCACGCTGCCGGGATGGCTGATGGGCATCACCCGGCGCAAGACGGCGGATGCCCTCAGCGCGCGGACCCGGCGACTGGAGCTGGTGGCCGCCGCCGGCAGGCGCCGCCGCGACGAGACCTCGGACGAGGTCGAGAAGGTGCTCGACCAGAGCGTGGTCACCCGTGCGCTCGCCCTGCTCCCGCGGGGGCAGCGCGAGGTGCTGGCCCTCACCTACTTCGCCGATCTGACCCAGGTGCAGATCGCCGACCGCACCGGGCTGCCGCTCGGCACCGTCAAGAGCCACGCCCGGCGGGGCCTGCAGAGCCTCCGCTCGCGCGTGGCCTCGGGCGCCGTGGGCGCCGTGGGCGCCGGGGCTGAAAAGGGCACCCGTCCGGCGGGAACGCCGCACCGAATCACCAGATGAAAGCAGGGGCTCGGGGACGGCGTTCCCCGAACCCTCCGAAACCAGGGGTGGACCGGATGGACCGCATGGACCGCTTGGACCGGAAGAGCATCGCCGTGGTTGGGTCGGGAGTGGCCGGGCTCACGGCCGCGCACATCCTCTCCCGCACGCACGACGTGGTCCTCTACGAGGCGGACGAACGGCTCGGCGGCCACGCGCACACCCACGAGGTGCCGACCCGCAGCGGGGGCACCCTGAGCGTGGACACCGGGTTCATCGTCCACAACGACCGCACCTACCCGCACCTCCTGCGGCTCTTCCGCGAACTGGGCGTGACCACCCGGGACTCGGAGATGAGCATGTCGGTCCGGTGCGACGGCTGCGGTCTGGAGTACGCCGGCGCCCGCGGCCCGCTCGGCCTGCTGGGCGGCGGGAACGTACTGCGCGGGCGCCACCTGCTGATGCTCTCCGACGTCCCCCGCTTCCACCGTGCCGCCCGCCGGCTGCTCGCCGACGGGGACACGGCCTCCACCCTCGGGGGCTTCCTGCGCGAGAAGCGCTTCTCGCCCTATTTCGTCAGCCACTTCGCCGTCCCCCTGGTCGCGGCCGTGTGGTCCTGCGCACCGGACACCGCGCTGGAGTACCCGGCCGCCTACCTGTTCCGCTTCCTCGACCACCACGGCCTGCTCTCCGTCACCGGGTCCCCGCAGTGGAAGACCGTCACCGGCGGGTCCAGGTCCTACGTCGAGCGGGCCGCCAAGTCCCCGGCCCGCGTGCTGACTTCCACGCCGGTCCGTACTGTCGTCCGGGGAGCCGGCCGCGTCGACCTGGTCACCGAGGACGGGCAGCGGGCCGCGCACGACGCCGTCGTCATCGCCGTCCACCCCGATCAGGCCCTGAAGCTCCTCGCCGATCCCACCGAGCAGGAACGACGGGTCCTGGGCGCCTTCACCTACTCCCGCAATCCGACCGTGCTGCACCGCGACACCTCGCTGCTGCCGCGCGGCGGGCATGCCCGCGCTTCGTGGAACTACCGGCTCCCTTCCTGCACGGCCCGGCCCGGTTCGGTGCAGGTCAGCTACGACATGAACCGGCTCCAGCGCCTGCCCGGCCCCGAGCCCCACATCGTCACGCTCAACCCGGGCCACCGGATCGACGAGCGCAGCGTCCTGGCCCGCATGACGTACGAACACCCCGTCTACACGGCCGAGTCGGTGGCGGCGCAGCGGCTGCTGCCCACCCTCAACGACGGCGTCACCGCCTACGCGGGCGCCTACCACGGGTGGGGCTTCCACGAGGACGGCTGCCGCGCGGGCGCCGAGGCGGCCCGATCGCTGGGGGTGACCTGGTGACCGGCGCCGCCGCCCGCCACGCTGCCCGGCCCGCCGTCCGAGTCCCGGCCCTGTACGCGACCGAGGTGCGGCACACCCGCACCGCGCCCGTCGGCCATGCGCTCCGGCACCGGACCTCCCTGTGGCTGGTCGACGTGGACGACCTTCCGGTCCTGCCCCGCGTCCTGCCCCGCGTGCTGCGCCCCTGGGTCCGCTTCGACGCCCGCGACCACTTCACCGGCGACTCCCCCACCGTGCGCGCGGGCCTCGACGCCTACCTCGCCGCCCAAGGCGTCCACGACGCCGACGGCCGGGCCCTCATGCTGGCGCACCCGCGCGCCCTGGGACACGTCTTCAACCCCCTGACCCTGTACTGGTGCCACGACAGGTCGGGCGGCCTCGTCTGCGTCGTCGCGGAGGTCCACAACACCTACGGCCAGCGGCACTGCTACCTCCTGCACCCCGACGACCGGGGCCGCGCCGAGGTGGCCAAGGACTTCTACGTCTCCCCGTTCTTCGCGGTCGAGGGCAGCTACCGGATGCGGCTGCCCCTGCCCGGCGAGCACCTCGACCTGACCGTCCAGCTCCGCCGTCCGGACGGCTCCCGCCCCCTGACCGCCACCGTCGTCGGAACGCGCCGCCCCACCGGGACCCGCGCCCTGCTCGCGGCCCTGCTGCGCAACCCGTGGCCGACCGCCGGAGTGTCGCTCGGCATCCGCCGGCACGGAATCCGCCTCTACCTCAAAGGCCTGCCCGTCCAGCCGCGGCCCACCCGCCCGGCCCCTCACCTCCAGGAAAAGACGCCGTGACCCTCACCCTGCCTCCCGCCCCCGAGAGCGGTACCGGCGCCGGCCGGCACCTGGTCGACGCCGCGCGCTGGCCCGACGTCGCCCGCCTGCCGAACGCCTCGCCCCTGCGCACCGCGATCGCCCGTGCGATCGTGGAGCGCGCCCTCGACCGGTTGCCGCTGCGGGTACGGACCGAGACCGCCGGAGCCGGGACAACCGCCGGAGCCGGGACGAGGGTCCCCCGGCAGCCCGACGGGCCACAGGACGGGCCACAGGACGGGCCACAGGACGGGCCACAGGACGGGCCACTGGACGGCCTGCCGACGCTGACCCTGCGCGATCCCGGAGCGTTCCACCGGCGGATCGGAGCCGACGGCCTGATCGGCTTCGGCGAGTCCTACATGGCGGGCGAATGGGACAGCGACGACCTGGTCGGGGTCCTGACCGTCCTGGCCCGGCACGTGGACGACCTCGTACCAGGGGCGCTGCGCCGTCTGCGCAGCATCTGGGTCCGCCGCAGGCCCGCCTCGGACCTCAACACCGTCGACGGGGCCCGCCGCAACATCCACCGGCACTACGACCTCTCCAACGACCTCTTCGCCCTCTTCCTCGACCCCACCCTCACCTACTCCTCGGCCGTCTTCACGTCCCTCCCGGCCGCCCCCGAGGACCTGCCCGCAGCACAGCACCGCAAGATCGACCGGCTCCTCGACCTCGCCGGCACCGGACCGGGCACCAGCCTCCTGGAGATCGGTACGGGCTGGGGCGAACTGGCCATCCGGGCCGCCGAGCGCGGCGCCCGCGTGCACACGATCACCCTGTCCCGGGAGCAGCGCGAGCTCGCCCTCGGCCGGATCGCGGCGGCCGGAGTCGCCGACCGGGTGACCGTCGAGCTGTGCGACTACCGCCGCGTCGAGGGCACGTACGACGCCGTCGTCAGCGTCGAGATGATCGAAGCGGTGGGAGCCGCCTACTGGCCCGCCTACTTCGACGCCCTGCACCGCCTGCTGGCCCCCGGCGGCCGTGCCGTGCTCCAGGCGATCACCATGCCCCACGAGCGGATGCTGCACACCGCACGCACCCACACCTGGATCAGCAAGTACGTCTTCCCCGGGGGCCTCATCCCCTCCGGGGAGGCCATCGCCCGGCAGAGCGCGGCCGCCGGGCTGTCCGTCGTCCACGACACCGGCTACGGGGAGCACTACGCAGAAACGCTCCGGCTGTGGCGCGACCGGTTCCTCCACGAGTCCCCCGCAGTGACCGCCCTCGGCTTCGACCGCGCCTTCCTGAGGATGTGGGAGCTCTACCTCGCCTACTCCGAGGCCGGCTTCCGCTCCGGCTACCTCGACGTACGCCAACTCGTCCTCACCGGCCGGGAAGCGGCACCGCACGCGGACCCGGCACGCCTCGCGGACGCGGGACACCACGCGGACGGGCCACACCAGGCGGACGCGACACACCACGCGGACGCGACGCACCAGGCGGACTGGGCACGCCTCGCGGACGGGCCGGGCGCGTGAGCGCCGTCGACGCCGGAGCCCTCGGCGCCGTTCTCGCCGCATCGGCGGGCACGGCGCTCACCGTCATGCTGCTCACCTTCGCCGTGGCCCTGGTCAAGGGGGTGCACCGGATCGTCGACAGCGCCTGGGGGCTGGCCTTCGCCGCCGTCGCCGTGGTCGCCTGGTTCCTCTCGGCCGGTCACGGCGACCCCGCGCGCAGGACCGTGGTGGCCCTCGCCACCGTCGTGTGGGGGCTGCGCCTCGCGGTCCACATCGCCCGGCGCGGACGCGGTCAGGCAGAGGACCCCCGGTACGCGCGCATGCTCGCCCGGGCACCCGGCAGCACCGCCCTGCACGCCCTGCGCATCATCTACCTCCTCCAGGGATCCCTGGTCTGGCTCGTCTCACTCCCCGTCCAGGTGGCCCTGCTGCTGCCCCGATCCCTGGACGCCGCGGCCGCATCGGGGCTCGCCCTGTGGGCCGTCGGACTGTTCTTCGAGGCGGTCGGGGACCACCAGCTCGCCCGGTTCAAGGCCGACCCGGCGAACAAGGGCCGCATCATGGACCGCGGTCTGTGGTCCTGGACCCGGCACCCCAACTACTTCGGCGACTTCCTCGTCTGGTGGGGCCTGTACCTGACGGCCTGCGCCACCTGGCAGACCGCCCTCGCCACCGTCATCTCCCCGCTCGTGATGAGCGCCCTGCTGATCAAAGGCAGCGGCAAGCGCCTACTGGAGGCCCACATGGCCGGCCGGCCCGGCTACGCCGCATACCTCGCCCGCACCAGCGGCTTCTTCCCCCGGCCGCCACGCTCAGGGGACCGACCGCGGTGAGGATCGCGACGCTCCGCCGGGCCATCCGGGCCATCCGGGCCGCCCGGGCCACCCGGGCCGCCCGGTCTCCGGGGCTTGCCCACCGCTCCTCGCCCCGGGCCCCGTCCGCCGCGGTGGTCCTGCTGCACGGCGGGCGCGCCGAGGACCTGCGGCCGCCCCCGCTGCTGAACCTGCCCGCCTGGCGCATGCGCCTCCTCTCCGCCGCTCTCGCGCGGGCCCTGAGGGGGCGTACGGTCCTCATCACCGCCCCCCGCTACCGCCACCGGGGCTGGAACGGCCCGCGCGCCGATGCCGCCCGGGACGCCGCCGCCGCGCTCGACCGGCTCCGCGCGTGCCACGGCGACATCCCCGTCGTCCTCATCGGCCACTCCATGGGCGGCCGCGCAGCCCTGCGTGCCGCAGGCCACCCCAGCGTTCGAGGGGTGATCGCCCTGGCTCCCTGGTGCCCGCCGGGGGAACCCGTCGGGCACCTCGCGGGCCGCGAGGTGTACGTGCTGCACGACGAGCAGGACCGGGTCACCTCCGCCCGGCAGTCCTGGGACTTCGTACGCCGGGCCCGCGCGGCCGGGGCGTCGGCGGTGGCCGTCCGCATGGGGGCGGGCGGCCACACCATGCTGCGCGGCAGCCGGCTCTGGCACCGGCGCACCTCCGAGATCGTGAAGCGCCTGATCCCACCGCGCTGAGGAACGCGCCTCAGGGCGCTGCTCCGCCGGTCGCGACCGCGACCGCGGCCGGGGCCGTGACCGCGTCCGGGTCCGGGGCGTGGTCCGGGTAAAGGGCGGAAATCGCGTCCAGGGCCTCCCGCAACCCGCGAGGACGCCTCATGCCGCCGACTGCGGCGCGTACGGACCATCCGGGGCCCGCGAGGAGGACCAGCGGGGCGGTCCTCGCCCCCTTGAGGCCGAACGCCGTCGAAGCCACCTGGCGGGCCAGCACGCCGTCCGCCGTGGACCGGGACTGCGACCACAACACCACCGCCCTCGGACCCGACCGGGTGACCGCCGCCCGCAGGGCTTCGGCCGGCACGGCCGCACCGAACATCCGGGTCGGCACGCCCCGTTCGGCCAGACCTGCGGCCAGCGCCTCCAGGGGCAGCGTGTGCTGCTCGCCGGGAACACAGGCCAGCACCACCGGTGCCGCGTGAGCCGGCGTCCCGGAAACCGTGACGGCCGCGCGGCGCAGCACGGTGGACACATGCCACGACAGCAGGTGTTCCACCTCGACGTACCGGTCGTCCGTGGACTCCCACTTGCGGCCCACCGCATGCAGCGTCGGCACCATCACCTCCTCCCAGGCGATCACCAGGCCGTGGGTCTCCACCGCCTGCCGCAGCAGGGCTTCCATGGCCGGGCCGTCGAGCCGGACCGCGGCACGTGCCAGCCCGCGGCACTCCTGACGCACCTCACCCAGCGGCAGCCCACTGCCCGGACCGCCCGGACGCCCCGGACCGCCCGGACCGCTCCGCCCGAGGACGCCCGGTGGCACGACGCCTTCCTGCTGCGAAGGCGGCGGGGACTCCGCGCGGGCCTGCGAAGCGAGCCGAGCGCGCACGGCCACCGCAGCGCGGGCAGCCTCGGCCGGAGGAATACCGGACGAGGTGAGCCGGCACATCTCTTCGAGCATCGCGACGTCGCCGGGCATCCAGCGCCGGTGCCTGCCGCCCTCCCGGACTTCCGGCCCGATGCCGTACCGCTGCTCCCAGGAGCGCACCGTCGTGGGTGAAACCCCCAGGCGCCGTGCCACCGCGCCCGTCGTGACCCCGAGGGCCGTTTCGGTCATGCCACCCATATTACGACGCGCAATCGATGCGAGTCAGAACGCCGCCATGGGCGCGCCCATGGCGAGAACCGGGGTGGGTGCATCCGGGGAACCGCCGACGGCAGAAGAACCCGGCAGGAGTGCTCGCGTATGCCGAGGAGGCGACGATGATCCACGTGGTGCGCACGATGCTCGTTCCCCGTCCGCTCGGGGAGGCGGTGACCTATTTCGCGGACTTCGCACACACGCAGGAGTGGGATCCCGCGACCGTTTCCTGTGTCCGCCTGGACGAGGGGCCCGTGAAGCCGGGCGCGCGGTGGCGCAACGTCTCCCGCTTCCGCGGGCGCACCAGCGCACTGGAGTACCGCCTCGATGTCCAACAGGCCGACCACCTCGTGTTCACCGGCCGGAACGGCACGGTCCTCGTCACGGACGAGCTCCGGTTCACGCCGGCGTCGGCCGACTCGACACGGCTGACCTACGACGCGACCTTCGCCTTCAAGGGCATCGCCCGCCTCGCGGCTCCGTTCCTGCGCAAGGAAGTCGACCGGCTCGCCGATGACGTCGCTGCCGCCGTGCCCCGTGCGACCGCGCCCTGAATCCGGCTGCCGCCCTGCTCTTTCCACCGGCCGCCGATGCGGACGGGGAACAGGGCGGCGACCGGGACGCGTGCTGCGCGGTCAGAGGCGGTCGTCCCGGTGCTCCGGGTGCCGGCGCCGCCAGTAGGGGTTGTCGTGGTCCAGTCCGCCGCTGACACGGCCGTACATCCCGAACGTCATGACCAGCAGGCCCATCAGGAAGCTGAAGACGACGTTCGACATCCCGAAGTCCAGGATGTTGCCCGCACGCCCGATGAGGAAGAGGTGGACGAAGCCGCTGGCCACGAAGAGGACGCCCACGATGATGTTGACCGTCGAGGCGAGGTTGCCTCCCACTGCGGCGGCGACGACCAGAAGCAGCCCGAAGGCCACCGAGACGGTGCTGAGGAAGCCGTTGGTGGACAGGCCCGCAATGCGCTGCCCGTCCGTGCCGAAGGCAGTCAGGCTGCCGAGGAAACCGAGGCAACCGAAGACGAGGAGCAGCAGCCCGCACACCGCGGCACCCGCTCGGTAGACCTGGCTGAGCCGGTGGTCGACGGGCAGTTCTTCTCGAAGGCGCATGGGTCCCTCCAAGGAGTCGGATGTCCTGCCCCGAGGGGACCAGCATGTCCGCGGACCGCCTGCGCGGAAACTCGCAATGTTTCTGCATTGAATCGAAGGGCGCGGGCAGCCGCGGAGCCGCCCGGCTGCCGCCCGGCTCTATGCGGGAGCAGTGTGCTTCCGGCGCCGGCGCCGGCGCAGCGCGATGGCGGTCCCGCACAGCAGGGCCAGCAGGGCCGGGACGCCCCAGGCTGCCCAGGTCCGGGCGGGCTCGACGGGCTCACCGGCCAGGACGATGTGCGCGGTGTGCGTGTCACGGCCGTTGTGGCTGGTGACGGTGAGGGGGTACGTCCCCGCGGGCAGGTCGTCGCGCAGGGTCGTGTGGCCGGTGTACAGGGTCGCCCCGTCGTCGCACTTGCATCCCGGATCCTCCGGGCCGTTCCTGCGGATCTTCACCTCGCCCTTGAACGCCGGTGACCTGGCCACCAGTACGTCTTCTCCCGGCAGGTCGTGCTCGTCGCCGAGGAGGATGTTCACCCGGCTGCCGGGGCGGACCGGAGCCCCCAGGAGCGCATCCTCCCGCCAGATGCCGAACCGCCGGATCCGGGCCGGCCCGTACAGCGACACCTTCAGTTCCGCAGAGGCGACCACGCGGCCGTGGCTGGTGGCGACCAGCGCGTACGTGCCCGGCCTCGCGTCCATCCGGACCATGGCGCGCGCCAGGTACCGGTCCGGGTCGGAGTCCGTGGCACCGTCGGACCTCGGAATCAGGTGCACCGGATCCACCAGGGCCGGGGAGGTGACGGACACGGCGTCCCAGCCGGCGGGCATGCCCGCGATGCCGATCCCGAACTCGTCGCCCTGCTCCGCCGGCTGCTGCTCGTCCGCACGGAACACCAGCCGCAGCCGCGGACCGGACGCCGGACTCGGCTCGGGCTTCGGAGCCGCCACCGCATTCCGCTGGACCGCCCCTGCTTCGGCAGCCGCCCCCGGCACCGGAGCCACCACCGGCACCACGGCAAGAGCGACCCACACGGCACCTGCACCCACACGGTGAAACACGCCCACTCCCCCCCTCGCTCGGCTCAGCGCACTCCTACCTCGCGTTCCGCGCATGCGACCGGGCTGTTACGTGATCGACGGCGAACTGCGGCCCCGGCCGCGCCGGAACAGTAGGACACCTCAGCGATGAGGCCGTCGCACTGGCCCACACTTTGGCAGCGCGTGCCGAGGCGGGGAGCACGCTGCCTGCGCCGATCGAACAAATGGCTTGCCGATCCGGTGGGCCGGTGTCACTGTTCCGCCTGGACGATCAGCAGAACGAAATAGTGGGTGCCATGGGGAAGCAGTACGAGGACGAGTGCCGTCGGTCGCTGGCCGAAGAGCAGGCAAAAAGCCTCGCCGAGACCAACAACTGGGAGCACGTCGACAGGCCTCAGGTCCACCAGGACTGGGACGTGCTGTACCGGGAGATCGCGGCTTGCCTGGACGGCTCCCTGCCGGGGGATCCCCGGATCCAGGAGCTCATCGGCCGGCACTTCGCCATAGCCTGCCGCTTTTACACACCCAGCAGGCGAGCGTACGTGGGGATGGCGCTCTTCTACGCGGAAGACGATGCCATGAGGGACTTTCACAACTCCTACCATCCAAGGATGGTGGAGTTCCTGGGCGAGGCGATGAGGGTGTTCGCCGAACGGGGAGTCGGCTTCCCCTCGTAGGGCTCCAGTTGCAGATGCCCCGGCCCAGAGCTCCTCGGAAAGCGGCCCACCGGGAGCCTCGTGAGGGAGGGCGGGTCCGGTGGGCCGCGTGGAGGGGTCGGGGTTACCGGCCCGCGATGAAGGAGGCGGGGCCGCCGACCTTGAGCCAGGTGGTGCCGTTGCCGGACCACTTGAAGACGGCATCGCTGTTGGGCGACAGGCCGTAGATCGCATCGCCGGCGACCGCGAACTGGCTGCCCGCTCCGCCGATCTTGGCCCAGTTGTTGGGGCCGTTCATCTTGTAGAGGTCGCCGGTGGTGGGGTTGGTGGCGAACAGGCCAGCCCCGCCGCCGTACAGGGTTCCGGCGGCGCCGCCGACCTTGTTCCAGGTCGTGCCGTTGCCCGACCACTGGAAGACACCGCTGCCGTCGGGCGAAAGACCGAACAGCCCATTGCCCGTCACGGCGAAGGTCTTGCCGGGGCCGCCCACCTTGGCCCAGTTGTTCGGACCGTTCATCTTGTACAGGTCACCGGTGGTGGGGTTCGTGGCGAACAGGCCCGCACCGCCCGCGTACAGAGTTCCGGCCGCTCCGCCCACCTTGTTCCAGGTCGTCCCGTTGCCCGACCACTGGAAGACACCGGAGCCGTCGGGCGAGAGACCGAACAGGCCATTGCCCGTCACGGCGAAGACCTTGGCAGGGCCACCCACCTTGGCCCAGTTGTTCGGACCGTTCATCTTGTACAGATCACCCGTGGACGGGTTCGTCGCGAACACCCCCGCACCGCCCGCGTACAGGGTCCCGGCCGCCCCGCCCACCTTGCTCCACGCCGTGCCGTTCCCCGACCACTGGAACACACCGGAGCGGTCCGGGGACTGCGCGAACAGGCTGCTGCCCGCAGACACGCCGCAGTTCGCGCTCGTCTCGAAGTGCTGGTTGTACTCCCACGTGACGGGGACGGAGCGCCCGTCGAGCGTGGCCTGCACGACGGAGCCGTTCAGTTTCTGCTCGTAGTGCAGGTGCGCGCCGGTGGTCCAGCTGCCGGTGTTGCCGACGAGGCCGATCTGCCTGCCCTGCTCGACGTCGTTGCCGACGGCGACGTCGAGCCGGTCCAGGTGCAGGTAGCGGGTCTGCCAGCCGCCGCCGTGGTCGATCACGATGAAGTTTCCGGCCTGGCTGTCGAACTGCGAGGTGACGACCCGCCCGGCCGCCGAGGCCAGGGCGGGGGTGCCCTGTGTGGTTCCCCCGGCCGAGACCATGTCGACCATGTACTGGCTGGCGTGCCCGTCGTGCGTGGACGTCGTCCACCGCTGCCCGCAGGGAATCGGGAGCTGGAACGGCGGCATGTCGGCGACGGCGGTGTCCGCCTCCGGGGCGGTTGCCGTGGCCGCGGCCGGAGCGGCGGGAACCAGGGCCGTGACGGGTGCGAGCAGCAGTGCCGCCGCCGTCAGCAAGCCGGTCCATCTGATGTTCATGTGTCTCCTTGGAAGGGGCGATTGCTACTCGGTGGCGATGCTCGCGGCGGGCCCGCCGACCTTGGTCCACTGGAAGGTCGCCGACCCGGACCACTGGAAGACGCCGCTCTTGTCGGGGCTCAGCCCGTAGAGGCGGTCACCGGCGACCGCGAAGGCGTTCCCGGGACCGCCGGCCTTGGACCAGTTGTCCGGTACGCCGCTGTACCGGTAGAGGTCGCCGTTGGCGGGGTTGGTGGCGAACAGGCCCGCGCCGCCTCCGAAGAGGGCTCCGGCCGCTCCGCCGACCTTGGTCCAGGTCGTGCCCGACCCGGTCCACTTCATGACTGCACCGCCGTTCGGCGACAGGCCGTACAGCGCCTCGTTGGTGACCGCGAAGGTCTTTCCCGGTCCGCCGACCTTGGTCCAGCTGTCCGGGGTGCCGTTGTACTGGAAGATGTCGCCGGTGACGGGGTTGGTGGCGAACAGGCCCGCGCGGCCTGCGTGCAGTGCGCCCGCCGGGCCGCCGATCCTCGTCCAGGCGGTGCCGGATCCGGTCCACCGGAAGACGGCGTTCTTGTCCGGGCCGAGCCCGTACAGCGTGCCGTCGGCCACTGCGAACTGGGCCCCGGGTCCGCCGATCCTGCTCCAGCTGTCCGGGGTGCCGTTGTACTGGAAGATGTCGCCGGTGGTCGGGCTGGTGGCGAACAGGCCGCCTTCGCCGCCGATCAGGGTGGCGGCCGGGCCGCCGATCCTCGTCCAGGAGTTGCCGTCCGTCCGCTGGAGGACGGTGCTCCTGTCCGGGCTCAGTGCGTACAGGTGGTGCGGGGTGTAGGGCCGCGCCCGCCACCTGAGGGGTGCCAGGTCGACTCCGCCCGTGCCCCAGCCCGCGCTGCTCAGCCATGGGCTTCCGTCGTGGTCGGTGACGACCTCGGCGGCGTGGGACGGCAGGCGGCCGACCTGACCGTCGGCCGTGAAGTGCAGCGGGTCCGAGCTGGCGTACACCTCGGCACCGACGTAGTCGTCGGTCGCGGAGCCGCCGATGAACAGGTACCAGAGGCCGTTGCGCTGTACCACGTAGGGGGATTCGGACCAGCCCTCGCCGAGGGCGGTGAACGCGGTCTTGCGGGGGCTCCACGTGATCAGGTCCGTACTCGTCCGGTACGCGACGACGCTGCGTCCTCCGGCAGCTGTCTCCGTGGCGGTGTAGTACATGACCCACTGGGAGCCGACCCGGGTGACCATCGGGTCGCGTGCTTCTTGTCCGTCGCGGAAGAGGGGTCCTGCGGGCCGCCGCTTCCAGTGGACCAGGTCGGTGGAGGTGGCCAGGTTGATCTGGCTCCTGGACGGGTCGCCTACGGTCTGCCCGCCCGCGTAGAACATGTAGTACGTGGTGCCGGAGCGGATGACGTGCGGTGCCCACAGGTGCGACTCCCCGTACGAGGGGTCGACCGTCAGGGCCATGGGCTGCTTGGTCCACGGTCCGCGCAGACTGGGTGCCGTGGCGTGCGCGAACGCGTCCTCGTCCTCCGGGTCGGCCGGTTCGGCGTGGGTGATGCCGAAGAGGTGCCAGGTCCCGGTGGCCTCGTCACGGATGAAGGTGTGGTCGTTGATGTACCAGGGCTGCGATTCCCCGGTGCCGGGGGTGTAGACGCGGACGAAGTCTCCGGTGGCCACGGAGCCGGCGTCGGTCGAGCCGGTCCTCGGCGAGCTGGTCCTCGGCGGGCTGGTCTTCGGCGAGCTGGTCCTCGGAGGGCTGGTCCTCGGCGAGTCGGTCCTCAGCGGGCCGGGGTCCGCGGAGGAGGTGTCCGCGAAGGCATCCGCGGAGGGGCGGGCAGGCGCCGGGGCGGCGGTGGACGGGAGTGCCCCGAGGGAGAGCGCGGCCAAAGCCGCGGCAGCCAGGGTGATGCGTGACAACACGTCGCTCCAGGGGGGAAGCGGACGGGCCCGGCCAGGGGACCCGGGCCCGTCCGTTGACGGCTTCGCCGATCGTCGGCTACCGGCCCGCGATGAAGGAGGCGGGACCGCCGACCTTGAGCCAGGTGGTCCCGTTGCCGGACCACTTGAAGACGGCATCGCTGTTGGGCGACAGGCCGTAGATCGCATCGCTCGCGACGGCGAATTGGTGGCCGGCACCGCCGATCTTGACCCAGTTGTTCGGGCCGTTCATCTTGTACACGTCACCCGTGGACGGGTTCGTGGCGAACAGGCCAGCCCCGCCGCCGTACAGGGTGCCCGCGGCGCCGCCCACCTTGTTCCACGTGGTGCCGTTGCCCGACCACTGGAAGACACCGGAGCCGTCGGGCGAGAGACCGAACAGGCCGTTGCCCGTCACGGCGAAGGTCTTGCCGGGGCCGCCCACCTTGGCCCAGTTGTTCGGACCGTTCATTTTGTACAGATCACCCGTGGACGGGTTCGTCGCGAACAGGCCCGCGCCACCCGCGTACAGGGTCCCGGCCGCTCCGCCCACCTTGTTCCAGGTCGTGCCGTTGCCCGACCACTGGAAGACACCGGAGCCATCGGGCGAAAGACCGAACAGGCCATTGCCCGTCACGGCGAAGACCTTGGCAGGGCCACCCACCTTGGCCCAGTTGTTCGGACCGTTCATCTTGTACAGATCACCCGTGGACGGGTTCGTCGCGAACACCCCCGCACCACCCGCGTACAGGGTCCCGGCCGCCCCGCCCACCTTGCTCCACGCCGTGCCGTTCCCCGACCACTGGAACACACCGGAGCGGTCCGGGGACTGCGCGAACAGGCTGCTGCCCGCAGACACACCGCAGTTCGTGCTGGTCATGGTGATCGGGATGTCGGGGTTCATGACCAGCGGTCCCTGCCCCTGAAGCACGGGGTTGACGATGTGCTGGTTGTCGGCGTCCTGGTCGCTGCTGGGGTTGTAGAGCTGCTCGTAGTGCAGGTGGGGCCTGCCTTCCGAGCCGACGTCCCCCATGTAGCCGACCACGTCGCCGCGCTTGACCCAGGTGCCGGCCGCCACCACCCCGGTCATGTGCATGTACGTGGTGAACCAGCCGCCGCCGTGCCGGATCTCCAGCCCGCCCGGCGAGAAGTTCTCGTGCACGTAGCCGTCGGCCGAGGCCAGGATGGGGCTGCCCTCCCGCATGCCCTGCCGGTACATGTCGATCTTCTTGTCGTCCGGGTTGTGACCTGCGTAGGTCTTCAGCTCGATCACGCTGTTGCAGGGGAACGGAAGTAAGAAGTCCGGCCGGTCGGCCGCGGCGTTCGCATGGGGGGCCTGGACGGAGGCCGATGCCGGCGCGGGCGCGGTCGGCGCGAGCAGCAGTGCTGCCGCCGCCGCTGCCAGGAGGCCGACCCGTGTGATTCTCATGCGTCTCCTCGGGGTGAGAGGGGGCTGACGGCCGTACGTCTCTGGGCCGCGGAACGGCGCCAGTATGGTTCCGCGGAGTCTGGAAGTGGAATGCGTTTCTAGAAAATTATTTCAGTTTGGCGGGATGGCGCTGCCCTCGGAGGGTCGCGCCGGAGCCTCCGAATCGGGTACGGGACAGGGAAGTTCACCGAACTGTCGGCTCTGCCCCGCGGTCGCGGAGGGGCCGGAATCCCGCCACCGCGAAGCACTCCGGTGCCGCATTAGACTCTCCGCCCATGGCAACGAAGCAGTCACGTGGCGAGATCACCGTCGAACGCTTGCTGACCGCGGCACTCCAGGTGTACGCCGCGGAAGGCCAGGCCGGGTTCACGGTCCACGCGATCACCTCGGCCAGCGGGGTCAGCCTGGGCAGCCTGTACCACCACTTCGGCAGCGTCGACGGTCTGGCCGCCGCGCTCTACTCGCGCTGTCTGGAGCGGCAGTACGGCGAGGTCCTCGCCGCCTTCGGCCGGGCCAGGAGCGCCCGTACCGCGATCCGCGCCCTGGTGACCACGTACCTGCGCTTCACCCGGGAGAACCCGGAGATGGCCCGGTTCCTGCACGGCTCGGCGTACTCCAGCTACCTGGCCGTCCATGCGGACCGGGCCCGGGGGGTCGAACCGGACCACTTCCCGCGCGTCGCCGACCACTTGCGGCCGTGGGTCGAGGCGGGCCAGATCGCGGCGCTGCCCGATGCGCTGCTGGAGGTCCTGGTCGTCGGGCCGGTGGCGGTGGCCTCCCACCGCTGGCTGGCCACTCCGCAGGACATCGACCTCAACGAGGCCGCCCGTGTCCTGTCCGAGCGCATCTGGCGCTCGATCCAGCCGTAGTCCGGGCCCGGCGGATCAGAGGCACACCCACTCTGATCCGCCGGGCGAGTCCTGGGCGCTCTGTGCTCGGTGTTCCGTGCTCGGTGCTCTGTGCTCTGTACTCGGTGCTCTGTGCCCAGCGCTCTGTGTCCAGCGCTCAGCGCTCACGCTCAGCGCCGAAACGTTTGTTCACTGGAGACGCGGTCGCGTCGGCGTACGTCAGTGCCGGCAGGACGGCCGGACGCGGAGCAGCTCGGTCCGCAGCACGGGGGTGCCGTCGATCGGTGCCGGGTTGTCCGCGGTCGGCTCGATGCCCCCGGCGGCGACCTTGTCGAGCGTCTTCAGGCCGTCGGGGCCGACCGTGCCGAACACCGTGTAGTTCGGCCGCAGGGCGGAGTCGCCGTACACGACGAAGAACTGCGAACCGTTGGTGTTCGGACCGGCGTTGGCCATCGCCAGCAGGCCGCGCCCGTAGAGCCGGCGCGTGCCGGTCGGGTCGGTGGGTGCCGGCGGCAGGTCCACCGGCAGTTCGTCCTTGTACTTGTACCCGGGCCCGCCCTCACCGGTACCGGTCGGGTCGCCGCACTGCAGGACCTTCAGCGTCGGATACGCCGTCAGCCGGTGGCACACCGTGCGGTCGTAGAACCCGTGCCGTGCCAGGTGCAGGAAACTCTGGACCGTGCACGGCGCCTTGGCCCGGTCCACACGCAGCGGGAGCGGGCCCCGGCTGGTCGGGACGGCCATGTCCACGGTGCCGCGGCTGGGGGTGCGCCGCGGGTCGGGCGGCAGCGGAACAGAGCGCGCCGGCGGCTCGTCCGGGGTCTGCGTGTACTGGCAGGGGCCGTGCGTGGTGCGCGGCGGAGCCCCGTCGGAGGCGGCGGCGACACTCCCCCCGGACACGACTAACCCCGCGGCCGCAAATGCGCTGATCAGTGCTCGTTTCATCCCGTACGCCCTCCCGATGATCGCCAGGTCCTGAAGCGGTCGCAGTCTAGGGCGTGGGTCGGGTCCGCGGGAGTGGTTCACGGCAGGAGCTCGGCGCGGCCGACCCTGCGGCCGCGGGTTCAGGGCCCGCCACCGCGGCGAGGCTCCACGGGCTCGCCGGACGGCGCGGCGAAGGCCTGCGGAGCGGAGAGCTGCAGGGGTGGTCCGGATGAGGTCAGAGGGGTGACAGGGGCCGCTCGAAGAAGGTTTCCAGGACCACCGTTGCCTGTGTTCCGCTGACCCCCTCGATGGCGTAGATCCGGCGCAGCACGTCCTGCAGCTGCTCGGTGGTCGCGGTCCGCACCTTCACCAGCACCGAGGCGCTGCCGGCGATGACGTGCGCCTCCACGATCTCGGGGAGGGCGGCGAAGTCGGCGGCCGAATCACCCATCCAGGACGTCGAGTCGACCATCACGTAGGCCAGGACGGCACTGCCCACCGCGGCCGGGTCCACGTCGACGGTGGTGCGCCGGATGACGCCGCGGTCCCTCAGCTTGCGCACCCGCTCGTGGGCGGCTCCGGCGGACAGGCCGACGGCTTGTCCGAGGGCGGCGTAGGACGTGGTGGCGTCCTGCTGGAGCTGAGCCAGCAGCGCACGGTCGATGTGATCCACAACTCTCCATTCGGAATCGCTCGCAGAGACAGTATCTGATCCTGCAAGATGCGAGACAAGCCGATCCACATTCGGTATGCGGCAGATTTCGTGAGGAGTGGACTTCCATGAGCGGCGAGCGCCCGGGGCTGTACGAGATGCTGGACGACCGGTTCCGTACGGGCAGGTGCATGAACGGGGACGCCGCGCTGGAGGTGCTGTTCACGGGCTGCCGTTGGGCCGAGGGGCCGGTGTACGTGCCGGCCTGGCGCCAGGTGGTCTGGAGCGACATCCCCAACGACCGGATGCTGCGGTGGGACGAGGAGACGGGCTCGGTCGGGGTCTTCCGCCGTTCCGCCGGACACACCAACGGCAACACCCTCGACCGTGAGGGCCGTCTGATCACCTGCGAGCAGGGCAACCGCCGGGTGACCCGGACCGAACACGACGGCACGCTGACCGTCCTGGCCGACCGGTGGCAGGGCAAGCGCCTGAACAGCCCGAACGACGCGGCCGTGAAGTCCGACGGCTCGATCTGGTTCTCCGACCCCGATTTCGGCATCACCAGCGACTACGAGGGCTACCGCGCGGAGAGCGAGATCGGCGCCAACAACGTCTACCGGATCGACCCGGCCGGCGGGGACGTACGGCTCGTCGCGGACGGCTTCGGCGCGCCGAACGGCCTCGTCTTCTCCCCCGACGAGCGGCAGCTCTTCGTCTCCGACACCCGGTCGGGCTTCATCCGGGTCTTCGACGTACGCGACGGCAACACCCTGTCCGAGGGCAAGGTCTTCGCCGAGGCCGGGGCGCGTGACAGGGCACGCTTCGACAACCTCCGTTTCGACGACGGCGGTCGGCTCTGGGCCGCCGCAATGGACGACGGCGTGCACTGCTACGACCCGGACGGCACCCTGATCGGCCGTCTGAACGTCCCCGAGGCCGTCGCCAACATCGCCTGGGGCGGCCCGAAGCGCAACCGCCTCTTCATCACCGCCGAGACCAGCCTGTACTCGGTGGTCATGGGCGTCACCGGCACCCACCCGACCGGGCCGGGAAGCCGCCCCTGGCGGTAGCGGGCACGCGGACGGCTGCGGCGCGGGTGCGGCTGCGGCGCGGGTTCGGCTGCCGCCGGCCGCCGGAGCACGGCTTCCGGGCGTACGTGCGGCTCGTCGGTCGGCAGGTCAGGTGACCGGTTCCGGTGCGGGTACGGGGCCGGGCAGAGGACCCGGATGCGGCTGCGGTTCCGGGCGCGGATCCTCGGGCTGGGGGTCCGGTTCGGGCTGGGGTGGCGCCGGGGGAACCGGGTCGGGGCCGCCGGGG
The DNA here is from genome assembly GCF_055572195.1 of Streptomyces sp. NPDC030809. NCBI lineage: Bacteria > Bacillati > Actinomycetota > Actinomycetes > Kitasatosporales > Streptomycetaceae > Streptomyces > Streptomyces sp. NPDC030809. Next base: position 52,891 of record NZ_JBVIDV010000021.1, read on the forward strand.
GCGGGCACCGGACCGGGGACCGGGCCCGGCTGCGGCCCGGGGCCGGGTCCCGGCGCCGGGGTCGGACTCGGCGGAACAGGATCGTCGGGTGGGGTTCCCATGGCTCCTCCTGCCTTCTGCGACGTGCGGCCGGTGCCGCGGCCCCGCGGGGGTGCTGGACCGTACGGCTCCCTGTTCCCTCACCTGCCCCCGCCCGCCGCGCTCATCCCTGGCCCCTGTCCACTCGGGGGGCCGGAGGCCGAGGGCCGCTGCGGGTGGGGGCGGTGAGGGTGCGGAGGCGTTGTGCGGCCGGGCCGAGGGAGCGGGGGCGCGGGGCCGGGCTCCAGGGGTTGTCCTTGACGAGCCGGTCGGCGTCGGCGAGGGTCCGGCTGCCGGCGTGGAGGTCCGGGTCTTCCAGGTCGTCCCAGGAGAGCGGGGCCGCCACTGGTGCGCCCGGGCGGGCGCGTACGGCGTACGGCGTGACGGCGGTCTGGGCGTAGCCGTTGCGCTGGATGTCGACGTACAGCCGGTCCCCGCGGTCCTTCTTGCGGGCGGCGGTGGTGAGCCGGTCGGGGTGGCGGTCGACGAGGACGGCGGCGACAGCGGCGGCGAAGGCGCGGACCTCGTCGAAGGGGGCGCGCCGGTCCAGGGGGACGAGCACGTGCAGACCACGTGAGCCGCTGGTCATCAGCTGTGCGGGGAGCCCGATCCCGTCGAGGAGTTCGTGGAGCTGTCCGGCGGCTTCCCGTACGGGCTGGAAATCGTCTCCGGAGGGGTCGAGGTCGAAGACGAGCCGGTCGGGGTGGTCGGGCCGGTCGGCCCGGGACAGCCACCGGTGGGGGGTGATGCACCCCTGGTCGGCGAGGTAGACCAGGGTCGCGGTGTCCTCGCAGAGCACGTGGGTGACGGTCCCGTCCTCCTTGGGCAGTTCGACGCGTTGGATCCAGTCCGGGAAGTGGTCGGGGATGTCCTTCTGCATGAATCCGGAGTGCCAGCGTCGGATGCCGTCGGGGTGCCGCTCCAGCATCAGGGGGCGGCCGCGCAGGTGGGGCAGCATGCGCGGGGCGACGGTGCGGTAGTAGGCGGCGAGATCGGCCTTGGTGATGCCGTCGTGGGGGAAGAGCACCTTGTCGGGCCGGTGGAGCTCGACCGTGCGGCGTCCGGTCCTGATCGCCCTCGTGCCGTCCACGGCACCTGCCCTGCCCGTCCCGCTCGTCCCGCTCGTCGTCCTCGCCCCGCTCGCCCCGCTCGTCGTCCTCGCCCCGCTCGTCGTGGTCATCGCGTCCTCCCCTCGGCCGCCTGTTCGGCGACCTGCTTCAAGGTGTGGCCCGTGCGGACCGAGCGGGCCCGCCGGGGGTCGTGGCCGCCGTCGGAACGGGCGTGGCCGTCTGCGCGTTTGACCAGCAGCCAGGCTTCCCGCTGCCCGCCCTCGCCGGGGCGGAAGCGAGTGAGCGACCAGCCGCCCTGCACCTTGCGGCCGTCGAGCCAGAACGAGGCGTGTCCGGCGGCGAGTGCCTCGGCGAAGGGGATCTCTGTACCGCGGCGGTCGGTGGAAAGGTTGCGGTAGGTGCCCTCGTCCCAGACGATCACCGGGCCCGCCCCGTACTCCCCCGCGGCGATCCGGCCCTCGAAGTCGCGGTATTCCAGGGGGTGGTCCTCGGTGGGCATGGCGAGCCGCTTGTCGTGCGGGTCGCTGGAGGGGCCCTTCGGGACGGCCCACGACTTCAGCACGCCGTCCACTTCCAGCCGGAAGTCGAAGTGCAGGGCGGTGGCGTCGTGGATCTGCACCACGAAGGAGGGCCGGTCACCGCTGTCCGCGGCGGTGCCGCCCCGCGGCTCTGCGGTCTTCGAGAAGTCCCGGCGCCGGTGGTACTCCGCCAGCGCTGCCCCCGCCTCCGGGGCCTCGGCCGCGGCGGCTCTCCTGGTCGCCGCGGCACTCGTCGTCGCCGCGGCACTCGTCCCCGTCCTGCTCGCCCTCGCCACGTGCTCCTCCTGCCCGTTTCGGTGCCGGAGCGGCCGATGGTCGGGCCGGGTGCCGGCCCGGGCCCGACCCGAGCCGGTCCGGCACCCGCTCCACCACGCCGCGGCCCCGGCCGCCGGTTCGACCTACGCCCGGACCGTTCAGCGTGTTCCCACTCCGTACGGCGCCATGCGCACGCGGACGGACGGGCGCGCCGCGGACCAGGACGGCCCCGGCGGTTTCCGTACGAGCTCTACGCGCGTGCGGGGCCGGCGGTCGCGGGCGGGGCGCTTCAGCCGGGCCAGGTGCCGGTCAGGCGGTGTGTCGTCACGGCGCCGGCGCGGTCGACGGCGGCCTTGACCACGGCGAATACCGCGCCTTGCAGGGCCGCGGCGGTCAGGACCTCCCGCCAGGTGCGGTCCTCGTCGGTGGCGTCCGGCGCATCGTCCTCGTGGCCGATCAGCTTCCACGCCTGCTTGAACACCGCGCTCGCGATCAGGCCGCTGAGGGCACCGAGCGTGAGCCCGACCGGTTTGTACGCGATCTTCGACGCTTTCATGCCCGCCCCCGGACCTGCTCGCGCAGCCGGTCGGAATGCTGCTGGGATGCCTCGCCCGAAGGCTGACGGCTCATGTCTGGATCGTCTCCCTGAACTCGGAACTCGGAACTCGGACCTCGGACCTCGGACCTCGGCCGCGTCGCCCTGGGCGCTGCGATGCCGGCGGCCACCCGGGCCGGGGCGGTCTGGACTCACGCAGTCGCCTCCCACCGCCCGCCGCCGCAGGGTGTCTCCTCACGCGCGCATACCCCGTTCCACGGCGAAGACTCCCCGTGTGCGGGGTACCCGGGTCCGGCGTCACGGCGTAGCGGCACGTGACGTAAGGCGGCCGGTGGGCGGCGGGGGCGGGCACAGGCAGTCAGATGACCGATGTCCCCGCCGGGACTGCGAGGGCACTGTGGAGTTGCCCGGCGAGCGGAGATGCCGGTGCTGAAACCCCAGGCAGCTGGGAGCAGTTGCGCCGGTGCGGCCGGTGCACGGAGCAGAGGAGTGCGTGATGAACCTGCGGAGAGCAGTGGCGAGGGTGGCGGTGGGCGCCGCGGCCGTGACCGGTGTCGTTGCGGTGACGGCGACGAGTGCGAGCGCCTCCGTCCTGACCGACATCCAGACCGGGTCCGGCAAGTGCCCTGCCAACTGGGTGTGCCTGTGGAGCGAGAACAACTACATCCGCGGGAATCCCGCGGGCGGGTACGACTTCGGGGCCGTGGGCTCGAACGAGAACATTTCCGACATGGGGAAGTTCGTCTTCGAGAGCAAGCTCTTCCGCTGGAAGGGCATGCAGGATTCCGCCTCCTCGGTCGTGAACAACACCGGCAGCCACATCTGCTTCTACGAGCACAACGGGTACGGCGGCCTGGAATTCAAGATCGGCCCTTATGAGAAGTGGGCCTCCGTGCCCACCTGGATCAACGACAGGATCAGCTCCTACAAGTTCTGCTGATCCAGCCCTGCACACCCGTCCGGAAGAATTTCGAACAGAAGGACATCAATGTTTTCGAAGAGCAAGCTGACGAGGCTCGGTCTGGGCGCGGCCGCCGCGGCCGCGCTGGTCGTGGCCAGTGCGACCTCCGCGAGCGCCGCCTCCGCCTTCGACATCGGCCACGGGGCGGGGTCCTGCCCGAACGGCTACGTCTGCCTGTGGTCGGAGGGCAATTTCATCCAGGGGAAGTTCGTCTACGACCACAAATTCGGCTCGTTCGGTTCGAACCAGAACGTCGGCGACATGGGAAAGCTGGCCCGGAGTTCCACCGGGGACAAGGGGATGCAGGACGTCACGTCCTCGGTGCTGAACAACACCGGCAGCAGCATCTGCTTCTACGAGCACAACGGGTACGGCGGCCTGGAATTCAAGATCGGGCCGTGGGAGCACTGGCCCTCCGTCCCCTCGTGGATCAACGACAAGATCAGCTCCTTCAAGTACTGCTGACGCCCCCTCCTGCCTGAACGGACGGCACTGACCATGGAATTCCCCTACAAGACGGCGAAACTCGGCCTGTGTGCCGCAGGGCTCACCGCATTGCTCATCGCCGCGGCCCCGGCCGCGAGCGCGTCCACGCTCCTCGGCATCGGGCAGGGCGCCGGGGCGTGCCCCGCCCACCACGTCTGCCTGTGGTCCGAGCGTGATTTCGTGGGTGCCACCAGCGGTGGCAAGTTCGGCGCCATCGCGTCGGACCAGAACATCGGCGACATGGGAAAGCTGAAGCGGGACGGAGCCCTGTGGACGGGCATGCAGGACATCACCTCGTCCGTGGTGAACAACACCGGCAGCAGCATCTGCTTCTACGAGCACAACGGGTACGGCGGCCTGGAGTTCAGGATCGGGCCGTGGGAGCACTGGCCCTCCGTCCCCTCGTGGATCAATGACAGGATCAGCTCCTTCAAGTACTGCTGAGCCGCGGCCGAGCGCGCGAGGGCGTGCGAGGGCGTGCGAGGCAGGCCGGGACCAGTGGGTCCCGGCCTGCCGCGATGACCGAATCCATGCAGGTCAGAGCGGTCGGATGTTCGTAGGATGGGTGCAGCTCCTCCGGGAGGGACCCATGCCGGAGGACACATGCCGCACCACGCCGAACGCCAGCTCCTGGGGCGGAGCCGCGAGCTGGCGGCGCTGGACCTCCTGCTGCGGGAGGTGCGCGACGGGCGCAGCCGGGTGCTGGTGATCCGGGGTGAGGCCGGCGTGGGCAAGTCCGCGCTGCTCGGCCGCCTCGCCGAGCAGGCCGCTGGGATGCAGACGGTGTACGCGGCCGGGGTCGAGGCCGAGTCCGAGTTCGCCTACTCGGCGCTCCAGCGGCTGTGCGCCCCGCTGATGCCGCACCTCGACCGGCTCCCGCCGGTCCAACAGGGCGCGCTGCGCGTCGCGTTCGGCCTGAGCGCGGGGAACCCGCCCGAGATGCTGCTGCTCGGGATCGCCGTCCTCGGTCTCTTCGCGGAGGCTGCGGCCGAGTCCCCGCTGGTGTGCCTGGTCGACGACGCGCAGTGCCTGGACCTGATGTCGATGCGCATCCTGGCGTTCGTCGGGCGCCGGCTCGACGCCGAGTCGGTGGCGCTGGTGTTCGCCGAGCGGACCGCCGACGGGGAGGAGCAGGAGGGCTTTTCCGGCCTGCCGGAGCTGACCCTGCACGGGCTGGCCGATGCCGACGCCCGCGCCCTCCTCGACAGCGTGCTGCCGGGGCCGGTGGACGCCCGCGTGCGGGACCGGATCGTCGCCGAGACCGGCGGGAACCCGCTCGCCCTGCTGGAGCTGCCCCGGGGCCTGTCGCCGGCGGAGCTGGCGTTCGGCTTCGGAGGACCGGGCGCCGGCCCGCTGGCGACCCGGCTCGAAGAGGGCTTCCGGCGGCGCGTCGACACGCTGCCGGCCGACACTCGCGCCCTGCTGCTCGTCGCGGCGGTCGAACCGGTCGGCGACGCACCCCTGTTGTGGCGTGCGCTGCGGCTGCTCGGCATCGGGATCGAGGCCGCTGCACCGGCCGAGGCCGCCGACCTGATCAGGCTGGGAGCCCCCGTACGGTTCCGGCACCCGCTGGTGCGCTCGGCCGTGTGGCGCGGTGCGGACGCCGCCGCGCTGCGCGCGGCGCACCGGGCCCTGGCCGAGGCCACCGACGCCGCGCGCGACCCCGACCGGCGGGCCTGGCACCAGGCCCACGCCGCGGTCGGGCCGGACGAGGAGGTCGCCGCCGCCCTGGAGCGCTCCGCCGACCGGGCCCTGGCCCGCGGCGGCCGGGCGGCCGCGGCCGCCTTCCTGGAGCGTGCCGCCGCGCTCACCCCCGGCCCGCAGGAGCGGGCGCGGCGCGCGCTGGCGGCTGCCGCGGCGCACCTCGCGGCGGGCGTGACGGCCCGGGTGCCCGACCTGCTGGCGGCCGCGGAGCTGGGGCCGCTGGACGCGCTGCAACGGGCCGATGCCAGCCGGCTGCGCGCCAAGGCTTCGTCCATGACCAGCGGCGGCCTCGGCTCCATGCAGCCGCTGCTCGACGCGGCCGGCCGGCTCAGGACCCTCGACCCGGCCGCTGCGCGGGAGACCTACCTCGCGGCGTTCGGGGCGGCCATATGGGCCGGGCGCCACGATGCGGACGCCCTGCGGCGGTCCGCCGAGGCGGCGCGCGGGCTGCCGCCCGGGCAGGAGACGGCGGGGGTGTTCCTGCGGGCCCTGGTGACGTGGTCCACGGACGGGCCGGCCGCCGCTTTTCCGCTGCTGGGCCGGGCGCTGGGCCGCCTCACCGACGGGGAGGACCTGACGGTGCTGTGGCCGGCCGCGAGCGCAGCCGTGGAGCTGGGCGATCTCCGGGCCTGGCTGGACATCACCGAGCGGGCCGTGCGTTTCGCCCGTACCACGGGCACCCTGTCGGTCCTCTCGACGGCGCTGCCCTACCGGGCGGCCTCCCTGGGTTTTGCGGGGCGCTTCTCCGAGGCGTGGGACCTGCTGGCCGAGGCCGCGCCCCTCACGGATGCGGCGGGCGTGGCGACGAGTACGGTCACCACGGCCCTGCTCAGTGCCTACCAGGGGCGGGAGCGGTCCGCTTCGGAGCTGATCAGGGCGATGGAGCGGGAGGGCGAGCGGCGCGGGCTGGGCCGGCTCACCAGCATGGCGGCGTGCTCGCGGGCCGTGCTCCACAACGGTCTGGGGAACTACCAGCTCGCCATGGAGGCGGCGCTGCGGGGCGCGGAGTACCGGGACCTCGTCGTGCACCACTGGACGTGCAGCGAGCTGGTCGAAGCCGCGACCCGGGCCGGCCGTCCGGCGGTGGCCGCCGGGGCCCGTGAACGGCTGTCCGACTGGGGCCGGTCCGGCACCCCTTGGGCCCTCGGTGCGCTGGCGGTCGCCGACGCCCTCACGGGCGCACCCGAGCAGGCCGAGGACCGCTACCGCGAGGCCCTCGACCATTTCGGCCGGGGCGGGCTCGGCGTGTTCGAGGCGCGGACCCGGCTGCTGTTCGGGGAGTGGCTGCGGCGCCGCAACCGGCGGGCCCAGGCCCGTACCGAGCTGCGCGCCGCGCACGGTGCGGCCTCGGCCATGGGCATGGAGGCGTACGCCGAACGGGCCCGGCAGGAGCTGCTGGCCACCGGTGAGACGGTGCGGGCGCGGGCCGTCGGCCTGCCGGTCCTGACCCCGCAGGAGGCCCGGATAGCCCGGCTCGCGGCGGGCGGGCACCCGAACGCGGAGATCGGTGCGCAGCTGTTCCTCAGCCCCCGCACGGTGGAGTGGCACCTGCGCAAGGTGTTCGCGAAGCTGGGCATCTCCTCCCGCCGCGAGATCGACAGCGCCTTGGCCGGCCGGTGAGCGCCGCCGCCGCAGGCGGTCGCCGTCACAAGCGGTCGCCGCAGCCGGTCGGTCGGCGCCACAGGCAGTCGCCGTCACAAGCGGACGCCGTCACAGGTGGTCGGCGTCCACCACCGCCTGGGCGAAGGCCGTCGGCGCCTCCTGCGGTGCGGCGTGGCCGATCCCGGCGAGCACGCGGTGCTCGTAGGGACCGGTGAAGTACTTCCGGTAGGCCGCGCCGTCGGTCGAGGGCAGGAAGGGGTCGAGGGCCGGGTCCAGGGCGATGGCCGGCACGGTGACCGGCGGCCGGGCGGCGAGCAGCCGCTCGTAGCAGTCGTAGCGGCGCTCGCCGTCGGCCAGTCCCAGGCGCCAGCGGTAGTTGTGGACGACGATGGCCGCGTAGTCGGGGTTCTCGAACGCCGCGGCGGTGCGCTCGAAGGCGGCGTCGTCGAAGTTCCACGTCGGCGAGGCCTCTTCCCACACCAGCCGGCACAGGTCGTGGCGGTTCTGCCGGGTCTGCAGGGCGGTGCGCCCGCGGTCGGTGGCGAAGTAGTACTGGTACCACCAGGTGCGCTCGGCCTTCGGTGGCAGCGGGTTGCGCTGCGAGGGCAGGTGGGTGACGAGGTATCCGCTGACCGCCACCAGGGCCCTGACCCGCTGCGGCCACAGGGCCGCGACGATGCCCGCGGTCCGCGAGCCCCAGTCGAAGCCGGCGAGCACGGCCTTGTGGATCTCCAGGGCGTCCATCAGGGCGATGACGTCGAGGGCGACGGCGGACTGCTGCGCGTTGCGGACCGTCTCGGGCGACAGGAAGGTGGTGGCTCCGTGTCCCCGCAGGTACGGCACGATCACGCGGTAGCCGGCGTCCGCCAGCAGGGGTGCCACGTCGGCGAAGGCGTGGATGTCGTACGGCCAGCCGTGCAGGCACACCACGACGGGCCCGTGCCGGGGCCCGGCCTCGGCGTAGCCGATGTCGAGCACCCCGGCCCGTACGTGCTTCGGCTCGCCGAGTGCCGTGTGGGTGCCCGGGGCGATGTACGGGACGGCGGGGGCCGTGCGGCCGGTGCGCCGGCGGGGACCGGCCGCCGACGCGGCGGACGCGTGCGGGGCCGCGCCGCAGGACACGGCGGTGGCGGCCGCGCCGAGACCGGCCGCCGTGGTGAAGGTGCGCCTGTCGATCACGTGTGCTCCCTTTCCGGAGGCTCGCTGGCGCCCCCACTGTCCACCGGCCGCCGGACCGGGCGCATCCGTCACATGTCGTCATGTCCCCCGGGGTGCCACCGTGGATCGGCCAGAGGCGGGAATGCAGTCAAACGACCGTTCCCGCAGGGCCGCCGCCGGGGCGATCATCGGACCGGTACGGATTCCTCGGTGCGGCTCAGGGCGTCGCGCAGGGCCGCGCGGGTCGTGATGCCGAGCTTGGGGAAGGTGCGGTACAGGTGCGAGCTGACGGTGCGCGGCGACACGTGCATCCGCCGGCCGATCTCCTTGTTCGTCAGACCGCTCGCGGCCAGGTCGGCGATGCGGCGCTCCTGCCAGGTCAGTGCGGCCGGGTGCGGCGCCGCGGTGCGGGACGGGGTCCCGGTCTCGCGCAGTGCCGCCCGGGCCCGCTCGTACCAGCCGGCGGCCCCCAGCCGCTCGAACGCCTCGGCCGCCGGGACCAGGTACTCCCGTGCCGGCTCCGGCCCTTGGGCCCGGCGCACCCGGAGACCGTGCGCGAGCCGGATCCTGGCCAGCTCGAACGGGAAGCGGTCGGCGCCGGGGTGGGAGGCCGCCCGCGCGAACATCTCGGAGGCTTCCTGCTCGTCCTCGGCGGTCATCGCGAGCGCGCCGTAGGTGATCAGGCCCTGGCGGGGCGACACCGCCGCCAGCCCGCAGTCGCGGGCCGCCACCGCGTGCGCCCGCGCCTGCTCGGCGCGTCCGCTGTGCCGGGCGGCCTCGACGAGGTCGAGGAGCGTACGCGGCGCCTGGTACGCGTACGGCCGGAAGGCACCGGGCTGCGTGATGCCGATGGCGTAGAGGTAGGCGGCCTCGTGGTCGCCGGAGCCCAGCGCGGCGGTCGCACCGGCGGAGTCGGCGAGCTGGGTCAGGAACCCGAGCCCGCGCGGGCGGGCCCAGGCGTCCACCTCGGCCTGGAGGTCCCGCGCCCGCCCGGCCTGCCCGCGCAGCGCGGCCAGTTGGGCCAGGTAGGCGCGGCTCTGCATCGCGAACAGGTGGTGGCCGTGCTCGGCCGCCAGCGCCAGTCCCCGCTGCCCGGTCTCCTCGGCCGCGGCCCATTCCCCGGCCGCCGTCTGGTCGAGCATGATCTCGTGCAGCATCACCATGCCGGTGGCCACGGCCCCCGTCTCCAGCTCGCGGTCCACGACGCGCTCCAGGTGCGGGCGGTAGTGGTGCAGCAGGTCGAGGTGGTACGCGGCCACGCCCAGCCGTGCGACGTCCCAGGGCTCCAGGTCCGGCAGGTTCGCGGCGGCCCGCCGCACCGGCTCCGCGCAGCCGGCCCCGTACCGGGTCACGTCGCTCCAGGTGGCGCTGTAGAGCCGCGGCCGTTCGCCGACGAGGCCGCCGAGGGAGGCGAGGAGCGCGTGCGTGCTCTCCCAGACGGCCCGGTCGCCCCGGTACTGGCTGATCGCCAGGAGGAGGGTCACCAGCCGGTCGAGGACCTCCCCGGACGCGGTCGGCCCGCCGTCGCGCAGCCTCTCGATCGCCGCCGCTACCTCCAGGTGGGTGGAACGGACGTCCCCGTCCTGGTAGAGCGCCTGGTACGCGGCCGCCAGCACCGAGGCCGACGACTGCGCCGCACCGCGGACGAGGTCCGCCCGGACCAGCCGGTGCGCCTGGCCGAGGCGGGCGGCGTGGCCGGCGACGAAGGCCGCGTCGGCCAGCCGCCGGGACCGCGCGCCCTGGTCCTCGCTGAGCTCTGCCGCCCGGCTCAGCCAGGCCACCGCGGCCAGCGCGCCGCCGCGCCGGGTCGCGGACTCGGCGGCAGCCTCCAGGATGCCGGCGACCTCCTCGTCGGGATCGACGGTCGCCGCCGCCAGGTGCGTGGCCCGGCGTTCGAGGTTCCCGCGGTGGACCTGCGCCAGCGCCAGGTGCGCGGTGCGCCGCTCGTGCGGGGTGGCCGTCTGGACGACGGCGGAGCGCACCAGGGGGTGGCGGAAGACGAAGTCGCCGGTGGCCGCCCCGACGTCCAGCAGCCCGGCGGCCACCGCGGCCTCGGCCCCCCGCATGCGGTAGCGCGTACCCGGGGCGGCGTCGGTACGGCTCGGGGTGCCTGCGCCGTCGAGCGCGCCCCTCAGCAGTTCGTACCGTACGGGCTCGTCGAGGGCGGCGATCCGGTCGGCGAACAGCCGCTGCAGCCGCCGGGACAGCGGCACGCCGTGCGGACCGGCGAGGTCTTCGGCCGGGAGGCCGCCGGACCGGCCGGCCACGTGGGCGGGGAGTTCCAGCAGGGCCAGCGGGTTGCCCTGGGCCTGTTCGAGGACGATGCTCCGGAGTCGGCGGTCGAGCCCCGGGTGCCGGTGGTCCAGGAGGTGGGCCGCGTCCTCGTCGGCGAGGGCGGCGACCGGCAGTTCGGGAAGTGCGGCGGTGTCGAAGCGCGAGGTGAGGTCGGTGCGGACGGCAACCAGCAGCTTCACCCGGCTGCCGGCCAGGCGGCGGCCCACGAATCCGCACACGTCGGCGCTGGAGTCGTCCAGCCACTGCCCGTCGTCGAGGACCAGCAGCAGCGGGCGCCGGGCGGAGGCGAGCGCCAGCAGGTTGAGCACGGCGATGCCGAGCGTCATGACCGACGGCGGCTCCCCTCGCCTTCCGCCGAACACGGCGTCGAACGCCGACCGGTTCCCGTCGTCCAGGCACGCGGCTTCGGCGAGCAGCGGATGGAGGAACTGGTGCAGCCCGGCGTAGGGCAGCGCGGACTCCGCCTCGACTCCGGCGGCCCGCAGGACGAGGTGGCCCTCATGCTCGGCCAGGGCGGCTGCGCGGCCCAGGAGCGAGCTCTTGCCGACGCCCGCCTCCCCGCGGAGGACGAGGGCCCGGCCTTCGGAGGACCTCACGAAGACCGCGAGCTCCGCTTGTTCGTGTGCGCGGCCCACCATCGCCGTGGTGATCGGTTCCATGCCCGTCCTGTCCCTTTCCGTTTCGGCTCACCGGCGTGCGGCCCGCGCCTGTGGCGGGGGCCGGGCCTGTGCCCGTGCCTGGGCCCGTGGCTGGGCCCGCGCCGTGCTTGTGCCTGTGCCTGTGCCTGTGCGACCGCGGGGCCGCTGGGCCGCGAAGCCGCTGTGGCGAGCGGGCCGGGCAGGGTCGCGGTCCGGGGCCCCGACCCCGGCCCGGCACATGGGCACATGGGCACGTGCGCACGGCAGGGGATGCCGGTCGGCATCCGCCGCTCACGATCCCGGGCCGGGGAGCCCGTCGAACCGGTGCCGGACCCTGGCCCCCACGCGGGACCGGTACGGGACCCCGGGCCCCGGCCCCGGCCCCGGCCGGTACCGGGGCGGTGGCCCGGGAGCCGGTGTCGGCCTCGGGCCCGCGCGCCACCGGTCGTGGCAACCTTCTGGCTAAGTCGCGCCTTCACGATCCGAGCACAGCATGTCCACGTCATCCCCGTCTTAGGGTGAAGCCCGATCCGCCGCTCGGCCGTCCCACTGACCAGCCGGCATCGCGCATGCCCGGCGCCAGGACTGGAGTGAACCGACCATGCACCCTCGACACCTGTTACAGCGCCTCGCCGCCGCGGTCGTCCGCCGCGGTGTCGGCGCGACCGTGAGCGCCCTCGCGCTCATCGCCGCCTTCGTCCTCGCGGGCACCGCCGCCGGCACGTCGAACGCGGCCGCCCAGCCGGCCGGTACCACCGCCGTGGGCCAGTGGGCCTGCGCCGGCGCGGCCATCCCGAACGGCTACGTGCTCACCGCCTACAACAAGGACAGCTGCAGCGGCTGGGGCTCCTGGTACCAGCAGCCGGCCGCGGACGGGCTCTGGACCTGCAGCGGCTCCCCGATCGTCACGGGGTACGTCACCACCGACTACAGCAAGTACGGCTGCAGCGGCATCGGCGCCTGGCGGCACAACCTCGCCAAGGACGGCATCTGGACCTGCGGCGGCTCACCCATCGTCTCGGGCTACGTCGTGACCGGCTACATGAGCCTCTGGTGCAGCGGGGTCGGCGCCTGGTACCACGAGCTCCCGAAGGTCGGCCTCCTCACCTGCCCCTACTCCCCCATCCCGGCCGGCTGGGTCTCGGGTCCCCGCTGGCCGAACGGCTGCAACGGCCAGGGCGGCTTCTACCTCTCCCGCGCCTGACCCGACTTCCCACCCGGGACTCCGAGGACCCCTCGGAGTCCCGGGTTGCCGTTCCGGGCGCAGCGGACCGGGTCGTGTGCACGCGCCGGGCGGGTTCCTCGCAGCAGGCTTCGAACCACGGTCCGGCGACGGGTCACCAAGGCCGAGGACTTCATCGTCAGCACCAAGCTGATCCGCCTCCTGCTGACGCAGTTCGCGGAGAACGCCGAGCTGTACGCCGTCCTGGCGGACCTGTTCGACCCGGCGGGCTCGGAGATCCACCTTGAGCCCGCCGGCGACTACCTGGTTCCCGGTGCCGAGGCGAACTTCGCCACCGTCGTCGAAGCCGCACGCAGCCGCGGGGAGACCGCCATCGGCTGCCGACTCGCCGGACACGACGACCGTCCCCCGCGCTACGGCGTCCACCTCAACCCGTGCCGGTCCCGACCGCTGGTGCTGCGTGAGGGCGACCTGACCGCGGCGGAGGCGCGTGCGGGCCCGCCGCAGTGTCACCAGGTGAGGATGGGTGTCGCGACGATCACCCTCTGACCGGCCTCGCCGTCCCCGCCGAGCCCGGGCCGGGCCCGGCGGGGACGGGTCTTGCGGCCTCCGCTCAGGTCTCGGGCCCGGGGGCCAGGGTGCTGAGGGCGGCGGCGATCCGGTCGAGGCGGGCCGGGTCGAGGGCGTAGAGCACGTAGTAACCCTCGCGGTGGGTGGTGGTGAGTCCCGCCTGGGTGAGCTGGTGGAGGTGGCGCGAGGTCACGGAGGGGGACAGGCCGAGGAGGGTGGCGAGCTCCTGGGTGGTGCGGCTCTGGACGGCGAGGTGGGTGATGATCTGCAGCCGCGGGGCCGCTGCCAGCGCCCGCAGCGCGGTGAGGATGTCCTCCTGGCTGGCGGGGCGGGCGGCCGAGGCGGGCGCGAGGGGCAGCGCGGGGTAGGTGATCCGCAGGGGCCACGGTGGGTCGCAGGTGACGCGGACGTGCGGCCAGACGTAGTGGCTGGCGGTGAACGTCACCGGGTGTTCGCGGGTGACGGTGAGATCGTGGTCGTGCGGGCGGTCGAGGCGCAGGGTCCGGCGGCCGGGGTCGACGCGGATCTGCGGGGCGAGGGTGCGCAGCATCGGGAACAGCCCTTGGTGGGCAATCCTGGCGCCGGAGCGGGCGATCGACTCGTACAGGGAGGGTTCGATGCGGTCCCACTCGTCGGCGAAGGCCGCGCTCCAGTAGTCCTCCAGGACGGTGAGCACGTCGTCGAGGGCCGGGAGGGGGTCGGTGAGGATGCCGTCCAGGCGTGCTGCCCGACCCGGGTCGGTCTGCCGGAGTGCGGTGAGGGCCGCGTCGCGGGCGACGGGGTCGGCGACGAGGTCGTCCGCTGCGTGGCGGGTGGCGTGGACGAGGGTCCGGGCGAGTTCGGCGGCCAGCAGGGCGGGCGGCACTGCCCGTACGGCGGCGAGCTGCCCCGCGAAGTCGGCCTCGTGATCACCGGCGCGGCTCTCGAAGAACGCGGGGATGTAGTCGGCCACGACGTAGCCCTGCTCGCGCATCCTGCGGCGCAGGACGGCGGGCAGGCGGCGGCAGCGCCGGACCCAGGGGACGTGCAGGGCGTGGTGTCCGGGGTCGGTGAGGACGTGCCAGGAGTGGACGGCTTCGAGCAGGGGTGAGACGGAGAAGGCGATGTCCTCGTCTGCCGTCTCGGCGAAGCGCAGGGTGATCACGATTGCAGGATTCCACAATCAGTTGATCGCAGCCCGCCGCGTCGATCAGGCTCGGGAACAGACCGAGAGGGCCGTCCGGCCGCAGGTCACCCCTCCCTTCCCTCCCCTCCCCTCCCCTGCCCCGAGCGAAAGGGCTCAGGTCTCCCCCCATGAACACGCCCGAGGCGCTGTGGCGAGCCGTGCTGGACACGGACGGTTGCGCGTATGCCGTCCACGCGCACTCCCCCGCGCACAGCGTCGCCGAACGGCAGGCCCTTCCCTTTCCGTGGTCGCAGGCGGTCAAGACGCTCGCCTTCACCACCCCCGATGTCGCGTTGCTGCTCGTGGTGCTGCGGGCGCAGGACCGGGTGGACTTCGCCCGCCTGGCGGCCGTACTCGGCACCAGCCGCTCCCGGCTGCGCCCGGCGGACCCCGAGCTGCTCGCGGCGGAGGGCCTGGTGCCGGGGGGCGTCCCGCCGGTCAGCCACCGGCCGGGGGTGCCGTGCCTGATCGACACCGCGGTCGCCGAAGCGGACGGGCCCGTCTACTGCGGCGCGGGGACGGCCGACCGCACCCTCCAGATCGACTCCGCCGTCCTGGTCCGGCTCCCGCGCGCCCGAGTGGCCTCGGTCTGCCGGTAGCGCCCACAGGCCCACACCCCGGACCGGCCCCCGCGCCCGCCGCCCCCGCCGCTCGACAGCTCGACAGCTCGACAGCTCGACAGCACGTCAGATCAGGAAGCACCCGCCGATGGTGAGTACCGAAAACCTCCTCGCGTTCGCCGCGATGTCCCTCGTCGTGATCGCGATTCCCGGGCCCAGCGTCCTGTTCGTCGTCGGCCGCGCCCTGGCCCATGGCCGCCGCACCGCGCTCGCCACCGTCCTGGGCAACCTCCTCGGCTCGTACGCCCTCGTCCTCGCGGTCTCCCTCGGCGTCGGGGCCCTCGTCCAGAGTTCCGCGATCGTGTTCACCGCCGTGAAGCTGGCCGGCGCCGCCTATCTCGTCCACCTCGGTGTCCGGGCATTCCGCCACCGCGGCCGCCTGCACGCCGAGTTCGAGACCGGGGCGGGCGAGCGCCCCGGCGATCTGCGGACGGTTCTGGACGGCCTGCTGGTGGGCGCCACCAACCCCAAGGGCCTGGTCTTCTTCGCCGCGGTCCTCCCGCAGTTCGTCGACCACGGCGCCGGGAACGTGCCCCTGCAGATGATGGTCCTCGGCCTGGTTGCGGCCGGGATCGGTCTGATCTGCGACACCGCCTGGGGCTTGGGGGCATCGGCCGCGCGCACCTGGTTCGCCGGCTCCGACCGGCGCCTGTCGGCGATCGGCGGCGCGGGCGGCATCGCACTGATCGGCCTCGGCCTCACGGCGGCCACCACCCGAGCCTGACGGCCCCCCGCTCCGCGGGCGCCAAGGTCCCGGACGGACGGGACATCCGCCCCATCCGGCCGGGACGGCCGAAGGTCGAGCATGGGCATGCCACAGCGCGGGAGTGAGGGGGACGGCGGCCGCCGTACGCACGCTCACCGCGCGACCAGCCAAGGGGGGTTTTCATGAGGACGACATCCGCATTATCGGCACCCGGTGGGCGGCGGGTCCGGCTCGCGGCCGTGCTGGGCGCAACGGCCCTGGCCGTCTCACTGGCGGCGGGTACGGCCGCCACGGCGCAGGGCGCCGGGCAGGGCCTGGCCGGGTCGAAGCCCGCGGGCGGCACGGCGGCGTCGGCGGCCGCGCAGCTGCCGGCCGACGTGCCGGGCGGGTTCCGGTCCTGGTCCGAGCTGATGGCCGTGCAGAAGAAGCTCGATGCGGCCGCCGACCGGGTCGTCGCCGCGCACGGCAGCGGCTACGCCGGTGTGGTCACCGCCCCGGAGAACCGCGAACTGCGGCTCTACTGGCACGGGACGGTCCCTGCGCCGGTGGGGCGGCTGCTCAAGGACATCCGGCGCACCGTCCCGGTGCGCGTACTGCCCGCCGCGTACACCGAGCGCGACCTGCTCGCACAGGCCCGGCGGGTGGCCCGTACGCCCGGGGTGGTCTCGGTCGCGCCCAACACCGACGGCAGCGGCCTGACCGTCGCCACCAAGGACGCGGCGGCGTGGAAGGCCCTGCCGAGCACGGTCCCGCTCACGCGCACCACCGCGCGGCCGAGCGCGGCCTCGCGCGGGGCGGACACCTCGCCGTATTGGGGCGGGGCCCGCTGGAACGGCTGCTCCAACGGCTTCGCCGTGAACACCGCCGGCGGCGGCCGCGCCATGCTGTCGGCGGGCCACTGCGCCGACGACGGCAACCAGGCGTACAGCGGCGGCGGGCAGTACATGGGCGACGTGTACGGCACCGACAAGGGGCGCGACACGCTGCTGATCGGCGCCTGGTCGGGGGGCCGGATCTACGACGGGGGCGTGGGCACCGGCGAGTTCTCCAAGCCGGTCGTCGGCGCGCGGCACAGCTACACGGGTGACTGGCTCTGCGACTCGGGCGCGTACTCCGGTGCGCAGTGCGGCATCCAGGTCAAGGCCGTCAACCAGCTCCTCAACATCGGCTACTGGGTGTACCCGACGGTGATGGCCGAGCAGACCGATCACACGGGGGCGATCGGCAACGGGGACAGCGGCGGCCCGGTCTTCGAGCTCAACTGGCCGGACCACCCGGACCAGGTCATCGCCAAGGGCACCAACACCGCCATCGACCTGAACACCGAGACGGCCTGCCAGGGCGTTCCGGCGGGCAACGGACGCCGCTGCGCCTGGCGCTTCTGGTACGTGGACGTGGTCAACTCCCTGAACCGGTACGGGGTGAGCATCACCACCGGCTGACCGTACGGAAGCCGGGTCGTCGTCCGGACGGCCGTCCGGACGGCCGTCCGGACGGCCGTCCCAAAACGACTGACCGTCAGGAGACCGGGCCGGACGGGGTGTCGGTGGGGTGGTGGCGGTGGCCCGGAGAGAGATGCGGGGGACGGCGGCGGCCTTGCGCGCCAGCAGCGCGCGGTCGTCGCCGGACCTGGGCGGGGACCCGGGCTCGGGCTCGGCCCCGGACCCGGGCGCGGGCTCGGGCTCGAGCGCGGGCGCAGGCGCAGGCGCGGGCTCGGAACGATGCACGAGCGGCTCGGATGACAAGGGGCGGTGCGGGTCGTCGCCCTGTGCGGTCCGGCTCGGGTGGCAGTGGCCGCAGGTGCCGGCAAGAGGTCCTGAAGTCCGGCCGCAGGCTTCGGCCCCGGGACCGGCTTCGGCGTCAGGCGTTCTGCCCGGCCCGGGGGGTGCTGCCGAGGTGGCGGATGACGAGCACCGCGAGGTTGAGCACCCCGCTCGCCACCGGCGCCTGAAGGGCCACGACGGGGGCGGGGACGGGGGACTGCCAGGGATCCGCGACCGCCCACCCCGTGAACACCGCATGGAGGATCGCCGACACCCCCAGGAGCAGCCGTGCCAAAGGGGGCGATGCGCCGACGGTCCTCCGGTGGCGGGGGGAGAAGATGCCGCGACGGGTCCACAGCACCCGGCCCAGGAACGCTGTGAGGCACACCGCGGCCGCGCCCGTGGCCCACTGCGGAGCCGTCCATCCGGTGGCGAGGAACGACCAGGCGGACAGGAACGGGACCCCGACCAGGGCGAGCGTCACCAGCCAGAGCCGCAGGACGTGGCCCCGACCCGTCAGCCGCGGCGCCGGTACGGCGGCCTCGGCCCGCCCCACCGCGCTCCTCTGCGGCGGCAGCCGGGGGCCTCCGCGGCCTCCCCGCCCGGTGTCCCGCCCTGTGTCCCGCCCGGTGTCGTGCCCGGTGTCCTGCGCGGTTCCACGACCGGCCGGGGAGGGGGAGACGGCTGCGGCCGCACGTCTTCTGATCAGGGGTCGTGCCATGTACAGCGAATATAGGCCCGCCGAGCCGTCGTGCGCGGCCCTCCGCCGATTCCCCGAGTGCGCTACAGGTCGAGGTCGCGCCTTGCCGGTGTGCGTGCAACTCCCGCTTCGTCCACGGGGCTTCCCGTCCTCGCAAGATCCCGGCGCTCACGGCACAGTTGCGGCCCGGACCGCATCAGCTCGCGAACATCGTGACCAGGACGACCGGGCCGATGAGCGCGACGGCGCCGAACGCGAGTCCCAGGGCGCTCTTCGCCACGCCGATCCCCTTGGCCAGGCCCAGGAGGGCGAAGGTGCTGGCGAGGGCACCGAAGAGCACGGCGAAGGCGATTCCGATGTACCCGGAGAATACGGCTGCCAGGAGGCCTGCGATTCCGAGGAGGAGTGAGACCGGGCCGTAGAGCGATGCAGGGCTGTCGGCATCTCCTGCAGGCATGAGAAACCCCCTTGATCGGCGACCGGACTCACCGGGCCCATGCTACTGCGCACGGGATCCCGACCGGGGTGGGCAGCGGCGCCGACCCTTGGCCAGCGGCAGGCGGCAGGCGGCAGGCGGCAGGCGGACCCTGCCGCCACCCCGGTCAAAGCCCCGCCACCCGGGGGGAAGCGGAGGCGGTGACGGAGTGGCGGAGTGACGGAGACGCGCCGGTCGAGTGACCTCACCCTTCCGAACGGGCATGTTTCCGGCATATGCGGGGACACCTGTGGCTTTGTGTGCGGCATGAGTTCTCCCAGCCGTTCCCGCCGAACCCGCCTGATCGCGCTCTGCGTGGCCGCCATGGCCGCTCTGCCCCTGGCGAGCGTCTCCGCCACCGGTGTCGCCGCCGCCCCAGCCGTCACCCGGACCCCGTCGCTCTCAGACGGGGACGGGCCGGAAGTCCTCCGCGACCGCACCGTCCCGCTCGCTCTCGACGCCTTCCGGATGCTGTGCACCGCGGCCCCGTTCGGCGCTCCGCGCGAATGGGCCTTCGACTTCTTCGACAACGTCGGCCTCACCGCCGTCGAGGACGGCATCGACGACGACGCGGGCACCCGCACCTGGTCCGGCCACGTCAAGGGGAGGCCGGACACCAGCGTCATCGTCTCCCTGCGCGGAGTCTGCTCCACCGACCGCACCCCGCCCGGCACCACCCTCGTCGAGGTCGTCGCCGACCTCGGGGCGCGCGTCTACCATCTGGAGACCCTGCCCGGCCGCCCCCTGCGCGCCCGCATCACCGAGGAGGACCCGGCCAAGCAGCCGCACCACGCTCCCGACGACCTGGCGGTGGCCCCGGCGGCGCGCACCGCTCCCCGCAGCACCCTCGCCGGACGGGCCGCGGCCACTCCGCAGGACCCGGCCGTCATCGACGTGATCGCCGGGTACACCCCCCTCGCCGTCCAGCGTGCGGGCAGCGAGCAGCAGGTCGTCAACACCATCTACTGGGCCGAGCGCAAGATGAACGAGGCCCTCGCCGACAGCGGCGTCCCGGCCAGCATCGACGTCATCGGCACGTACAACACCAACTACACCGGCGACAACACCTCCTCGCTGATGTGGAGCAAGCTGAGCAACCCGCAGGACTCCGCTCTGGGCGCCGCCGCCGCCGATGCCCGCCGCCGCTACGGCGTGGACCTGGTCACCGTCGTCAACAGCGTTCCGGGCCAGTCCTCCGGACAGGGCAGCCTGCCGGTACGCGGCAACTTCAACGACAGCCTCGCCTTCTCCGTCGTCGACTACGACTCGCTCACCGGCTGGTACAACCTGGGCCACGAGATCGGCCACAACCTCGGCCTCTTCCACGACCGGCGGACCCTCTCCCAGCAAGTCCCCGACGGCAGCTGGATCAACGAGCTCAACACCCCGTACGGGACGGGCTGGATCACCTCCGACGAGCAGCACACCGACCTCATGGCGTACTCCACCTCCTGCCGCCGGCCGTGCCGCACGGAGAACGCGTACTCCGACCCGGGCCTCAGCATCTACGGCCAGCCGCTCGGCAACGAGAGCAACAACAACGCCAAGCTCGCCCGCCTCACCACTCCCATCGTGGCCGGCTACCGGTCCCTGACCATCCCCCGGACCCGCTACGCCCTCACGCTCGAAAGCTCCGACGGCGGCAGCGTCCGGCCCTCCGTCTACGGCCCCTACAAGCCGGGCACGGTCGTCGCCATCACCGCCACCCCGGCCTCCGGGCACCGCCTGGCGGCCTGGATCTACGACGGTCGGCAGTACGCCCCGAACAGCCAGGTCAACGTGACCATGGACGCCGCCCACACCCTCAAGGCGGTCTTCATCGAGGCCTGAGGCCCGCTCTCTGCGCCAAGAAGGCAGCCGCCGGCTTCCTCGCCCCGTGCTGCACGACCGTCGGCCAGGGCGGCTCCACCCGGGCCGCCTTCGCCAGAGCACCGTCGTGGAGTTCGCGACGGGCCTGCTGCCGTCGGCGGCTCCTTCCCGGCGCGCTTGGTCCAGGCGGGCGATGACACCGTGCGCGACGTGATGCACCGGTTCAACGAGATCGGCCCGGCTTGCCCGGACCCTCGGTGGGCGGGAGGCCGTCCCCGCCAGCTCAGCCCGGATGACGAGGACTTCGCCGCGGCGACGGCCGCCACCCGCCCGACCGAGCTCGGCCGGCCCTTCACCCGCTGGTCGATCCGCAAACTCGCCGCCTACCTGCGACGCGTCCACGGCCGGACGATCCGCATCGGCCGCGAGGCATTACGCCTCCTCCTCGCCGCCGCGGGAGCACCTTCCAGCGCACGAAAACGTGCAAGGAGTCCCACGAGCCACAGGCCGCAGCAGTAGCATCTCGGAATGCGCAATCCGGACAACCAAGACGTCGACAAGGCCGTGGCCGAGATGACACGAGTACTCGGCGCGCACGACACTCAGGACTGGTCGGTGCCGGCGGGTTCGCTGGAGTGGAGCTGCTGGACGACGGCCGCCCACATCGCGCACGACCTGCTGGCCTACGCCGGGCAGGTGGCGGCCCGCCCCACGGACGCGTACCTCCCCTTCGACCTGGCCGTCCGCCCCGGCACCTCCCCGGCCGAGGTGCTCCAGGTAGTCACCGCCTGCGCAGGGCTGCTCAGCAGTGCCCTGGCCACGGCCGATCCGGGACTGCGCGCCTGGCACTGGGGGCCATGCGACCGGGCGGGTTTCGCGGCGATGGGCGTCGCCGAAGTCCTCCTGCACACTTACGACATCACCCAAGGCCTGGGTGTGCCATGGACGCCACCAGCACCGTTGTCCACGAAGGTGCTCCACCGCCTCTTCCCCGACGCCCCGCCCGGCGACCCAAGCCAGGTCCTTCTCTGGTGCACCGGCCGGGGCGAGCTGGACGGCCGCCCCCGCCGCGCCTCATGGAGTTGGCAAGCAGCTGTTTCTGACTGATCGGTCCACATGGGCAGCCCAAGATGCGCCCGAACTCCGAACACCGTGAACGTTCCCGGTCACAGAACTAGTCGCAGCAGTCGCAGCAGCACTTGCACGGGTTGCAGCAGCCGCCGCCGTCGCCGCAGCCGTCACCCGAGCCGCCGCCGGAGCTGCCGCGGCCGCCTGAAGCCCCGGACCCGCCGTAGCCGCCGGAGCCGTGGCCGCCGCCCGAACCACCGTAGGGGCCGCCCGAACCGCCGTAGGGGCCGCCGGAGTTGCCGCCGCCGTGGCCGCCGAACCAGCCGTCGCCGCCGGAGCCGTCACGGTTCGAACCGCCGCTGCGGTTGCCCTCGCCGACCGGCCAGGGGTCTCCCCCGTCATCGACGCTGCACCGGCAGCAGCTGAAGCACAGCCGACAGCCGGCGCACCACGGGCGCCACTCGTGGCACCGGCGGCACTGCCCCTCCGACGGGCTGCCCGACGCCGTGGGCCGGCCGCCCGCGGAAGCCGTGCCTGCGAGCGCCCCCACGCCGCAGGCCGTACCGGTCCCGGACACGGACGCGGTCTCCGAGGGTGCTTCCGTCGCCGTACGGCGTCCCAGCCAGGGCAGCATGCGCAGGACTGGTTTCTGGGGCCGGTGCCGGTGGTGGCGGTGCCGCGGGTCGAAGGCGCGGTCGACGGCGCGCTCCAACTCGCCGCCCAGCAGGGCCTGCACCAGCCGTCCGTCCACGAACTCGGCGTCGGACAGGGCGAGTCGGATCCCGTGGACGGCGTCGTCGCAGAGTCGGCGCACCTCCGCCAGGTCCGCGCCGGTCACGGCGATCGGGTTCCACGCGCCCGAGGCCTCGTCCGCGGCCAGGTCCTCCACCGCGTCCAGCAGGTGCGCCAGCCGGCCGAACAGGCGGCCCGCTTCCGCGAGCGGTGCGGCGTTGCCCGGGCGGTCCGTGAGCACCGCGGTGTACGAGAAGGCGGCCGCGGTCGCCGTTTCGGTGGGCTCGGTGACCGTCAGCAGCGACCCCCCGGGCCCGGTTGCCCGCTCGACCTCCGGCTGGCGCTCGACCGCCCCGATCAGCACCGCGGTGTCGAAGCCGAGCCGTTCGCCGCCCGCGGCGCCCGCACGGTCCCAGCCGCGGGCGATCCGGCGGGCCGCCAGGGCCACCGGACGGCGCCCCACCAGGCCGTCCCCGTCGGCCACATGGTCGCGTATCTTCGCCGCGGCCAGCACCAGCGACACCGTCGCCGCCAGCCGCGCTCCCTCACCCTGCGCCACGTCCGCCGACCGCATCCCGCGCAGCGGGCACGGGCCGGCGCCCCGCCGCCAGTCGCCCGTGCGCTCCGACTGCGCCTCGGTCAGCACCGAGACGATCAGGCCGTCGTAGTTGGTGGCCACCCTCGCGAACTGCCCGTATTCGCCGCGCAACGCGAGGCACAGCCCGCACAGGTGCGCCATCCACTCGGTACGCAGGCCCTCGCCCAGGCGATGGCGGCACGGCCTGATGATTCCGAACACCGAAGTTCTCCCCCGTAAGAACAGCTACCCGGCGTGACGTCAACACGCCCTCGACATCCTAGATGTGGCGCCGATGGCCCCGACCTGCGGGATCCGTACGGACAGGTCGGACCTTGAAAAAACGGACCGGCGGTCTGACAAGGCCGATGACACCCCGGCGCTGTTCCGCCACGGCCTGCGCCTGTGCGCCGGGCGGTACTGCTCGGCTTGTCGGCGATACCGGCCGAGGATCCGGCGGTTGGGCAGGTCCATCGGGCCCCCCTGCCCGGGCTGTTCGAGGAGGGGGCGGTGCTGCGGCCCTCCTGGTTCATGCAGAACTTCGCCGCCTCCGCACCCACGGGCGCAGCATCCGCCACGAGGGCGCCACCATGTCGGCCGACATGGACCGTGCGTTCGCCGGAGGTGCCGAAGGCCGGAGGAGGACCTGTGGCCCACCTCGGCAACGTCCTCGGCGACCGGTAGGCCACACCCGCGAAAAACACCCGCGGTCAGGCGACCCGCTCGATGAGGATCATGGCGACGTCGTCCGCCAAGTGCCCCTCGCTGTGGCGCATCAGCGCCTCGTGCAGTGCGTCCAGGAACTCCTGCGGGGAGGTGCCGGCCGGTATGCGCTCCACGGTCTGCGGCAGGGGGAGGAACTCGTCGGCACGGTTCCGGGCTTCGATCACCCCGTCCGTGTAGAGCAGCAGCCGGTCACCGACCAGGAAGGGGTGGGTCTCGGGCCGGACGGGAGGGCCGTCGACGAGGTCTTCGAGACCGAGCGGCGGCAGCGGCGAGCCGGGCATCAGGGCCTCGGCCCTGCCCTGGTGCAGCAGCAGCGGAGGCGGGTGCCCGCGGTTGACCAGCTGCACCACCGGCTCGTCGGGCACCTGCGCGATCAGCGCGGTCGTGAACCCCTCCATGAGGACTTCCGGAAGCTCCGTCTGGGAGTAGGTGCCCGGTACGGCGGCCTCGCGCCGCAGTGCGGCCCCGCAGCGGTTCATGACCTCCTGCACCGCCTCCTCGTAGTGGACGGCCTCCCGGAACGCCCCCAGTGCCACCGCGACGGCACGTATGGCGGACAACCCCTTCCCCCGGACGTCCCCCACGATCAGGCGGACCCCGTAACGCGTCTGCACGGCCTCGTACAGATCGCCGCCGATCTGCGCCCCCGTACCGGCCGCGAGGCACACGGCGGCCGCGCGCACCGGGCCCAGGAACTCGGGTACGGGCCGCAGGACGACCTCCTGGGCCGCCACCGCGATCCGGCGGACCTGGTCGAGCTCGCTCTGCCGGCGCGTGCGCACCGCGTTGCTCAGGGCGACGGCGGCCCCGGAGACCACGATCAGGCCCAGGAAGTTGCCGATGATCAACTGGGTCTGGGTGCCCCACGACTGGTTGTAGGTCGCGGAGGTCACGTTCACGCACGCGGCGAGGGCCGCCGCGGACAGGGTGCCCACGGGGCCCATCGTCAGCGCGGCCAGCGCCGGGGTCGTGGTGAGGACCGGGCCGGTGACCAGGTGGTGCGCGGGTGAGAGCTCGATGCCCAGGACTCCCAGCGCGATCGCGAAGGGCACGCACCGCGCGAGCGTGAACAGCACCTCCCCGCGCCTGCCGGCCCCCGGCCGGGAAGGCCCGCCGTGCCCGCCGTGCCCGCCGTGCCGCGTCGCAGGTGCGTCAGCGTGTGTCCTCATGGCACCAGCCTGCCTCGCGGAACCCCTCGCAGCCTCCCGAGCGGCCCTGCCGCTCGCCCGGGGACAGGGCGCTGACCTGCGGGTTTCGACCCGGTCCGCTGGGTGGGGGCACCGAGGGACCTCCGTAACGGACGCGACTGGCGCCTACGCGTCCGTTACGGAGGTGACCGTTACGGAGGTGACCCGTGCGGGCGGGGTCAGGCGGCGGACGCGTAGCCGGGGAGGATGACCTCGCGGATCAGGGCGGTGCGCTCGTCGTGGGGCAGGAAGGCGCTCTTGGCCGCGTTGATGGTGACGGTCTTGAGGTCGTCCGCCTGCCAGCCCGCCTCGTTGACCAGCAGGGACATCTCGCGGGTCATGGTGGTGCCCGAGACGAGGCGGTTGTCCGTGTTGAGCGTGACGCGGAAGCCGAGGTCGCGCAGCAGGGTGATGGGGTGGTCGGCGATGGAGGTGGCGGCGCCGGTCTGGAGGTTGGAGGTGGGGCACATCTCCAGCGCGATGCGGCGGTCGCGGATCCATGCGGCGAGCGGGCCGGGGCGGCCGTCCACGATGTCCTCGGTGATGCGCACGCCGTGGCCGATGCGCTGTGCTCCGCAGACCTGGAGGGCCTGGTGGATGCTGGGCAGGCCGTGTGCTTCGCCGGCGTGGATCGTGAACGGCATGGCGGACGCGCGCAGGAACTCGAAGGCGGCCAGGTGGTCGGCGGGCGGGAAGCCGTCCTCGGCGCCGGCGATGTCGAAGCCGACGACGCCCGCGTTGCGGTGGGCCACGGTGAGGTCGGCGATCTCGCGGGTACGGCTGAACATGCGCATGCCGCACAGGAGGGTGCCGACGCGGACGGGGGTGCCGGCGGCAGCGGCCTTGGCCATGCCGTTCGCCAGGCCTTCCTGGACGGTCCCGACGACCTCGTCGAGGGTCAGGCCGCCGT
The DNA here is from genome assembly GCF_055572195.1 of Streptomyces sp. NPDC030809. NCBI lineage: Bacteria > Bacillati > Actinomycetota > Actinomycetes > Kitasatosporales > Streptomycetaceae > Streptomyces > Streptomyces sp. NPDC030809. Next base: position 78,424 of record NZ_JBVIDV010000021.1, read on the forward strand.
TCAGCATCAGCTCGGGCGCGTAGCGGACCTCGGCGTAGACGACGCCGTCCGCGGCGAGGTCGAGCACGTACTCCTCGGCGATGCGCAGCAGCCCTTCGCGGTGCTGCATGACGGCGAGCGTGTGCTCGAAGGTGCCGATGTAGCGCACGAGGTCGCCGGATCCGGCGGCGGCCACGTACCAGTCGGCGAGCTCCTCGGGGGTCTCCGCGGGGAGGCGGTGGCCGACGGAGGCGGCGAGTTCCACCAGCGTGGCGGGACGCGGGGCGCCGTCGAGGTGGTCGTGCAGGACCACCTTCGGAAGGCGGCGGATCGTTTCGTCGGTGAGGGGCGACGAGGGCGACGTGCGCAGGGGCGTGCTGGTGGTCACGAGCAGGGTCTCCGGCAGGCAGTACGGGCGACGGCCGCGCAGGCGACCGCCGGGTGACACGCGGCCCGGCGGGGCCGCTGCGGCGAGGTTATACGTATTACTCGGCGGCGGGCAAGGAAGCCCCTGGGATGGGCGGGGGCCCTGCGTCGTCCCCGGTCAAGGCCGGGGGTCAGGACGGCGGCATGACGGATCGGGATCGGCTGGGGCGGACGGGGTTGCACCATGCGGCTGCCGACGGGGACGGGTTCTGTTCGCAGGTGGCTGGAGCGACGACCCGGCTGCTGCGGGAAGGCGGTGCCGTCCCCGAGCGGGTCAACGCCCATGGTGTGAGCCCGCGGGCCTTGGCAGGACGGATCGCCGACCGTGACGCGGCTGCCCACCTTCCGGGCGGGGACGCGGCTTCCTCCCAGGCTCCGCCGGTGGCCGTGACCGGCCGGTCTCGTGGACGGTTCCGTCACGGAGCACGGCCGCGGCGCCCACCTTCCGGGCGGGGACGCGACTTCCTCCCAGGCTCCGCCGGTGGCCGTGACCGGCCGTTCTCGTGGACGGTTCCGTCACGGAGCACGGCGAAGAGCACGTCCGCCCCAGGGAAGAAGGCCGACGTGAGCTGCTGCTCGTTTCCCCCGCGAAGGCTGTTCGCCGCGGATCGAGGGGGACGGTGGCGGCTGCATGTGCGCCGCCATGCCGGACGGCCGCGAGCCGGCCCCGCACACCCGTACGCCCGGCGGCCTGCGCCATGCCGGGGACGCGCCCCGGCGCCCGGGAGGCGCGGCGCCCGGGAGCCCCGGCGCCCGGCCCGGCCGCCCGCAGCCTGCCGCCCGCGCGGGGCGTCGCGGGGCGGTGGGGCGCGGGCGCGGGACGCCGGACGGCGAACAGGGCGCAGGACGCGGGACGTAGGACGCGGGCGCGTCCTGGGGCGGAGCGCCGCGGAATCCGGCTCCGCCGATCCCCCCGCCTGTCCATCCACGTACACATCCGCGCGCCCCCGTCCGTCGCCGTCCGGCTGGACGCGCGGCCGGTCGGAGCGCTTCGCCCGACGCCCCGCGCCCGGCGCCCGGGAACCCCGGCCACCCTCAGCCTGCCGCCCGCGCGGCCCGCCGCCAGGCGCGGGACGACGGTCGCCGGACGCGGGGCGCGGGCGCGTCCTGGGGCGGAGCGCCGCGGAATCCGGCTCCGCCGATCCCCCCGCCTGTCCATCCACGTACACGTCCGCGCGCCTCCGTGCGCGCATCCGTACGTCGCTGTCCGGCTGGATGCGCGGCCGGTTGGTGCCTTCGCCCGGTGCCGTGGCGATGCGTCTGCGCTCGTGCAGGCAATCCAGCCCCACCACCACCCCACCCTCGTAGGCGTCGCCTTCCTCCAGGCGTCCGTCGGGGGCGACGGCGGCTCGGCGAGCTGGCCGTACCCGTCCCTCGCCGACGCAGGGAGGGGCGGGGCGAGGCGGGGCGGGGCGGGACGAGCTCACCGAGGGGGCGTATCGGTGGTGCCCAGGCGTCCGGTAGGGCTCGGCGGGTATGGGTGCGGTGCTCTGACGCGCCGTTGTAGGATGTCATCCAATGGATGACAGAGACTGTGTCGTCCACCCGTTGACAGCCTGAGGGAGAGTGCCCGTGACCGCAGCCGAGCAGCCGCCGTCCCCGGCCGGTGCCGACGCCCGCGGCCCGGCGTCCTTTCTCGCCGCCGCTGCGGCTCTTGCCGCGATGGACGACGCGCTGCGCAGTGCCCGGCGCCAGGCCCCCGACGCCGCCGGACCGGGTCCCGAGCAGGCGCTGGCCTCCTTGATGCTGCTGCGGGAGGTGCGCGAGCAGCTGGCGGGCTGGGAGACGGGACTGATCGAAACCGCCCGCGACGCGGGCGCCAGCTGGGCGGACCTCGCCCGCCCCCTCGGCGTGGCCAGCCGCCAGGCCGCCGAACGCCGGTACCTGCGCGGCCGCCCGGGCGACGCGGGCACCACCGGTGAGCAGCGCGTCACGGCCGCCCGCCAGGCCCGGGCCACGGAACGCGCCACGGCCGCCTGGGCCCGCGCCAATGCGGCCGACCTGCGCCGACTCGCCGGACGGCTCACCGCGCTCCCCCACCTCGCGCCCGAAGCGCGTTCGACCCAGGCCGCTCTGCACGACGCCCTCGGCGCCACCGACGCGGCCGGACTCATCGCGCCCCTGGCCTCCATGCGCCCGTACCTCGATGCCCGGCACACCGATCTCGTCGCGTGCCTGGATGCCCTCGAAGCCCGGCACGCGAGGGCAGTCGCAGGCGACGGCTGACCTGGACGGCCGACCTCCGCCGCTGACGTCCTCCGCCGACCGCTCCCGCCGGCCTCCGCCGCCGCAGTGAGCCGTACCGCGCGGGTGCGGTCCTCCGCGCGGGTGCGGTCCTCCGCGCGGGCGTCCCGAGCCCCCTTCATTACTCGTTCTTCATTCCTCGTTCCTCGTTCCTCGTTCTTCGTTCATGACGTTCCCACCGCAGGAGACACACATGACCACCAGTGTCGAGACGCTCGAATTCCAGGCCGAGACGCGCCAGTTGCTCCAACTGGTGATCCACTCGATCTACTCGAACAAGGACATCTTCCTCCGCGAGCTGATCTCGAACGCCTCCGACGCACTGGACAAGTTGCGTCTGGAATCGCTGACCGACTCCGGCCTCTCGGCGACCGACACCGCCGACCTGCACATTTCGCTGGAGGTCGACAAGGAGGCCCGCACGCTGACGGTCCGTGACAACGGGATCGGCATGACCCGGGACGATCTCGTGGACCTGATCGGCACGATCGCCAAGTCCGGCACCGCCGGCCTGCTGGAGAAGATCAAGGAGTCCAAGGAGTCCAAGGACGGCGCCTCCGCCGAAAGCCTGATCGGGCAGTTCGGCGTCGGTTTCTACTCGGCCTTCATGGTCGCCGACAAGGTCACCCTGCACACCCGGCGGGCCGGTACCGACTCGGGCACCCGGTGGGAGTCCGACGGCGAGGGCGCGTACACCCTCCAGGAAGCCGAGGACCTGCCGGTGGGCACCTCGGTCACCCTGCACCTCAAGCCCGCCGACAGCGAGGACGGGCTCGCCGACTACCTCTCCGAGTGGAAGATCCGCCAGATCGTCAAGCGGTACTCCGACTTCATCCGCTGGCCCATCCGGATGGCCGTCGAGCGTACCGACGCCGAAGGCGGGACCACCCGTGAGGTCGAGACGCTCAACTCGATGAAGGCGCTGTGGGCGCGGCCGCGCGCCGAGGTGACCCAGGACGAGTACGACGAGTTCTACCAGCAGATCAGTCACGACTGGACGGCCCCGGCCGAGACGATCCACATGCGCGCCGAGGGCACCTTCGAGTACGAGGCGCTGCTGTTCGTCCCCGCGCAGGCACCCTTCGACCTGTTCTCCCGCGAGACCAAGCGCGGTGTGCAGCTGTACGTCAAGCGCGTGTTCATCATGGACGACTGCGAAGCGCTCATGCCGAACTACCTGCGCTTCGTGAAGGGTGTGGTGGACGCCCACGACCTGTCGCTGAACGTCTCCCGCGAGATCCTCCAGCACGACCGCCAGATCCAGGGCGTGCGCCGCCGCCTGGTGAAGAAGGTCCTCGGCGCCCTCAAGACCATGCAGGCGAAGGACGCCGAGCGCTACGCGAAGGTGTGGGACCAGTTCGGCCGGGTCCTCAAGGAAGGCCTGGTGGAGGACACGGACAACACCGAGGCCCTGCTCCAGCTGGTGTCGGTCGCCTCCACCCACGACCCGGAGAAGCCGACCACGCTGCGCGAGTACGTCGAGCGCATGAAGGACGGCCAGGACACCATCTACTACCTGACCGGCGAGACCCGTGCGATGGTGGAGAACTCCCCGCACATGGAGGCCTTCGCCGCCAAGGGTTACGAGGTCCTGATCCTCACCGACCCCGTCGACGAGGTGTGGGTGGACCGGGTCCCCGCCTTCGACGGCCACCCTCTGCAGTCGATCGCCAAGGGGCAGGTCGACCTCGACGAGTCCGGCGACGGCGACCAGGAGGCCGACTCGGAGAAGGCCCGGCGCGAGGAGGACTTCGCCGCGCTGCTGGCGTGGCTGGGCACCACCCTGTCCGAGCAGGTCAAGCAGGTCCGCCTGTCCTCGCGTCTGACGACCTCGGCGGCGTGCATCGTCGGCGAGGCCCACGACCTCACGCCCACCCTGGAGAAGATGTACCGGGCGATGGGCCAGCAGGTGCCCCCGGTCAAGCGGATCCTGGAACTCAACCCCGCGCACCCGCTCGTCACCGCCCTGCGCACCGCCCACGACGCGAACGCCGAGGACCCCGCGCTGGCGGACATCGCCGAACTGGTCTACGGCAGCGCACTGCTCGCCGAAGGGGGCGACCTGCCCGACCCGGCCCGCTTCACGCGGCTGCTGACGGAGCGCCTCACCCGCGCTCTCTAACCGGCGGGGGGCGGCCGGCACCCGGGGTGTCAGCGGGGCGTGCCAGGATCAGATCATGAACCTCGCCGTGCCGCTCCCCTCCGACCCCAGCCGCTCCGAGGCGTACGCGGACTGGGCCCGTTCGCACGGGCCGGACGCGGAGGACGCCGCGCGCAGCCTGCTCGCTGCCGTGGGCGGCCGGATTTCGCGGGCGTATCCGAAGGCGGGCCGTGCTCTCGACGAGCTGGCCCGCCTCGCCCGCCCGCTTCCGGCGGCCCATCTGCCCTGGTACTGGGACACGGTGGCGCACCGTTTCGCCTCCTGGGACGCGCGGGCCGCCGGCCGGGCCTACACGCTGGCCCGGGCGGCGGAGCGGGAGCACGACCTGCCCGTGGACCCGCAGTGGCGGCGGGGGAACGTTGCCCTGATGGCCGGTGCCGGGGCCCTGCCGGTGAAGGAGCTGAGCGGGCATCAGGCGTGGCTGGCCGCCGTCTCGGAGCCGGCCGACGCGTACGAGGAGTACGTACGGGTCCTGGCCGCGTGGGCGGCCTCGCCGGGTGGGCTCCCGGCCGATCTGGCCCGCCGGCTGCGTGCCGCGGCGCACGCAGCCGGGCTGGGGGACGGCGCCGTCGCCGGGGTGCTGGCCCGGGCGGTCGGCGCGGCGCGCGGGAAGGCCGTACCGGACTCCCTGCTCGACGCGGTGGCCGTCCTGCTCGCCGAGCACCGGCAGGACGACGGGGTGCTGGCCGCGCTCCTCGAGGTCTTCCCCGAGTCGAGGAACGACGCGGCCGCCTGGCTGCGGGTGCTGCTGCGCTCCGGGGCCGCCGACGCGGTCGCCGCCGGCCGCATCGCGCCGGAGGGCGGCACCGCCGCCTGGCTCGGCCGGTACACCTGGGCCTACTCGCACCGCCCGGTCGCGTACGGCGGGGTGGTGCGGCAGCCCATGCCGGAGGAACTGTTCGACCTGGTCGGCCGGTTCGCGCCCCGGCTGCGCGCCGCCGGCACCCCGGTCGTGCTGCACGAGGACCGCCGCCGCTGGCCCGGCCTCGACGCGGACCTGCTCGACCTCTGCCTCGCCGAGGGGATCGCGGTCGCGGACCCGGGCGAGACCATCCGGCTGACCTTCTGGGGCGAGAGTTCCCGCCGCGACCTGAAGGCCCTGGCCGCGGACCCGGTGTTCGGGCCGCGGCTGGAGGGCACCGTGCACGCCGGGCTGCGCGGCGGCGGCACCGCGATCACCCGGCTGCCGCAGAACCCGGGCATCGCCGCCGAGGTGCAGTCCCGCATCGAGAGCCTGCTCGCGGCCCTGGCGGGCGGTGGACTGGGCGCCGCCGACGAGGCGGTGGAGGAGCTGGCCGGGCTGCTCGACCGGCCCACCGCCACCGCCCTCGACGGCATCGACGAGGCGCTCGCCGCCCTCGACGGGGCCGGGCCGCTCGCCCGGGCGCTGCGGGCGGGCCTTCCGGAGGAACTGGGCTGGCCCGCCCTGGAGGAGGCGGTCGCCGCGCTGGCGCCCGAGGAGGTGGCCGGGGTGACGTGCACCTGGCCCGTGCTGACCGTCTACGGGCGTACGAAGGCGGTGGCCGTGGCACCGGGTTCGGTCCGCGCCACCGCGGGTTTCGCCCTGCCCGAGGACGCCGACCACCACGTCGTGCACTACGCGGGCGGCCGGTTCCTGGTCAGCTGGTCCACCGACCCCGGCGACTCCTTCACCGGACCCTCGTTCTGGTCGGACCGCCCCGAGGAGGTGTTCGTACCCGACCGCACCTTCGGCCTGCGCCCGTACGGCGGCAGCATCCAGGGCGGTCTGGGCTACCAGTTCGAGACCGGGGACGGCGGCGGCCGCCACGACGGGGAGCGCGTCCTGCGGCCCGGCGGCCGGGAGGGCGTGGACCACCACGACCTCCAGATGAGCGACGGCACCGCCGTCTGGAGTTCCAGGGTCTTCGCGGGGCTCAAGGGCTGGGCCCGCGTGGATCCGAGGACCGGGGAGCGTGCCCCCGAGCCCTCCGTTCCCGCGTTCCACGCGAGCGAACCGCCGCCCGGGACGGCCCTGTTCGGGGACCAGCTGACGCTCGCCGCGCTCCCGCCGGACGCCCCCGCCTCCCCGCTGGGCCAGGACGGCGTGCTCACCGGCTGCCGGGTGCTCCACCGCACCCCGTACGCGGGCCCCTCGCCGACCGAGTTCCTGCTGGAGGGCATCGACGGCCGCCGCGCCGGCTACCGCAGCCGCCGCCCGGGCCGCCGGCCCTGGGGTGTCATCCGGATGCCCGCGGGCGGCGAGGACGCGGTCCTGGCGGGCGAGACGGCGATCCGCTGCCATGCCGCCGAGGACAACTCCCTGCTGTGGGAGGCGAGCGGCTTCCCCGGCGGGGACGGTGGGCGCAGCCGGCGCTCGGGCCACGCCGTGGGCACGTTCCCGCCGCCCGCGTTCTGGCACTTCCTGGCCCCGCGGGACCCCGCCTCCTCCGCGGCGCTGCGTGCCCTCGGGGCGGACGCCGTGCGCGCCCTCCTCGACGCCGCCACCGAGGCGGCCGGCGACCGCGGCGCGCTGCGGGAGCGCATCTCCCGGCTGCTGCCCGGGGTGTCCGAACCGCGGGTGGCGGACGGGGTCGTACGGGCGGCGCTGCTGGCCGCGGACATCCTGCGGCGGCGCCGGGAGCTGTCCCGCCGCGTGGGCATCATGCGCGCGGGGCCCGCCGTCGAACTCCCCTCCCCCGTCCCGGACTCCGCGCTCGCCCCCGCCCTCGGCGGGCTGCTGCCGCAGATCCGTCCGTACGGCGCGTACGTGCCCGGAGGCCATCCGGCGACCCTGACCGCCGTCGCGGCCGAGGGGCGGCACCTGCACGGCGAGATCGACGACGAGACCAGGCAACTGGCCCTGCCGGCGGCTCCGGCGCCGTGGACGGCTCTGCTCGGCTCCATCGACGCGGTGGCGTGGCGGGCCGCCGTGGCCACGACATCCGAGGAGGACCGCACCGCGCTCGGAGCCCTGCTGGAGACCTGGGCGGGCCAGCCGTTCGCCGCGCGCGGCAGCCGGTGGTGCACGGAGCGGCGCGGCGGCGGACCTGCGGGCGGGTGGGCCGTACGGGCTGCGGAGGAGCTGGGCGGCGGGGCTACGGGCGGCAGCGCGGCGAGCGGCAGCGCGGCGAGCGGCGGAACCGGGGGCGGCGCCGCTGCCGGCGCTGCACGGGCGGCGGAGGCCGGGGGCGAGGGGGCGGTGCGGAGCATCGAGCGGGACGACGCGGCGCGGCTGCCGCGGCTGCTGGACCTGGTCTCGCGCCGCGGACCCCTCGCGCCGCCGCCCGAGGCGGTGGAGGCCTTCGCTCGGCGTACCGGTGTCCGGCGGCTGATCGCCGCGCTCGTCCTCGGCGGGCTGCCGCAGCGCAGCAACCACGACGAGCACCTCAAGGCGCTGCGCGCGGCCCCGTACAAGGCGAACAAGGCGGTGGTCCAGGAGTACGACGGGCTGCGCCACCGCCTCGGCGACACCGGCTGCCGGGCGGTGCTCTCCGCGGGCGTCCCGGAGGACCCCGCGGAGCTGTGGGAGCCGGACGGCATGACCGCGGCCGCCGAGCGGATGGCGGAGGTGTGGGCGGGGCTGCTGGGTGCCACCGAGTACGTGGACGAGGACCTCGCGGCCGCGCTGGAGGCCGATCTCGGCCTGGCGTCGGGCTGGGCGCTCGCCCTGACCGGCGGCCCGGAGGGCGCCGGCCGGTTCGTACCCGGCGCGGCGGGGGTGCTGGTCGGCTCGCCCAACGGCGGGCTGGCCCTCCACCACGCCGAGGCCGACGGCAGCCCCGGCCGGCCGGTGTTCGTACACCATCCCGTGCACGCGGTCCCGGCGTCCGTGGTGGCGTGGGCGCTGACCGAGCTCCCGGTCGGCGATCCGGCCGCGGCCGGCGCTCCGGCGGTGTACGCCGCGCTGCGGGCGCGGATGGAGGACCCGCGGACCCTCGTCCCGCTCGGCCGCCACCCGGCGCTGGGCCGGGCCGTCGCCGGGGATCGTGCGTTCGGCCCGTACGGGGGCGTCGTGCTGCCCTGTCCGCGGCCCCTGTACCGGGAGGACACGGAGGTCTCGACCGCGCACGACGACGGCCTGTTCGTGGTCTCGGCGCCCGCGGGTGACGTGTTCCTGCGCCCGGCCGCCCTCGCCGACCCCGCCCTCGCCGGGCGGGTCGAACACCTGACCGCCTCCCTGGGGCTGCCCGGGCTCGCGGCCGCGGTCCGCCGGATCGAGACGGCATGCGGCGCGGGCCTCACGCGGATGCTCGCCCGCGCCGCCGACACCCCGGTCCCGCCGGGCGGGTACGAGCTCAACCCGGCCCTCGGCGCCCCGCAGCTCGTGGCGGAAGCCGGGGCCGCGCTGGGGGTGGGCGGCGACGCGGCCGCCCTGTACCTGCAACTGCTTGCCCTGGCCCGGCCCACCGACCGGAACGTGCGCCGCTGGAACGGCTGGTCCCCGGCCCGCCACAAGGCGGCCCAGGAGGAACTGGCACGGGCGGGCGCGGTGGATACCGGACGGCGGGCCCGTGCGGGCCGGACGGCCTTCATACCCGGGCCGTGGACCGATCTCAAGGCACCGCACCTCCCGCTGGAAACCCACAAACTCGACCTCCACGGGGCCGCGGCGGGAGGCACCGAGCCGCAGCTCCCCCTCCTGCGGCTGCTGCCCACGGTGCCCGCCCGCGAACTGTTCGCGGAGGCGTGGCGCGCGACCGGCGAGTCGGCCCGCCCCGGCACCGGGGATCCGGCCGGGCCGCGAGCCGTTCGGGCTGGTCGGGCTGGTCGGGCTGGTCGGGCTGGTCGGGCTGGTCGGGCTGGTCAGGCTGGTCGGGGCCAGGGACGGGGGCGGTAGCCGGAGCCGGAGCCGGAACCCGAGCCCCCGCCGGCACCGGGGGAGGGCGCGTGTCGGGTCCGGCCGGGGCGGGTAGCGGCCGCACGGGGGCCGGACCATGGAGAACACGGTGGAGAACAGCGACTGGATGCTCACCGCCGGTGAACGGGGCAACGACGCGACCCGACTGCTGCGGCGCCACCCCGGCGGTACGGCCTGGACCGAAGGCAACGACGTCCGGCCGCTGGTGCACGGCACGGTCTACTTCGCCGAGCTGCTGCGGGCGGTGCGCGCGCAGCGGGCCGGGGACCTGCTGCTGTTCACCGACTGGCGCGGGGATCCGGACGAGCGGCTCGACGGGCCCGGGACCGAGGTGGGCCGGGTCTTCGGCGCGGCGGCCGCCCGGGGGGTGGTGGTGAAGGGACTCGTCTGGCGCTCCCATCTCGACGGCTTCCGCTTCAGCGAGCGCGAGAACCGCCATCTGGGCGAGGAACTGGCGCAAGCCGGTGCCGAGTGCCTCCTCGACATGCGGGTCCGCCCCGGCGGCTCGCACCACCAGAAACTCGTCGTGCTGCGCCACCCCGGGCGCCCCGAGTGCGACGTCGCGTACGTGGGCGGCATCGATCTGTGCCACAGCCGCAGGGACGACGCCGCCCACCGCGGCGACCCGCAGCCGCTGCCGTTCGCGTCCGCGTACGGGCCGCGGCCGCCCTGGCACGACGTGCAGCTGGCCGTGCGCGGTCCCGCCGTGGGAGACGTCGAGGCCGTTTTCCGGGAGCGGTGGGAGGACCCGGCGCCGCTCAGCCGCAGTCCGCTGGTGCGGCTGCGCGAGCTGCTGCACCACGAGGACACCGAGGCGGACCCCATCCCGCCGCAGCTGCCCGACCCGCCGCCGTGCGGCACCCACACCGTGCAGGTGCTGCGCACGTACCCCAACCGGCTGCTGCGCGGCTACCCCTTCGCGCCCGACGGCGAGCGCAGCATCGCCCGCAGCTACCTCAAGGCGCTGCGCCGGGCGCGGGCGCTGATCTACCTGGAGGACCAGTACCTGTGGTCGCCGAACGTGGTGGAGTCCTTCGCGCGGGCCCTGCACGCGCACCCGGGCCTGCGCCTGATCGCCGTCATCCCCGTCCATCCCGACCAGGACGGCCGGCTGATGCTGCCGATGAACCACGTGGGGCGGGTCACGGCGCTGGAGCGGCTGCGCCGGGCGGGCGGGGACCGGGTGGCCGTGTACGGGGTGGAGAACCACGCCGGGACGCCGGTGTACGTGCACGCGAAGGTGTGCGTGATCGACGACGTGTGGGCGACCGTGGGCTCCGACAACATCAACCTCCGGTCCTGGACGCACGATTCGGAGCTGAACTGCGCCGTCCTGGACGAGTGTGCCGACGGGCGGGCGCCGCGCGATCCGGGCGGACTGGGCGACGGGGCCCGCCGGTTCGCCCGGGAACTGCGGCTCGGGCTGTGCGGCGAGCACCTGGACGCCGGGCTGCCGGGTTCGCGGTTCGCGCCGGAGGACCTGTGCGATCCGGTGACGGCGTTCGACGCGTTCGCGCAGTGCGCGGCCGCCCTGGACGCCTGGCACGAGGGCGGCGGCCGCGGGCCGCGGCCGCCCGGTCGGCTGCGGGCGTACCACCCGCCCCGGATGTCGGCGCCGGTACGCGCGCTGGCCATGCCCGTCTACCGGCTCCTGGTGGACCCGGACGGCCGCCCGATCCGGCTGCGCAGACGCAACGCGTACTGACCACCGGAAGGGCCCTGACGGCGGCGCGCCGACCGGTACGGGCCCGCGCCACGCGGACGGCTGCGCCGGCACCGTGGCGGAACGCCCTTGAAAATGCGTGGATGCCGGGCAGTCGTGATGCGAACATCGGTCCGCAACTCGATCCACTTCCGCATCCCGGAGGTCCGCATGGATGTCGCCCCGCTGCTGCCGTTGACCACGGCGCGGTTGTCGCTGCGTCTGTTCACTCCCGGCGACGCCGACGAGCTGTACGCGTACCAGAGCCTGCCGAGCGTGGCGCGCTACCTGTACCGGCCGGTGCACACGCGGGAGCGCAGCGAGCAGGTGGCCGCCGAGCGCGCGGCGCAGACGGCCTGGCGGGCCGACGGGGACAAGCTGGCGCTCGCTGTCTGCCGGCGCGAGGAGCCCGGCGTCCTCGGCGAGGTGAGCCTCGCCCTGGCCGGTGCCCGCGCCGCCCAGGCCGAGATCGGCTGGACCATCGCCCCGGGTCATCAGGGGCAGGGCTACGCGACCGAGGCGGCCGCGGCGCTGGCCGGGTTCGCCTTCGACACGCTGGGCGTGCACCGGATCTACGCACGGCTGGATGTGGAGAACACCGGGTCCGTGCGGGTCTGCGAGCGCCTAGGGATGCGCCGGGAGGCGCACTTGGTCGAGAACGACCTCGACGGGGACCGCTGGGGCAGCGAGTACATCTATGCGGCGCTGGCCGCGGATCTCGGGGCTCGCTCGGCCAAGTGAGCCCGCCGCGCCCCCTGTTCGTCCACTTCGCCGGGGGAGGGGACCCCGTGGGTCCGGCGGGGACGGCGCCCGGCTGCCTGGGCCCGGCGCCCTGGGCGAAGGACAGCGCCGGGATCAGGATGTCGCCGGCCCCGGCCCGGCCCGCGCACCTCGGCGGCGGGCCCGCCGATCGCAGCCGTCGGGAAAGTGACCTACGGCTCGGAACAGGGGACTTCTGCCCCCCGGAGGTCCGGGCGGGCGGATGTGCAATGGAGGGAGGACGGCGGCCGGGGCGCGAGCGAGTGGAGGTCGGGACGATGGCCGAGGAAATGCGCGGGTACTGCACGCTCTGCAAGTCCCGGTGCGGCGCGATCTACACCGTGGACGGCGGGCGCCTCACCGCAGTACGTCCCGACCCCGACCACCCGACCGGGGCGGCGATGTGCCCCAAGGGGCGTGCCGCCCCGGAGATCGCCCACGGCGCCGGGCGGCTGACCGTCCCGTTGCGGCGTACGAACCCCAAGTCGGACCCCGATCCGGGCTGGGTGGAGATCTCGTGGGACGAGGCGATGGACGAGATCGCCGGACGGCTCGCCGCGATCGCCCGGGAGAGCGGGCCGGAGGCCGTGGCGTTCGGCGTGGCGACCCCGTCCGGGACGATGGTCTCCGACGCCACCGAGTGGATCGAGCGCTTCGTCCGGCTCTTCGGCAGCCCGAACACCGTCTACAGCGCCGAGATCTGCAACTGGCACAAGGACGTCGCGCACACCTTCACCTTCGGCACCCCGCTCCCGCCGCCCGACTACGCACGTGCCGAGCTGGCCCTGCTGTGGGGCTTCAACCCGGCCAAGACCTGGCTCTCCCAGTCGGCGGCACTGTCGGCGGCCCAGGCCGGCGGGACGGAGCTGGCCGTGGTCGACCCGCGCCGGTCCACCAGCGCCCTGCGCGCCGACCACTGGCTGCGGGTGCGCCCCGGCACCGACGCCGCGCTCGCCCTGTGCCTGGCCCACCTGCTGATCGAGGAGGGCGGGTACGACGAAGGGTTCGTCCGGTCCTGGACCAACGGCCCCCTGCTGGTGCGCGGCGACACCGGGCGCTTCCTCCGCTCCCGGGAGCTGGCCGGGGAGCACCCCCCGGGCGGGTTCGTCGTCTTCGACGACGAGACCGGGCGCCCCGAGGCCCACGACACCCGGCGGGCCGCCGTCCGGCCCGAGCGGTTCGCCCTGCGCGGCAGCCGTACCGTCACGCTGCGCGGCGGCGCGCGGGTGGAGTGCGTACCCGCCTTCGAGCAGTACGCCGCCGCGTGCGCGGCCTGGCCGCCGGCCCGGGCGGCGGCGGTCACGTGGGTGGCCGAGCGGGAGATCCGCGCGCTCGCCGCCCGGATCGCCGCCGCGCGGTCCGTCACGTACTACGGGTGGACGGGGGTCGGTCAGAGCGCCAACGCCACCCAGACCGAACGCGCCCTGGCCACCCTCTACGCGCTCACGGGCTCCTACGACTCGCCCGGCGGCAACCACGTCGTCCCTGCGCCGCCGTACCGCCCGGCCACCGCGCCCGCGCTGCTGAGCCCGGGGCAGCGGGCCAAGGCCCTGGGGCTCGACAAGCACCCCCTGGGGCCGCCCGCCTCCGGTTACGTCAATTCCGCCGACCTGTGCACCGCCATCGAGAGCGGCCGGCCCTACCCGGTCCGCGCCCTCGTCGGCTTCGGCTCGAACCTGGTGCTCGCCCAGCCCGACTCCGACCGCACCGCACGCGCCCTGCGCGCTCTCGAGTTCCAGGTCCACCTCGACCTGTTCCCCAACCCCACCAGCGCCAGCGCGGACATCGTGCTGCCCGTCAGCAGCGCCTACGAGCACGAGGCCCTGCGCTTCGGGTTCGAGATCGACCACCGCGCCCAGGAGCACGTCCAGCTCCGCCCCCGGATGGTCGAGCCGCGGGGCGCCTCGCGCAGCGACACGGAGGTCGTGTTCGACCTCGCCTGCCGCCTCGGCCTGGGCGGGGAGTTCTTCGGCGGGGACATCGAGGCCGCGTGGAACTGGCAGCTCGAACCGCTGGGGCTGACCGTCGCCGAACTCCGCGGGCGTCCCGGCCCCGTGCGCGTCCCGCGCGCACCCGCCCACCGCGCGTACGCCTCCCCCGGCGCCGAGGGCACGGTGCAGGGCTTCCGCACCCCCACCCGGCGGGTCGAGCTGTACTCGGAAAGGCTCCTGGAGCACGGCTATCCGCCCGTCCCCGAGCACCGCGATCCGGCGTCCACCAGCGCCGCGTACCCGCTGGTGCTGACCTGCGCCAAGCACGGGTCCTTCGTGCACAGCCAGCACCGCTCGATCGGCTCGCTGCGCCGCCGGGCCGCCGACCCCTGCGTGGACCTGCACCCCCGTACGGCGGCCGCCCGCGGGATCGAGGAGGGCCGGTGGACCGTCCTGTCCACCCGGCTCGGCTCGGTGCGCCTGCGCGCCCGCTTCGACGACTCCCTGCACCCGGGGGTCCTCGTCGCCGAGTACGGCTGGTGGGAGGGGGCGGAGGACCTGGCACTGCCCGGCAGCGACCCCACGAGCCCCGACGGCAGCAACATCAACCGGCTCGTCGACCACCGCGACAGCGATCCGGTCAGCGGCTCCGTACCCCTGCGGTCCACCCCGTGCGAGATCCGGCCCGCGCCCGCCGACGGGACCTGGACCGGCACCCGTCCCTTCACCGTGACCTCCCTGGCCACCGCCGGCCCCGGGGTCCGCACCCTGCGCCTGGAGCCCTGCGACGGCGGCCCGCTGCCCGACCACCTGCCCGGCCAGCACGTGACCGTGTACGGCGAACCCCCCGGCACGGCACCGCGGGCGGCGGCGCAGGGGCGCAGCTACTCCCTCACCGGAGCCGCCGTCCAGCAGCACCGGACCGCCTACGAGCTGGCCGTGCGCCAGGTGCCCGGCGGGGCCTTCTCCACCCGTGTCCACGAACGGCTGCGCACCGGCGACCGCCTCCACCTCACCGCCCCCGCCGGCACCTTCCGGATCCCCGCCCACGGGGACCGCCCGGTCGTGCTGCTCGCGGGCGGGATCGGGGTGACGCCCTTCCTCGGATACCTGGAGACCCTCGCGGCCACCGGAGGATCCGTCCCCGAGGTGGTCCTCCACCACGGCAACCGCAGCCCCGCGGACCATCCGTTCAGGGACCGCCTGCGCGAACTGGCCGCCCTCGTCCCGTCGTTGCGCATCGTCGACCACTACTCCGCCCCCGGGCCGAGGGAGTCGGGCCTGCGCGGCGCCGGTGCGCGCACCGGGCACCTCACCGCCGAGGACATCGACCCCCGGCTGATCCGGCTCCGCGCCCGCTTCTACCTCTGCGGGCCCGAACCCATGCTGGACACGCTCACCGACGGGCTGGTACGCCGCGGGGTGCCGCGCTTCGAGATCTTCACCGAGAGGTTCCGGCCCGCCCGCACCGAGGTCGACCTGCCCGAGGACGCCGCCTTCACGGTGACCTTCGCCCGCTCGGGCCGCACCGCCACCTGGCGCCGGCAGGACGGCACCCTCCTGGAGCTCGCCGAAGCCTCCGGAATCACGATGGCCGGCGGCTGCCGCCTCGGCCAGTGCGAGAGCTGCGCCTGCACCGTCGTCGAGGGCACCGCCGCGCATCTGGTCACCCCTTCCGAGGGCCTGCCGCCCGCCGAGGTCCTCACCTGCCAGTCCGTCCCCACCTCCGACCTCGTGCTCGACGCCTGACGGGCGCGGGGCGGCGAGGATCACCGCCCCGTCCGCCGCCGCCCGCCGCCCGTCCCCCGCCGCCCGCCGCCTACGGTGCGGCGGGCGCGGCGGGGGGCACCGCGTCGTCGGCCCCGACCGCCGGCTCGGGGGCGTGGGGCGGGTCGCCGAGTTGGTCGCGCAGGTAGTTCCAGAGGACGGCGATCAGGGCGGCCGCGGGGACCGCCAGGAGGCTGCCGACGACGCCGGCCAGGCTGCCGCCCAGGGTGACGGCCAGCAGGATCACGGCGGCGTGGAGGCCCAGGCCGCGGCTCTGGATCATGGGCTGGAAGACGTTTCCTTCGAGCTGCTGCACGACCACGATGACGGCCAGCACGATCAGTGCGTCCGTCAGGCCGTTCGACACCAGCGCGATGAGGACCGCGACCAGACCGGCGAACAGGGCTCCCACGATCGGCACGAACGCGGAGACGAAGGTCAGCACGGCCAGCGGCAGGACCAGGGGCACGCCCACGATCCACAGCCCCAGGCCGATGAAGACGGCGTCGAGGAGGCCGACGAAGGCCTGGGAGCGGACGAACGAGCCGAGGGTCTCCCAGCCGCGCCGGGCCACGACCGGGACGTCGGTGGCGAGGCGGCCGGGGAGCTGGCGGGTGAGCCACGGCAGGAAGCGCGGGCCGTCCTTGAGGAAGAAGAACATCAGGAAGAGCGCCAGGACGGCCGTCACCAGGCCGTTGAAGACGGTCCCCACGCCCGTGGCCACGGTGGACACCGCGCTGCCGACGCTGTTCTGGAGGCGGTCCGTGGCCGTGTCGAAGGCGCCGGCGATCTGCTCGTCGCCGATGTTCAGGGGCGGGCCGGCCGCCCACTCGCGCAACCGCTGCAGGCCCTCGGTCACGCCCGCGACGAGGTCGCCCGACTGCGAGGCCACGGGCACGGCGATGAGCGCGACGATGCCCGCGGCCACGAGCAGGAACAGCACGGTCACCACGGAGGCGGCCAGCGTGGGCGCCCATCCCTGCCGGCGCAGGAACGCGGCCAGCGGCCAGGTCAGAGTGGTGAGGAGGAGTGCGACTATGAGGGGCCAGACGACCGACCACATCAGGCCCAGCACCCACAGGGCCGCGGCCGCCGTGACCAGGACCACCAGCATCTGGGCCGACACCCGCGCCGAGGTGCGCAGAGCGGCAGCAGCCCGTGTGGAACTCAACGTGTCAGACATGGGGCCACCCTAGTCATGCCGCGCACGCCCGCGGCCTGCCGCCCGCGCCGACTTCCGACGTCCTGCGTCCGACGTCCGACACCCGGGCGAAGCACCCTGCCGTCACTCCGACGACGGGCGCACGGGTGTGTCCGTACCGGCGCCGAGGCGGGTGATGTCCACGGAGCCGGTGCCGGGTTGGGGCGGCGGGATGAGGGCAAGGAGGCCGGCGAGGGCGGCGAGGGTGAGGCCGAGGGCGGCTGCCCCGGTCCGGCCGTGCGCCCAGCGTGCCCGGAAGCGTACGGGGTCTTCGACGAGGGCTTGGGAAAGCCGGGCGGCGGTCAGGGAGACGGCGAGGAGGACGGCGGTGCGTGGCCATCCCGTGAGGCCGAGCAGGTCCTCGTCCAGCAGGACGTAGATCGGCCAGTGCCAGAGGTAGAGGCTGTAGGAGAGGGTGCCCAGGCGCCGCAGCGGGGGCGTGCCGAGGGCGCGGGCGAGGGGGGTGCGGGGGCAGCGGGCCACGAGGGCGACGAGGAGGGCTGCGGCGAGCGCGTGGAGGAAGAGTCCGCCGTGGAAGAGACCGGGTGTGGACTGTCCGTCGGCGGTGATCCAGTACGCGGCCACCGCTGCCGCCAGGGCGAGGGTCCACCGGGTGGCGGCGCGCTCGCCCAGGCGGCCGAGGAGCCGGGAGGCCTGTTCGGTGGCCATCAGGGATCCGAGGAGCAGGGAGAAGGCGCGGGTGTCGGTCCCTTCGTACACGCGGGTCGTCTCGACCGGATCGACGAGCGCGACCATGAGGGCGAGGGAGAGGAGGGCGCCGGTCGCGGCGGCGATCGCGACCCGGCGGTCGCCTGAGCCGGGCTTCCCGCCGCGGGCGAGCAGGGTGATCAGGGCGATCAGGAGCGGCCAGAGGAGGTAGAACTGCTCCTCGACGGCGATGCTCCACAGGTGGGCGAAGACCTGGGTGTCGGACGACTGCCAGTAGCCGGCCTGGTCGGCGATGTAGTGCCAGTTGGCGAGGTTGGCCACGACCCAGGGGGCGTCGTCCAGGGCGTGGCGCAGGACCGGCGGGGTGCCGAACGCCCATACGAGCAGCAGGGTGCCGGCGGTTGCGACGGCGAGGGCGGGCAGCAGGCGCCGGGCGCGCCGTCCCCAGAAGGCGATGAGGTCGATACGGCCGTTCCCGGTGCGGGCTTCCTTGAGGAGCCGGCCCGTGATGAGGAAGCCGGAGAGGACGAAGAAGAGGTCGACACCGAGGAAGCCGCCGCCGAAGTGATCGGCGTGGAAGAGCAGGACACCGAGGACGGCCAGTCCGCGGAGGCCGTCCAGGGCGGCTATGTGGTGCTTGCGGGGCGGGGTGGCGGTGGAGGTGACGGTGTGCGTGTGGGTGGACAACGGAGTTCTCCTGGGCCGCGAGGCGGCTCGGACCACGGGGCCGAGCCGCCTCGCCGACGGGTGGAAAGGGGGGGCGGGAAGTGGGCCGGTGCTACGCGCAGCCGAGCCGCGTGTAGACCTTGTCGCCGGTCCATGACCCGTTGGCCCACTGCTGCGGTGCGGCGGGGGTGAAGGCGTACTGCTGGTTCAGTTCCTTGCCGAACCAGGCGGCGAAGGCCGCCGATCCCTGCTGGCAGGAGTGGATGCCGTCCTTGCTGCGCTGCGCCTTGGCGGCGGTGGCGTCCGTGCCCCAGAGGGCGGAGGCGTCGAGGAAGCGGACGCTTCCCGGGTGCTTGGCGGCGACCTCGCGGGCCGACTGCGGGGCCGCCTTGATCGCGGCCTCGTGCTCCTTGTAGAAGTCGTCGATCGTGAACGGCGGCGCGGAGACGATGAGCAGGTCCGCGCCGGCGTCGTTCACGGTCTTGGCCAGGCGCTCGTAGGCTGCGCGCTGTGCGTCGGCGGGGCCCCAGTCGTAGGTGGTGATCTGGTAGGCGACGACGTCCGGCTTGAACGCGGCGAGCTTCTTGGGCAGTTCGTCCCAGGTGGGGGCGGCCATCTCGCCGACGACCGTGCCGCCGCCGGCCGCTGCCATCGAGGCGAACTCGGCCCCGCCGGCCTTGACGGCGGCACCGAGGGCGGGGGCTTGGGCCTCGCCTATGGAGTCGCCCATCCACAGCAGCTTGCGCGGCTTGGCTTCCTGGGCGGCGGCCTTGGGCTGGGGGGCGCCGGTGCCGGAAGTGCCCTGTGAGCTGTCGGAAGTCCCCTGGCAGGCGGTGAGGGCGAGGGCGGCCGCGGTGGCCGCGAGGGCGAGTGCGAGGGTGCGGCGGCCGCGGCGGTCGGATCGGTCGGCGGCGTGGTTGTTCTTCATGTCTCCAGCGGAGCCTTTCGGTGAGGGGGGTGGGGTGTCCGTCATCGCTTCGTCACGAAGCGGGGAAGCGACCGGCACGAGCGGCGTACGTCCTCCTCACGGAGGCCGCCGGGCGCGGGCCGGCGGTCGAAACATGCCAGGGGGACGGTCAGCCGGCCTTCGGGAAGCTGAAGGCGTAGCCCTGTTCGGTGAACCAGGGCAGGAGCCGTTCCAGGGCCTGGATCGACTGGGCGCGGTTGCCTCCGCCGTCGTGCAGGAGGACGGTCGGCCCCTTGGCGAGCTGCGCCTGGACGGCCCGGACGATCCGGTCGGTGCCGGGTTGCTCGTAGTCGCTCGGGTCTACGTTCCAGCCCAGGCTGCGCATGCCGTGGGCGGCGGCGATCCGGCGGCTCTCGGGGGTGAAGGCTCCGCCGGGGGCCCGGTAGTACCAGATGCGTGCGCCCCCGGACGCCGTGTCGATCATCCGTTTGGCATCGACGATTTCCTTCTCCTGGTAGGAGAGCGGCTTCCGGTCCATGGCGGTGTCGTGGCTGACGGAGTGATCGCACAACCGGTGCCCCTCGTCGACGATCCGCCGTACGAGAGCGGGGTGGGCCGCGGCGTGGGGACCCGTCACGCAGAACACGGCCTTGGCCCGGTGCCGGCGCAGGAGGTCGAGAGCCTGCGGGGTCCAGCGCGGGTCCGGTCCGTCGTCGAGGGTGAGGTTGACGGTCTTCCCCGGGTCCTCGGACTCACGGACGATGGCCGTGTCCACGCGCGGCCGGGGCAGCACTGCGTCGGGCGCCGCCCCGGCTCGTTCCCCGACCGCTCCGCCCGCCGGGCGTCCTGCCCGGTCTCCGCCACCGAGCAGCGTGAAGGCAGCCGCCCCGGTCAGTGCCAGACCGGCGGCGACCACGGCGGCCAGGCGTACGGAGCCGTTCTTCCGGGCCGGCGGGCCCTGCGCCGTCCTGCCGGGCGCCGCCGGGGGGCCGGTCCTGTGGTGCTGTGCATCGTTCATGCCCTCCACGGAACCGGTCCGAGCGGCGAGAACGGCAGGCCGTCATCGTTTCATCACGAAAAGCGGAACCAGGCGTCATACGCTTCGAGCATCCTGGTCGCACCCACACCACCCGCCACGCGCACCGCGCCCACCATGCCCGCCGCGGCCACCCAACCCACCGCGGTCACCCCACCCGGCAGCACCGGAGACGAGTACCCCCGCCATGCCACGAATCCTGCTGATCGAAGACGACCTCGCCGTCCAGAGGGGTGTCACCCTGGCGCTCAAGCGCCGCGGGCACGAGGTGGAGGTCGCGGCCAGCGGCGAGACCGGGCTGCTGGCCCTGGAGCGCCACCGGCCCGACCTCGTCCTGCTCGACCTCATGCTGCCCGGCATGAGCGGACTGGAGGTGTGCCGGCGCATCCGCGAGAGCAAGCAGGTCCCGATCATCATCCTGTCCGCCCGCGGCGACGACATCGACACGGTCGTCGGACTGGAGGCGGGCGCCGACGACTACATCGTCAAACCGGCGAGCGGCGAGATCCTGGAAGCACGCATCAAAGCCGTCCTGCGCCGCACGGCCCCGGCCCAGGACCAGGAAGGCGAGAGCGGACCGTCCGCCCCCGCCGGCCCCGAAATCCACGGCGCCCTGACGATCGACCGCACGGCCCTGATCGTGTCCAAGAACGGGACCGAACTCCCCCTCGCCCCTTCCGAACTCAAGCTCCTGCTGTTCCTCTCCGCCGCCCCCGGGCAGGTCTACAGCCGCCCCCAGCTCCTGGAGCAGGTCTGGGAGCATTCGTTCTACGGTGACGCCCGCCTGGTCGACGCCTGCGTGATGCGCCTGCGCGCCAAGATCGAGGACGCGCCTCAGGCACCCGTGTACGTCCAGACCGTGCGCGGCTTCGGCTACCGCTTCGGGCCCCTCACATGAGCCTCCGGTCGCTCCGGCCGCCGTGGCCGCTCAGCCCCCTGCGCCCGCTCCGGCGGCTCCGGCCGCTCCGGCCGCTCCGGTCCCTGGCGTCCCTTCCGTCCCGCGTCCGCATCCCCCGCGGACTGAGGGTGCGCCTCGTGGTCGCCTTCCTGCTCGCGGTGGCCTTCGGTTCCCTGCTCACCGCCGGGCTCACCTTCCTGCAGGCCCGCTCCGCGATCCTGGACCGCACCCGGGAGGCGGCCGTCGCCGACCTCCGCGCCCAGCTCGACTCCCTCGCGCCCGGCCTGCCCTTCCCACCCCGTACGGAAGACCTGCGCGACCTCTCCCTCCAGCTGGACCGGGCCGGAGGCGCCCACGACTGGCACACCGCCGCCGCGTACCAGGACAGCCCCCTGGTCTCCGCCTCCGCCGGTACGCCGCCGGTCCCGCGCGAGCTCCGCCAGGAGGTGCGGGGCCAGGCCGGGGCCGCGTACCAGCGCATCGCGTACGCGGGCCGCCCCTGGCTCGTGATCGCCATGCCCGTCTCCTACGCCCCCGCTCCCGACCGCTCCGGCAGCGCGCCGGGGCCTTCCGGGCTCACCGTCTACGCCTCCTTCCCGCTCGACGGCGACCAGGCGGACATCTCCGCCCTGCTCACCGCGGCCCGGATCGGCTCGGTTCCCGCCCTCGCGCTCGCCCTCGTACCCGCCCTGTTCGCCGCCCGGCGCGTGCTGCGTCCCGTACGCCGCCTCCACGACGGCGCCGAACGCATCGCCGCCGGTGAACTCGGCACCCGGCTCACGGCCGAAGGCCACGACGAACTCGCCGACCTCACCCGTACCTTCAACACCATGGCCGCGGCCCTGCAACGGGACGACGCACAGCTGCGCCGGCTGGAGGCCGGCGCGCGCCGCTTCGCCGCGGACGTCTCCCACGAACTGCGCACCCCGCTCGCCGCGATGACCGCGGTCACCGAGGTCCTGGACGAGGACGCCGCCTCCGGGACCCTGCCGCCGGACACGGCCGACGCCGTCCGCCTCATCGCCGACGAGACCCGCACCCTCGCGCGCATGGTCGAGGACCTCATGGAGGTCTCCCGCTTCGACGCCAGGACCGCGCCCCTGCTCGCCGAGCACGTCGACCTGCGCACCCTGGTCGCCAAAACCCTCCGCCTGCGCGGCTGGGACGCCGACGGCCGGGTGACCACCGACCTCGCCGGACCCGTGCCCGTGAACGCCGACCCCCGCCGCATCGACGTCGTCCTCGCCAACCTCGTCGGCAACGCCCTGCGCCACGGCCGGCCCCCGGTCGTCGTCCGCGCCCGGGCCGAAGGCGACCGAGCGGTCCTCACCGTCACCGACCACGGACCGGGCATCCCCGCCGACGCCCTGCCGCACGTCTTCGACCGCTTCTACAAGGCCGACACCGCCCGCACCCGTTCCGAAGGCAGCGGCCTCGGCCTCTCCCTCGCCCAGGAGAACGCGCTCCTGCACGACGGCACCCTGACCGCCGCCAATGCCGCCGGCGCCGGAGCCGTCTTCACCCTCGCCCTCCCGCTCGATCCCACCCCGCCGGAACCCCGATGACCCCGCACCACGGCCCCCGCGCCGCCGGCCGCGCCCGAGCCGCCCTCGCACTCGCCCTGGGCCTCACCGCCCTGGCCGCCACCGGCTGCGGCATCAGCCCGATCGGCCCCACCCCTGCCGGAGCTCCGGCCTCCGGCATCCAGCAGCCGGGCACCGCAGCCCGCAGCGTCCAGCTCTACTTCGCCGGGCCCTACGGCCTGCGGGCGGTCAACCGGCCCACGGACCGCCCGCTGAGCCCGCAGCAAGCACTCGACCTCCTCCTGGAAGGTCCCACCGCCGCCGAACGCGAACGGGGCCTGACCACCCAGGTCCCTCCCATGGCGGGCGGCCTGGCCGCCACCCCTGCCCAGGGCGCCGTCGACATCCACGTCCCCCGCACCGTCAGCAGCGGCGACCTCGACATCACAGCCGTCGCCCAACTCGCCTGCACCGCCGCCCACGCCCACGTCCCCGGCAACCGCCCCGCCCACCAGGTGGACATCCGCATCCACGAGAACGGCATCCCTTCCCGGACCCCCTGGACCGTCCGCTGCGGCCCCAACGGCACCCTGACACCCGTGACCACGTGAAGGGGCGGGTCGCAAGGAGCCGTCACCCGAGGCGCTCACCACTGGGCGATCGGCGGTGCGTCCTGTCCGTTCTGCTGCCAGGCTTCGGCGAGGCGGGCGATGCGGGCGGGGGCGGCGATGCCGCGTACGGCCGCGATCCTGCCGTCCGCGAGGTCGAAGGTCACCGACCCGATGACCCGGTCGCCCAGCGCGAAGAGGACGGCCGGAGCGCCGTTGACGACCGCGTAGTGGAGCGTGGGCGTGCCGCCGGCAAGGCGCCGCTTCGCGGGGGTGGGCTTGAAGCCGGCCCGTACGACTGCGGCGACGCGCCGGGGCGTGTCCCACCGCAGCAGCTTCTCGGCCAGGCCGCCGGCGCCGTCGGAAACCGCGCTCGCGTCTTCGGTGAGCAGCGCCACCAGCCGTTCGGTACGCCCGGAGGAGGCGGCGGCGAGGAACTCCTCGATGATCCGGCGGGCGGCTGCCGGGTCGGCTTCGCCGCCGCCGCGGCGGGCGGCGGTGATGCGGCGCCGGGCCCGGTGGAGGTGCTGCTGGCTCGCGGACTCGCTGATGTCGAGGATCTCGGCGATCTCGGCGTGGCTGTAGGAGAACGCTTCGCGCAGGACGTACACGGCCCGCTCGTGGGGGGACAGGCGCTCCATGAGCGTCAGCACGGCGAGGGAGACCGATTCGCGCTGCTCGAAGGTGTCGGCCGGGCCGAGCATCGGGTCGCCGTCGAGCAGCGGCTCGGGCAGCCAGGCGCCGGCGGTGCGTTCGCGGCGGGCCTGTGCCGAGCGGAGCCGGTCCAGGCACAGGTTGGTGACGACCTTGGTCAGCCATGCCTCCGGCACCCTGATCGCCCGGCGGTCCGCGGCCTGCCAGTGCAAGAACGCATCCTGCACGGCGTCTTCGGCATCGGCGGCGGAGCCCAGCAGCCGGTACGCCAGGGAGGCAAGTCGGCTCCGCCCGGCCTCGAACCGGTCGGTGTCGAATCGATCAGTGGCGGTGCTGTCCATGCGGACCACCCTAAACCGTGCAACGGAAGGACTCTCCCCCGGCCAACTCCCGCTCTTGAGTGCGGCGTTGCGGCAGGCGGGCACGGATCGCCGGGCTGCCGGAGGCCCGGTCGGGGTCCACACGGCAGCACTCGGCGCTGTCGAAACCGACTCCGTGCCCGGCCCCGCGCCCGGCCCCGCCGGTGACGGCGGACGCGAGTGCTGCGGTGGCGCGGCGGTGGCGGGCGGTGCGGGGCGGTGGCGGGCGGTGGACTGCGCGGCTACCCGACGGCCTTCGCAGCGGCCTTTTCGGCGGCCTGTTCGGCGGCCTTCCCGGCAGGCGCGTTCTGCGTGGCCGTCAGGCGGTGCTTGCGCCTGGGCAGGCCGAAGGTGGGGTGCGAGGTGGCCCACAGCGCCGTCCCGACGATGCCGTTCTTGATCCGCGCCGCCGTCCGGCCGCCCAGGAACCTCGGCTTCGCCCGCCCTTCCTCGTCGACCATCTGCAGGATGCCGTCGCAGCGCCCGAGGCTGATGTGGTTGCCCACGTACTCCAGTTTGCTGTGCCGGATCCCCCGGCCGGTCAGACGCCCCACGACCGCGTCCACGGCCTGCCGTCCGGTGTAGCCGGCCGATGCGCAGGACATCGGCAGCGGCCGGCCGTTGTCGCCGAGGGCGTGGGCGCTGTCACCGACGGCGTAGACGTCGGGGTGGGAGACCGACCGCATGGTGCGGTCGACGGTGATCCGGCCGTCGTCGGTGACCTGGAGGCCGCTCGCGGCGGCGAGGGCGTCGACCACGAACCCGGCCGCCCACACGGTGGCGTCGGACGCCAGGAAGGAGCCGTCGGCGCAGAGCACCCGCGTGGCTTCGACGGCTTCGACACTGGTGTGTTCCAGGACCGTGACGCCCAGCCGGGTGCACGCCTCCCGCAGATGGGCGCGGGCCCCGGCCGAGAGTGCGGCGCCCAGCTCACCACGGGCGATCAGCGTCACCGACAGGCCGGGCCGGGATTCGGCGATCTCGGTGGCGGTCTCGATGCCGGTCAGCCCATCGCCGACGACCAGCACCCGGCCGCCCTCGCCGCGCCCCTCCAGGCCGTCCAGGCGCTCCCGCAGGCGCAGCGCCGAAGGCCGGGCCGCGATGTCGAAGGCGTGCGCGGCTGCGCCGGGGACGCCGCGGTCGGCGCCGCGGCTGCCCAGCGCGTACATCAGGGTGTCGTAGCCGAGCTCACCCCCGCCGTCGGAGTCGGCCACGGTGACGACGCGGCGGTCGGGGTCGACGGCGGTGACGCGGGCGAGACGCAGCCGTATCGCCGTGCCGGCGAAGACGTCGGCGAGCCGCGGTGCCTCGACCTCCTGCCCGGCCGCGAGCTGGTGCAGCCGCATCCGCTGGACGAAGTCCGGTTCTGCGTTGACCACGGTGATCTCGGTGTCCGCCGGGGCCAGCCGGCGCGCCAGGGTCCCGGCCACGTAGGCCCCTGCGTACCCGGCTCCGAGGACGACGATGCGGTGCTTCATCAGGTGCTCCCGTCGGTTGGCGTGCTTCCGCTGACTTGAGCGGAGCAGCGCCCCGATTCCTGACAGGAACCCCGTGTGACCTGAGTCACATCCCGCGAGAGCCCGGCCGGCTCGCTGTCAGGAGGGACGTGCGGGGGCCCGTAGTTCGATCTTGTATCCGCCTTGTGGGGTGGGTTCGGCGATGAGGGTGCCGTCGAGCAGTTCGGCGCGTTCCCTCAGGCCGACGAGTCCGTGGCGGGCGCTGGGGAGGGCAACGGTCGGACGAGTGGGGGCGGTGTTGGTGACGGTCACGCCGAAGTGGTGGGCGTCATGCCACAGGTGCACGTCGGCGCGTGCACCCGGGGCGTGCTTGCGCACGTTGGTGAGGGCTTCCTGGACCGTGCGGTAGACGGTGCGCTGGGCGGTGGTGCTGATGTCGGCCGGCAGCTCTCCGGTCAGAGTGCTCTCGATGCCGCTGTTGGCGATGAGCTGCTGGAGGTCGGCAAGGGTGGGCTGGGGGGTGAGCTCGGTCGCCTTGCCGCCGGAGGCGCGGAGCAGGGTGACCATGTGGCGGAGTTCGTCGAGGGTGTTCGCGCTGAGGGTGCGGATGGTGCGGGCGGCCTCGCGGGCGTCGGGGTCCTTGGCGGCCATCTGCAGGGCGCCGGCCTGTACGGCGATCAGGCTGACCTGGTGGGAGACCACGTCGTGCATCTCGCGGGCCAGTTGGGCGCGTTCGCGGGCGAGGACGGTCTGCGCGTACAGGGCGCGTTCGTGTTCCCTGGCCTCTTCGACTTCGACGAGCTGCCGGGCCACGTCGTGCCTGGCCTGGACGAGCTGGCCGAACAGGACGGGTGCGACGGCCGTGGCCAGCGTGTAGACGAACTGGACGAGGGTCCAGGTCCGGTCGCCGTCGAACGGGTCGGACAGCGGCCATGCGAGGGTGCCCGCGGCGGCGTTCAGCAGCGCGCAGCCGGCGAGCAGCCGGCGGTCGCGGGTGGACGCGGCCAGTGTGTACAGGGCGGCGATGGGGGCGACCGCGACGTCCATGAACAGGGTCATGGGCAGGGTCAGCAGGAAGACGGGCAGCGGTAGGCGTCTGCGCAGGAACAGTCCGGTCGAGCCCATGGCGGCGCAGGCCCACATCACAGGGGTGCCCTCGTCCAGGAGGTTGATCCATGCGTCGAGCGCGGCCAGTGCCACGAGGCCTGTGTCGACGGCCCAGGGCGGCAGGCGCCGCCACGGTGCCCGGCCCGTACTCATCGTCCGTTGTCCCGGGTCGGGCCCTCGTCGGTGCGCGTGAGCAGTCCGGCGCGCTCGGCGAGGAGTGCGGCCTGGACGCGGCTGGTGACCCGCAGCTTGGTCAGGATCGAGCTGACGTGGTCCTTGACGGTGCCCTGGCTCAGGTGGATGCGGGTGCCGATGTCGGCGTTGGAGAGTCCTTCCGCGATCAGGGTGAGGACGTCGCGTTCCCGGTCGCTGAGCAAGCCGACGCGCGCTGCGTCCGCGTCCTGAGGTGCTCCGGCCCCCGGGTGGCTGCGGAGCAGCGCGCGTGAGGCCTTCGGTGACATCACCACTCCACCCGCGGCCAGGGTGCGGACCAGTTGGGCGAGTTGTTCGGGCTCGGTGTCCTTGAGGAGGAAGCCGGAGGCCCCCGAGCGCAGTGCGGTGAGGATGTACTCGTCGGTGTCGAAGGTGGTCAGCATGGCCACGTACGGCGGTTCGGGAAGTTCCCGGATCTGCCGCAGGACGGTCAGGCCGTCCACGTCCGGCATGCGGATGTCCAGGAGCACGACGTCCGGCCGGTCGCGTCGGATCACGTCTGCCGCCCGGGCGCCCTCGGCGGTCGCCACGACCTCGATGCCGTCGGACGCGTTCAGGATCATCTGGAAGCCGGACCGCACCAGGGCTTCGTCGTCCACCACCACTACCCGGATCACCGGCGCTCCGCCTCACGCTCTCATCTGCTCTGTCCAGCTGCTCTGCGACCCGCCGGGGTGCTTCGCGTGCTTGTACGGGTTCGCCTGACCTCGACCGTACGTCCGGCAGGGTACGTGGTGGCGTGCTCACCCCCGGGATGTGGACACCCGGCGGGTCCGCTCCGGCCGTTCGGGGGGTGCTCTCCGGCCGGTCGGCGGGCGTACGGACGCGGCTCGGCGGATGGCGCCGGGCCCGAAGCGCCGGCGAGGCTGGGGAGGTGCGGGCCGGGATCCCCGGAGCGCCGGCCTTTCCGACGGACGGATGATCCGCTGCCCGCCGGTCGTGGCCGTGGCCGTGCGTGGGCCAGGGGCAGCGGCAAGGAGCCCGAGGGGGCCACCAGCGCACCCGAGCCGGGGGAAATCCTCATGAGTGTTTCGCTGTCGAAGGGCGGCGACGTCTCGCTGAGCAAGGAGGCTCCGGGCCTCACGGCGGTCCGGATCGGCCTGGGCTGGGACGTGGGGGCCGCCACCGGCGCCGGCTACGACCTGGACGCGAGCGCGCTGCTGTGCGGCAAGCGCGGCAAGGTCGCCTCCAACGCGTTCTTCGTCTTCTACAACAACCCCACGAGCCCGGACGGGTCGGTCGAGCACGCCGGTGGCAGCCTCACCGGCGAAGGTGCGGGCGACGACGAGGTCATCGAGGTGAACCTCGCCGCTGTACCCGCCTGCGTGGCGAAGATCGTCTTTCCGGTCTCCGTCCATGACGACGACGCCCGTGCGCACCACCTCGGTCAGGTGCGCGACGCCTACATCCGGGTGCTGAACCCGGCCGACGGCGTCGAGATCGTCCGCTACAGCCTCGGCGAAGACGCCACCGCCGAGACCGCGATGGTCTTCGGGGAGCTCTACCGCAGCGGCGCGGAGTGGAAGTTCCGCGCCGTCGGCCGGGGCCATGCCTCCGGCCTCGCCGGCATCGTCCAGGACTTCGGTGTCCGCCTCTGACCCGAAGGCCGCCCTGCTGCCGGCCCTCTGCCGCGACATCCGACCCGTCCGCGCCCCGCCCGCCGGTCGGCGGGGTGGGACCGGCCGGTCGGCGGGGGTGCCACCGAAACCTGCCGGATGGTCCGCCCCGGCACGGCACCGGGAGATTGTCCGCATGACACAGACACAGCCGCCGCAGGCGACGTCAGCTCTGCGGGAGACCGCGTCTCCCCCGCCCGCAGCTTCGCCCGGCTCCGCCGGAAAACCTTCGGGCAGCCCCTCGACGGGACGCCTCATCGGAGTGGACCTGGCCCGCGCGCTGGCGGTGTTCGGCATGTACGTCGTCCACATCGGCCCGGTGCTCTCGTCCACGCACGGCGCCGGGACCTGGGTCCGGTACCTGGCCGACGGACACTCGTCGGTCCTGTTCGCCACCCTCGCCGGGTTCTCGCTGATGCTGATCGCCGGCCGCCGCGAGCCGAAGACCGGCCTGGCCGGCCGGCAGGCGAAGGCCCGGATCGCGATCCGCGCCGTCGTCCTGCTGGCACTGGGCACCGTCCTGGCGATGGAGTACGGAGGAGTGATCATCCTCGGCTTCTACGGCGTCTACTTCCTCCTCGCCCTCCCCCTGCTGCGCCTGTCCGCCAAGACCCTGGCGATCACCGCGGCCGGGCTCGCGCTCGTCTCCCCCCAGCTGGCGTTCTTCCTGAACTCCCGGCTCGGCGAGTCCGTCCGGCAGACCATCGACGCCCACGACCCGCTCAAGAAGCTCAGCGAGGTGGGCGTGCTCGACCTGCTGCTCACCGGCTTCTACCCGGCGATCACCTGGACGGCGTTCGTCGTCGCCGGCATGGCGCTGGCCCGCCTCGACCTGTCGTCCGTCTCCGTCCAGCGCCGCCTGGCGGCCCTCGGTGCCGCCCTCACGGTCGCCGCGTACGGACTGTCCCTGCTGCTGGCGGGCAAGGACGCGCTGCGCAGCATGGCGGAGGACGGGAAGTCGTCCGCCTCGTTCGACAAGGCGGCGTCCTTCGGCGGCGGACCCTTCGAGGCTCCTCGGCGGGCTGCCTCGGAACTGCTGTCCGCCGGGCCGCACAGCGGCACCACCTTCGACATCGTCGGCAGCGTGGGCGTCGCCATCCTCGTGATCGTCGGCGCGACGGTGCTCATGGACCGCCTGCCGCGCCTGCGCCGGCTGGCCAAGCCCGTCATCGCGGTGGGCGCCATGTCCCTGACGGCCTACGTCGGCCACTTCCTGGCACAGTCCGCACTGGGCGTCTCGGCCGGCGAAAGCACCCAGACCTCCTGGATCCCCGTGCTCATGTTCATCCTCGGGGCGATCGTGTTCGCCGCGATCTGGTCCCGCTTCTTCCGCCGCGGACCACTGGAGCACCTGCTCAACGCCGCCACCAGACCGGCGAAGTACATCCGATGAGGCCGGGCCGGGGCGGGTGGCCTTCCACGGCCGCCCGCCCCGGCTCCGCCGGCCCTCGCGGGCCGCTCACATCCACCGTCCGGTCCGGCGCCCCGCCGAACGGCTGAAACAGGCCTCGGGCAGCTCGGCCAGGAGGCCCGGACGCCACCGGCCACCGACGCTGGATCTTCAGGGTCGGAATCGGCGGCGCCGCGCGGGCCCACGAACCCCGTGGGTGCGGGCTCCTCGCGCGGCAGGGACCGGCCCCTCCGCTACGTGTTGTCGCCCCGGAACCGGAATCCACATGACCTTCGTCCTCATCGTGATCACCGCCGTGACCGCCGGATGGGCGCTCTGCGCCCGAAGGCTTGAGCGAGGGCACGTCAGAGCCCCCGTGGTGCTGGTCCTCGCGGGCGTCTTCACCGGGGTGTTCACCCACAGCCAGATCGCAGTCACGCTCAACTCCGAGATCGCCCAGCACGTGGCCGAGGTCATCCTGGCCGTCCTGCTGTTCGTCGACGCCACCGAACTGCCGGGCGGCCGGCTCTTCGGCAACCACCCCGGCGCAGCCGCCCGCACCCTGCTGGTGGCGCTGCCCCTGAGCCTGGCCGCCGTCGTCCTGCTCGGCACGCTGCTGCTCCCCGACCTGCCCGCGGTGATCCTCCTGATCATCGCGTGCATCATCGTCCCCACCGACTTCGCCCCGGCCGAGACCCTGGTACGGGACACCCGCATCGCGGCACGCGTCCGCGACGTCCTCAACGTGGAGAGCGGCTACAACGACGGCATCATCTCGCCCGTCTTCCTCTTCGCCCTCATCCTGGCGGGCTCCACCTCACAGGCGCACACCCCGCTGCAGGCACTGGGCACGGCCGTTCCGTTCGCCGCGAAGGCCCTGGTCGTGGGTCTGGCCCTCGGTTCCCTGCTCGCATGGCTGATGATCACGGCCGATCGCCGGCAGTGGATGACCGGACAGTCCCGCCGCGTCCTCGTCCTGGTCACACCGCTGCTCGTCTACACCGTGACGGTGGCGGCCGGCGGCAACGGCTTCGTCGCCGCGTTCGTCTGCGGCATCGCCTTCCGGTACGTCCGCCAGACCCCGGCCCGGCGACACGAAGGCCATGTCCCCGACCCCACGGACTTCCGTCTCGTCGAGGACACCAGCTCCCTCATGACCATGTGCATGTGGTTCTTCTTCGGAAACGCCGCCGTGCTCGCCCTGAGCGACGGCCTCCACGCACCGACCGTGCTGCTCTGCCTCGCCGCGCTCACCGTCGTACGCATCGCACCGGTCCTGCTGGCCTTCCTCGGCTCGGACTTCACCCGGCGGGAACGGTTCTTGATCGGAGCCCTCGGCCCGCGCGGCACCACGTCGATCGTGTTCGGCCTGCTCGCCTTCAACGCCCTCCCCGACGGCCCCGCCGCGGACACCGCCCTGTACGCCATGACCATCACGGTGCTCGCCAGCGTCCTGCTCCACGGCCTCGCCTCCACTCCCCTCGCCCACCTGCTCACCGCCCCCGGCTCCGCCTCCGCAGCCGGCCCGGAGAAGATCCGCTGAACAGCCGGACCGGCCAGGTCGCACCCCGGCCGCGCCGAGCGTGTCCGGTGGCGGCCGGCGCGCCGAGGAGCAGAGCGCCTGGTGATGCGACGCCGGCCCGGGCCTCACGCCGCGCGCAGTCCGCCGTATCCGACCGCAGTCCGGTGCCGCCCGCGGCCCGGAAGCGCTGCCCCCCGCCGTGCGGCGGGGGGGCAGCGCCGGGGCGCTCCTCTCACCCGGCGGGGCGCCCCGCCGGGGTCAGGAGCCGGGTCGTGGCGAGCTGTGCGTACAGCTCGTCCCTGGCCGCCAACTCCTCGTGGGTGCCGATCGCGCGGACCGTGCCGGCGTCCATGAGGACGATGCGGTCGGCGTCCGTCACCGTGGACAGGCGGTGGGCCACCACCAGGACGGTGGTCTCGCGCGCCGTCTCGGCGATGACCTCCCGCAGCGCCAGCTCGTTGACGGCGTCGAGCTGCGAGGTCGCCTCGTCCAGGAGAAGCAGCCTGGGCTTGCGCAGCAGCGCGCGGGCGATCGCAACGCGCTGGCGTTCGCCGCCGGACAGCTTCGATCCGCGGTGCCCGACCGGGGTGTCCAGGCCGTGCGGGAGACGCTCGACGAGGGTGTCGAGGCGGGTCCGGGCGAGGACGGCGCGGATGTCGTCGTCCGTCGCGCCGGGCGCACTGAAGACCAGGTTCTCCCGCAGGGTGCCGGCCAGCACCGGAGCGTCCTGCTCGACGTACCCGATGGCGGACCGCAGCTCGGACAGCGGCCACTGCCGAATGTCCCGGCCGTCGACCAGGATGCGCCCGCCGGTCGTCTCGTAGAACCGCTCGATGAGCGAGAAGACCGTCGACTTGCCCGCGCCCGAGGGGCCCACGAAGGCCGTCATCCCTGCGCCCGGCACCTCGAAATCCACCTTCTGGTGGATGTACGGCAGCCCGGGCCCGTAGCGGAAGGACACGTCCTCGAAGCGGACCGGCGCCGGGCGCCGTACGGTTGCCGTCAGCTCGGGCCGCACCGGCTCCCGTTCGGCCGGCGGCTCCACCGCCAGGCCGTCCGCCTCCTTGATGCGGGAGATCGCGGCCGCGCCCTCCTGGTACGCGGAGGCGGCCTCGACCAGCTTGTACACCGGCTCGGTCAGGTAGAACAGGTACAGCAGAAAGGCGATGAGCGTGGAGACGGGGATGTCCCCCGACGCCACCCGCGCCCCACCGGCCGCGAGCACCGCGAGGAACGCCAGCTCGACGGCGAGGTTGTCCGCCGTTCCCAGCAGGGCCTCCCACTTCGCGCCGTGCACGCCGTGCCGCCACGCCCGCCGGGCCGACGCCTCGACGCGGGCGGTCTCCCGCTGCTCGGCGCCGGACGCCTTCACCGTGCGGAACGCGCCGAAGACCCGCTCCAGGCCGGTGGACATCTCCGCGACCGCCGCCTGGGAGCGGTCGGCGGCCTGCCCGATCTTCGGCAGCACCAAGGCGGCGCCCGCGCCGACGACCACGACAACACCGAGCGTGACGCCGAGCAGGACGACATCGAGGAAGGCCATCACCACGACCGCCGCGACCAACGTGAGCGCGCCGGTCGCGGCGTTGACCACCGCCTGGGTGCTGACCGCCCGCAGCAGCGTGGTGTCCGAGGTCACCCGAGACATCAGATCACCCGGCTGCATCCGGTCCACCGCCGAGAGCCGCAGCCGCAGCAGCCGGCCGATCAGGCTGCGGCGGGCGGCCAGGACGACCGACTCGGCCGTCCGCTCCAGCACATAGGCGCCGAACGCCTCGGCCACCGTGCTCAGCAACACCAGCACGGTCAGGGCCAGCAGGACGGCGGCGAGCGTGCCACCGGACGAGAGCCGGTCGACCAGCGCCTTCGTGGCCAGCGGCTGGAGCAGCCCCCCGGCCGCCCCCACCAACGCCAACAGCAGACCGAGTACGACGGCCCACCGGTGCGGGCGGACGTACCCGTACAGCGCCTTGAGCGTCTCGCGGACGCGCAGGGACTCGCCACCCGTCGCCTCCGGGGCGGATGCGGGGTTCACAGGATTCCTTTCGTACGTGGTCTCCCGCGCAGCGCGTCAGCAGCGGCGGGCTTCGGTCCGAACCGGGCCGTGACAGCGAGGCAGCGGCCGCTCGCCACGAGCGCCGTGCCGAGGAACTCCCCAGAGCGCCCCGGCTCCTGCACACGCTCTGTCATGCCACCAGCCTGGAAGCCCATGTCCTCCGCGGGCCATCCGACGATCGTCGGAGACACCCCCGCCGAGTGGCTGGAACCCCCCACCACACACGGTGACCGCGGCGCTCACGAGCCGACCGCGTCCGCGGCGCAGGGCACCGTGCCGCGGTGTCCGCGAGGGTGGTCCGGTGTGGGCGCAGGGAGCCCGCCGGGGCCGCGACGCGGCTGTCGCGGCCGGGCCGCCCGCACCGGCCGCTGCCGCACTCAGGGGCGGGTGCCGGCGGCGGGGTCGGTGAGGGTGTCGTCGAGCCAGTCGTAGATGCGGGCTGTGGCGTGGCGTATGGCGCCCGCGTGGCAGTGGGCGCCCGCGCCTTCCTCGGCGGTGAAGAGCATGAGGGTCCTGGGGCAGGTGAGGTGTGCGTAGAGCTGCTCGGGCTGACCCTGGAAGAACTCGTCCTCCGCGGCCTCGCAGACGAGGGTGGGGCACTGGATCTGTTCGGCGATCCCGTCGGCGAGCGTGTAGTCGAGGTAGGAGGCGCAGAAGGCGCGGGGGGTGTCGACGCCCATGACGTACATGCCGTGGTGGAGTGCCCAGCGGGCGATCGGGTCCTCGGCCATGATCCGTTCGAGGGCGGCGTCGAGTTCCGGGGCGGTCTTCGCCCGCAGGAGGCGTTCGGCCTCCGCGCGGTCGCCGCCGATGGCACGGACGGACACCTGCCCGAGGTCGTAGAGGCCGTCGACGGCGATCAGCGCGGCCAGCCGGTGCTCGTACGCGGCGGCCCGCGGGGCCAGCACTCCTCCCATGCTCAGGCCGAGCAGGGCGATGCGGCTGCTGTCGACCTCCGGGAGCGTCTCTGCGAAGTCGATGACGGGGGTGATGACGTTCTCCCAGTCGGGCCGGAAGACCAGGCCCTGGTGGTGGCGCGGGCCGGGCATGCCGGGGCCGTCGAAGACGAGGACGGTGTAGCCCCGTTCGACGGCGGCCATCGCGCCGAAGAAGTGCATCTCCTCCGCGGTACCGTCGAAGCCGTTGTGCATGATCAGCGTCGGGCGGGGGGCGCCGGCGGCGGCGCCGGTGCCGGTGCCGGTGCCGGTGCCGGTGCCGGTGCCGGTGCCGTCGGCCCGGTAGAGGTATCCGGGCAGGGTGGTGTCCTCGTACGGGATCTCGACCGGCTCGATGCGCGGGGTGCGGTAGAGCGCGGCGGCGGCCCGGAAGCACTCCACGGAGCGGTCGTACGCGTGGTCGTGGCGCGGGTCGCAGTCCTTGCCGTGCAGGAAGAACTCCGCCGAACGGTAGTAGTTCGAAGCGCGCAGGAACCCGTCGCGGGCGCTGACCCGGTGACCGGCCGCCAGGGCCTTCTCGGCCTCCGCCGACACCCGGCAGGCGGTGGCGAACCACTCCGTGTACCAGCTGCCGTAGTCGCCCTCGGTGATCCGGGACGCGGTGGAGACGACCTCGCCGAAGTCGGCGCCGCCGTAGGCGATGTGACTCAGCGAGCGCAGGGTCTCGTACCAGAACTGGGTGTTGTTCGGGAACAGCAGCTGATGCATGGCAGTTTCCTCCCACCGGCTCCACAAGCACAGATTTGTGCTTACGCCGACGACTGTAGGGCCTCGCTCGGCCGTAAGCAAATATCTGTGCTTATGATGGTGGTGTGACTGGGAAGCAACAGCCGGCCGCGCGGATCCGCAGGAGTCCCGAGCAGGTCCGCACCGCCGTCCACCAAGCGGTCGTCGACCTCCTCTCGGACCCGGAGGGCGAGGACCTCACCATCCCCGCGATCGCGCAGCGCGCGGGCGTCAACCACACGAGCGTCTACCGGCGTTGGGGAAGCCTCGACGCGCTGCTCGGGGACACCGTCGCCACCCGCCTGGAGCGCGACTGGCCCCTGCACGACACCGGAAGCCTGCGCGGTGACCTCATCGCCTGGGCCGAAGCCACCGTGATCAGCATGGGTACGCCCGAGGGCCGCGCCCTCGTACGCGCCGCCGCCCTGTCCATGCCGAGGACCACCCAGGCCCGGGCCGAACGCGCCCAGCACTTCCGGCACCGCATCCGCTCCATCGAGCAGATCCGCGATCGGGCCGCGGCCCGGGGTGAGACCCCGCCGCCCCTGGAGGACATCCTCGATCAGCTGGTCGCCCCCTTCTACATCCGGGCGATCTTCGGCATCCCCCTGCCGGCCACGGGCTACCCCCGCCTCCTCGTGGACAGACTCCTCGGCAGCCCAGACGCACCGCACCGGGGCTGACGAGCGGGGCCCGGGAGGGGCGGGGCCGGCCATCGCGACACCTCCCGCGTCACCACGCCGACCAGCAGCCCCAGCAGCCTCCCGTACCAGGGGGTCGCCTACGCGTACGTCCTCACACGCGCGTGAGGACCCGGCCCAGCAGCACGCGCCGACGCCGGAGATCCACCTCGGCGACCCTCGCAGTGATCAGCTCGCCTTCACGCGGAAGCCGATCCAGGGTCCCGGCCGGGGCAGTTGCGGCTTTTCCGACCGCGTTGTCCGTACCCTTGCGGTCGTGGGACTGAACCGGTGAGCATGTTCGTCCTCATCCACGGCGCCGGTGACGGGGGCTGGTACTGGCACGCGGTCGAGGCGGAGTTGCGGGCGCGCGGGTGGGAGTCGGTGGCGCCCGATCTTCCCGGGGACGACGACTCGCTGACGTTGGACGACTATGCCGATGCCGTGCTGGGGGCGGTCGGCGGTCGGCGCGATCTGGTGGTCGTGGGGCAGTCCTTCGGTGCGTTCACGGCGCCGC
Organism: Streptomyces sp. NPDC030809; assembly: GCF_055572195.1. Classification (NCBI taxonomy): domain Bacteria; kingdom Bacillati; phylum Actinomycetota; class Actinomycetes; order Kitasatosporales; family Streptomycetaceae; genus Streptomyces; species Streptomyces sp. NPDC030809. The sequence goes on from NZ_JBVIDV010000021.1 coordinate 114,973, forward strand.
TGGTGGCGGCCCGGAGACCGGTGGAGGCGCTGGTGCTCGTGGCCGGGATGGTCCCTGCGCCCGGCGAGTCGGCCGACGAGTGGTGGGGTGCCACGGGGTACGCCGAGGCCGTGCGGCGCCAGGCGCTGCGGGACGGCGGACGTACCGGGAGCTCCGACCCTTACGTCGCGTTCTACCACGACGTTCCCCGCGAACTGGCTGCGGAGGCGATCGGCCGGGAACGGGCCCACCCCTCGCCCGCCGCGTCGGCCCAGCCCTGGCCGCTGGATGCCTGGCCGTCCGTGCCGACCGGGTTCGTGCTGTGCACCGAGGACCGCTTCCTCCCTCCCGGCTTCCTGCGCCGTCTCGTGCGGGAGCGTCTCGGGGTCGTCCCCGACGAGATCGCCGCGGGCCACTGCGTTGCGCTGAGCCGCCCCGTGGAACTGGCCGACGCCCTGATCCGCGCCGGGACCCGTGATCCGGGCTGCTGAACGGAGCGCCCGCACTGTTGAACGGAGCGCCCGGGCTGCTGAACGGGGTGCCCGGGCTGCTGAACAGGGCGGGAGACGGCGGGAAGCTGCTCAGCGCTTCGGTTCGTACCTGGTCAGGACCACGCCGCCGGGGATCGTCCGTGTCTCCAGCAGGTTCAGGTTCACCCAGCTGTCCAGCGCCGGGAAGAAGGGCGTGCCGCCGCCCACCAGGACCGGATGGGTGGCGATCACGTACTCGTCGATCAGCCCGGCGCGCACGGCGGCCCCGGCGAGCGTTGCGCCGCCGATGTGCATGGGGCCGCCGTCCCCGGCCTTGAGCCGGGTGATCTCGGCGATCGCGTCGCCGGTGACCAGGCGGGCGTTCCAGCCGACCTCGTCGAGCGTGGAGGAGAACACGACCTTCGGCGTGTCCCGCCAGTTCCGCGCGAACTCGATCTCCGCCGGGGTGGCGTCGGGCTGCTGGTCGCCGGTCGGCCAGTAGGAGCTCATCGTCTGCCAGAGCTTGCGCCCGTACAGGGTCAGGCCGCTCGCCTGCTCGTGGCCCAGCCACCACTCGAACAGCTCGGGGCTCGGTGGCCCGCTCCAGCCGATGTCATCGCCGGCAGCGGCGATGTAGCCGTCCAGGGTCAGGTTCATGCCGTAGATCAGTTTCCGCATGGCCCAGCCTTCCGTGCGTGGGTGTCCGGCGTACAGACCAGCGAGAGGCGGTGTGCCCGGCCTTCACGGGCGAGCCGCCTCCCGATCACCATGCGTCCATGATGCGGCACTCCGTGCAATTCACGTGCAAAGCCGACCCCAGGGGCGGTGCGGTGCGGTGCGGCCCGGCCGGGAGGTCGGTGGTCACGGGTGCCGGGTGAGCCAGTGGGCGGTCGTGGTCCAGGCGAGGAAGCGGCGGGAGAGGCCGCCGAGGGCGGTGCCGTCCGGGAGGAAGGCGCCGCCGGAGGCGACCATGCACAGGCCCGCGACGGCGGGGGCGAGGCGGGCCGCGGTGTGCCAGGGCTGGCGGGCGGCTTCCGCGGCGATCCAGTCCACCAGCGCCGCCTGGCGTTCGGGGGTGCACAGCGAGAGGTGGAACAGCATCTGGCGCCATGCGTACGCCGCGTCCTTCACCGTGGCCAAGGGGTACGGGTGGTCATGCGCGCGGGCGACCAGTCGGCAGGTCGTGGTGAAGGCGGCCCGGGCCAGGTGCTCCCAGCCCGCCGCCGGTTCCACCCCGGCGTGCCGGACGAGGACGGCGAGGTTGTGGGTGGTGAGGATCTGCGCCTGCTCGATCACGGTGCCGTTCGCGGCCGGCGACCAGGAGCGGACGGGGACGGCGGGGGCGGCGGCGGATGTGGCGGATGTGGCGGATGTGCCAGGGACCGCGGACACGGCGCCCGCCGCGGCCCGTTCGGCACGCTCCGCGCACATCGTTGCGAACGCGGCTCCGGCTGCGGGCCGTCCGGAGCCGGGAGCGCCCGCGCCCCCTGTGCCGCGGGCGAGGCCCTCGGCCGCCTGGAGCACCGCCATGCTGCGCACCGCCGCGCAGTCGATCCCGTAGTAGCGCGCGTACAGGCTGCCTTCCAGCAGGTCGGCGGCGACGCGGGCGGCGGTCAGGAACTTCGGGGTGAACGTGCCCGTGAAGATGTCGGCCGCGAGTTCCTCCACGAACGGCGCCGGAAGTTCCGCCTGGCGCGCGAGGTGGGCCAGTTCGCTCACCAGGGAGTTGGGCAGCAGGGTCCCCGGGAACGTGCCGATCGCCAGTTCGCCGAGCCGGCGCAGCGTGGCCCCCGCCGCGGCCCTGGCCCGGGCGGCGGCGTCCGGGTCGGTGCTGTGGGCGGCGAGCGCACCGACCCAGGGCAGCTCGTCCACGCGGACCTGGTGGGCGAGGTTCAGGAGGAGCAGGGAGCGGCGGTTGCGGAACGCCCGGTAGGTGGCGGCGGACAGGGTGCGCAGGGCGGGGTCGGGGTGGCGCTGGGCGGTGGCGGCGGCCACCAGCTGCGGTACAAGTTCGGCGAGGACCTCGGCGGAGGGTACGAGTCCGCGCTCGACCAGGGTCTCCAGCGGAGCGCTGAGCGCCGCGCGCACGACCTGCTGCAGGCGGAGCGGTACGGGAGTGCCGGCGGGCAGTCCGGTGGCGGCGGCCTCCGCGGCGGTGACCGGCAGGACCGGGGACTCGACGTCGGGGGTGCCGGTGAGCTGGTCCAGCACGCCGAGCCGGCGTACGACCAGGGCGGCGATGCGGTGGTGGGAGGGCAGGGCGGCCTGCCGGACCTGCTCGCGGCGCAGTGCGGTGTGTTCGGGGGAGCCGGGACGGCCGCGCTTGGCCACCATGGAGGTGACGGCGTGCCGCAGCAGCCCGGCCAGCCGGGGCGGCACCGGCCGGCCGGCGGCGGTCTCCTCCAGGGCGCGGCGCAGGATGGCCGCGTTGGACTTGGGATTGCGGTGCTTGCCGCAGAGCGGGTGCGCGTCGGCGAGGGTGCGGTAGCGGCGCAGGAGCGCGGCGGCTTCCCCGGCGCGTGCCGTGCGGGGCGGCGCGGCGGGGCCCTCGGCCGTGCGGGGGAACGCCGGCGGGGCTGCATTTTCCCGCCCGTCGGGGTCCGTTCCGGAAGCCGGGGCCGACGGAGCCGTGCCGTGCCGCAGCCAGAAGGCGAGGAGTTCGTCCTCGAACGGGCGCCACACGGTCAGCGCCTCGCGCTGTGCCTCGATCGCGGCCTTGGGCTGCCGGTTGTGGAGCGCGACGGCGACCTCGCCGACGGTGCGGCGGTGCACGGCGGTCGCGTCGGCGGCCGGCCGGTCCGTCGGGCGGGGCAGGAAGCGGAGGCGGTCCGCGAACGGCCGGAGTTCGGTCACCAGGGCCACCGCCCCTTCGAAGTCACCGGCCCTGACCAGCCAGGCCACCGTCAGCAGCGCGGCCTCCTCGGGCAGCGCCACCTCGTAGCGGCCGCTGTCCAGCAGCTCCCACAGGCGGGCGAGGCCGTCCTCGGTGAGCGCGTGGTCGAACAGCGCGGCGCGGGTCGCGGGCACGCCGGCCCGCCGCGCGGCCTGTTCCTCGTACGCGGTGAGCGGCCCGCCCGCGGCGGGGGTGCCGGTGGCGAAGCCGCCGCGTACGACTTCCGGTGTCACCCAGGCGGGCAGGCCGGCGACCGGGGTGCGGGAGCCGACGGTGAGCCGGCCGTCGGCCATGCCGGACAGCACGGCCCGCCACTGCCGGATCCTGCTCTCGGCGCGGCGGCGCGTACCGGAGTCCGGGTGCGTGGCGCCGGTACGCAGGGCCCGCGCGAGCTGGGCCGCGGCGTAGGTCGGGGACGCGGCATCGGTCGGGGCTGCGGCGCCGGTCGGGGACGCGGCGGCCTGCGGTGCGGGCGGCGGCGTCCGGTGCGGTGCGAAGGGCTGCTTGTCAGCGATCTCGTCCATGAGCCGGCGTGGCAGGTCCTGCCCCTGCGCCCTCCGGATCCCAAGTCCGGTGCTCTTCTGCTGAGCTACACGCCGTCGGTGCGTACGACCTTAGGAATGCGGCGTTCCCGGCGGCAACCGAATTCCGGAGCCCCGGGTGCAGCCGGAGGCTCGAACGACCTTTCGGGGAGCGCTGGTTGACCCTTCGCCACCGGATGCAGTGGGAGCTGTTCCGGGCCTGAAGCCATCCCGTAGCGTCGCGGTATGACGACGATCTACGTGCTGAACGGCAGGCGTATCCACTCGCTGGAGGACTTCTGGCTGGTCATGGGCGAGGCGGTCAACGGCCCCGGCGGCTACTTCGGACGGAACCTCGACGCCTTCAACGACTGTCTGAGAGGCGGATTCGGTACGCCGGAGGACGGGGACTTCGCAGTCGAGTGGCACGACCACGCCTCCTCCCGGCAGGCCCTCGGGCATGCGGAGACGGCCCGTCAGCTGGAGATCCGCCTGGCGCGCTGTCACCACACGAACCGCCCCGCGGTGGCCGAGCAGCTCGCCGCGGCACGTGCCGGCAAGGGCCCCTCGGTCTTCGACTGGCTGGTCGAGATCCTTGAGGAACAGGTGCCCGGCGCTCTGGTCCTGCGCTGACCCTCGCGCGTGCGCGACCGCCGCAGTCCCGTGCGCGAGCCGGTGCGCCGGACTCCTCGGCCGTACTCCTCCTCAGGGCCGCCGACCTCATGGGCGGCGCGGAGGGCTGCGAGCTGCCCCGCCGGCTTCGTGATCCACCGCACAACACCCCGATTGGACTCTCGTCGGCGGTCCCGCGTAAACATGGATCATGCCGGAAGAGTCTCCTGCCCCTGAATCCCCTCTGATACAGAGCCTTCGCACAGCGGTGGCCGCTGCACCCGGGGACGTGCCTCTGCGGCTGCACCTCGCGGAGCTGCTGCTGTCCGCGGGGCTGCACGACGCTGCCGTGGCCGAGGCCGCGGTGGCCTTGCAGCATGCGCCGGGGGACGCGGCGGTGCGGGAGTTGATGGTGCGGGCGATGGGTGTGCAGGCGGCGCCCGTGGCACAGGTTGCCCCCGCAGAACCGGTTGAACCCGCGGCACCGGTTCCCCCCGCGGAACCGGTTGAACCCACGGAACTGGTTGAACCCACGGAACCGGTTGCCCCCGCCGGACCAACGGCACCCCCACTCCCGGCACCGCCCGTCACCCCCCAAGGCCCGTCCCCCGCCCCCGCCCCCGCCTTCGACTGGCAGGCGGCCGAGCAGGAAGTCGACGGCATCGTCGAGCCCCGCTTCGTCGAGCCCCCGCTCAGCGTCGACGGGAGCGGCGACCCCGGAGACGCCGACGCCTGGGAGGTGTCCGCCCCCGGCGTCGTACGGCTCGCGGACGTCGGCGGCATGCAGGAGGTCAAGGACCGCCTCGAAGCCGCGTTCCTCGCGCCGATGCGCAACCCCGAACTGCGCAAGCTGTACGGCAAGAGCCTGCGCGGCGGGCTCCTCCTCTACGGTCCGCCCGGCTGCGGCAAGACCTTCATCGCCCGCGCCGTCGCCGGCGAGCTCGGGGCGAACTTCCTGTCCGTGTCCGTCAACGACGTCCTCGACATGTGGATCGGCAACTCCGAGCGCAACATGCACGAGGTCTTCGAGACCGCCCGCCGCCAGGCGCCCTGCGTCGTCTTCCTCGACGAACTGGACGCGCTCGGCGCCAAGCGCAGCCGTACGCACCACAGCGGCATGCGCAACACCGTCAACCAGCTCCTCACCGAGCTCGACGGAATCGACTCCGCAGCCAACGAAGGCGTGTTCGTCCTCGCCGCCACCAACGTCCCCTGGGACGTGGACATCGCGCTGCGGCGCCCGGGACGGCTCGACCGCACCCTCCTCGTCCTGCCGCCCGACGCCACCGCCCGCGAGGCGATCCTCCGCTACCACCTGCGCGAACGCCCCATCGAGGCAATCGATTTGGGACGTCTCGTCAAGGCGACGGACGGCCTCTCGGGCGCGGACCTGGCCCATGTGTGCGAGTCGGCGGCCGAGAGTGCGCTGCTCGACTCGGTCCGTACCGGCCAGGTCCGCATGATCGGGATGAAGGACCTGCTCGGCGCGGCGAAATCGGTGGTCCCCTCGACCGAACCCTGGTTCGCGGCGGCGCGGAACGTGGCGATGTTCGCCAACGAGGGCGGTATGTACGACGACCTCGTGACGTACCTGAAGAAGAGGCGGAAGCTGTGAACGGCAACCCGGTACTGGGGCGCGCGGGCGCACTGCAGGCGGCGGGGCGGTACGAGGAGTCCAAAACCGAGCTGGCACCGCACCTCGCGGAGGAGCCGGACGACGAGTGGGCCTGGCAGCTGCTCGCCGTCGCCCACGAGGAGCTCGGCGAGTACGAGCTCGCGGAGCGGGCGGCGACCGAGATGCTCCGGATCACGCCCGGGCACGTCGGCGGGCTGATCCTGCTGTCCCGGGTGCTGCTGCGCCTGGGCCGGCAGCCCGAGGCCCGGGCGGCGGCCGAGGAGGCCGTCCGCAGGGCGCCGGACGTGTGGTCCCCGCACTTCGCGCTGGCCCAGGTGCTCGTCGCCCATGCGACGGCCCCGCCCGCCGACCACGAACGGGCGTACGAGGCGGCCTGCGAGGCGCTGCGCCTCGCCCCGGAGGAGCCCGACGCGCACCAGGCGGTGTGTTTCACGGCCGTACGCACGCAGCGGCAGGACATCGCGAAGCAGGCCCTGGTCGAATGGCTGCGCCTCGACCCGTCCAACAAGACGGCACAGGCCATGTACACCGACGCGATGGCCGGCGGTCCGGACGTCCCGGCCGCCCGGGCGGCGGAGATCTACTCGGCAGGCCTGGCGGGCGCACCGCAGTCCCCGATGCTGCGCACCGGCCTCGACCAGGCCACGTTCCGCCTGCTGCGGGGAACGCGCTGGCTCGCGCTGGTCTGCCTGGCAGCGGCGGGAGCGATGATCGACCTCTTCGCCACGTCCAAGGACCCGGTCCTGCGGGAGCTGCCCGTACCGCTCGGCAACCGGCTCTGGGTGCTGACGATCATGGCCGCGGTCTGGGGCTTCGGCGCGCTGCTGCGCTACCGCCGGATGCGCACCGGCGTGCAGCTCAACATCCGCTCCCTCGTACGCCGCGGCACGTGGGCCCCCGTCGTCCTGGGCCAGGCTGCGTGCACGATGCTCTGCGCCCTCCTGATCTCCCAGATCCCGTGGACCGAACGCGACGTGCCCGCCATCCTCTTCTGGATCGGCCTGGCGATACCGCTTTCGACGATGCTGTACGACCGCAGGAAGAGCGGTTGACCTGACGACCCGGGGGGGCCGGGATGACCGGGGCCGGGGGGCGGGAGCCGGAACGGAAGAGTTGCTCGGACCATCCTGGAGTGGCGGCATGAGGGCCATCGAGATCGAGCTTGATCCACTACCGTGCAAGCTGTGCGGTCGGCTGCGTGACCAGCCCCGCTGGTGGACCCCGAAACGGTTCTGCGGAAACCGGCACCGCGTGCAGTACCTGGTCGGCCGGCTCATCGGGTTCCTCCTGGATTGACGCCGGCCGGCGAGCAGGAGCGTTGTTTCCCGGCAGGGACTGATGGTCCGTCACTAGCCCTCGACCAGGTTGAGGGCCCTACGGTCGGCGGTCATGGCATCACTTGGCACCACGCGATCCGCCGTCTCCGGTCGCTCCCGCATACCTCTCCCCCGCTCGTACCTGTTCTGGCTCGCCGGGACCCGAGTCTCACTGGTCGGGGACGCAGCCCTCGCCTTCGCCCTCGGCTGGGCTGCCAGTGCCCACGGCGGCCAGACGGCTGCTCTGGTGCTGACGGCGATCACCCTGCCGCGGACCCTGCTCCTGCTGCTCGGCGGGGCGGCAGGAGACCGCTTCGGCGCCCGCCGCATGATGATCATCGGCGATGTGGCGATGCTCGCAGCCGTACTCGCGCTGGCCGCGGCGACCGGGATCCGGGGGACGCAGCCCTGGATGCTGCTCGGGTTCGCCGTGGCGCTCGGGAGCATCGACGCGTTCTACCTCCCCGCGACGGGATCCATGCCCCGCCGCCTGGTCAGCAGGGAGCAACTGCCCCGGGCGGTGGCCCTGCAGCAGGCCGGCGGCCAGGTGGCCGCACTGCTCGGCGCCCCGGTGGGAGCGGTGCTGGTGACGACGGCGGGCCTGAGCGGTACGGCCCTGGTCGACGCGGGCACCTTCGTCGCGGTCCTGGCCGTGATGCTGTGGGTGCGGCCGGCGGCCGAGGCGGAGCGCTCCCTGCGCCCGCAGAGGCTGGTTGCCGGGATCGCCGACGGTGTGGGACTCGCGGTGCGGAATCCCGTACTGCGCACCGCGTTGCTGCTGACGGCAGCGGCCGCGGCGGGACTGCTGCCCGCGGTCGCCCTGCTCGGCCCGTTGCTGGCCCGCTCCAACGACTGGGGACCGGGACCGGCGGGCCTGGTCGCCGCAGGGCAGGGCGCCGGAACCCTCCTGGCCGCACTCCTGGCTTCCCGCCTGGGTTCCATGCGCCGGATCGGCAGGGGCACGGGCCTGGGCCTGGCGCTCGCCACGGTCGGACTGGCCGGACTCGCGGCGTCGCCCGCCCCGGCCGCAGCCGTGACCGCAGCCGTGGTCGTCGGTGCAGGCTCCGGCATGTTCGCCTGCCACGTGGGCCCACTGGTGCTGGCCTGCGCCCCGGACACGCACGTGTCCCGGATCCATTCGCTGCTGACCCTCGTCCAGAGCATGGCCCTGGTGATCGCGAACACCGTACTGGGCCGGCTCGCGAGCACGGCCGGGGTCAGGACGGCGATCGCCCTGTGCGCCCTCCTCGGCGGCGCCGCCGCCGTCACCGGCTTGGCCTCGGCCCCGCTCCGAGGGCTGCGCCAGCCCGTGTCATAGCCCCCGTGTCATGACCCCCGCGGCGTGAGCCGACCGTCCGGAGGGACGGTGTCCTGCGGCAAGGAGTCAACGGCAGCGGTGCACGTCCGGGGGATTGAAGCTCATCAGGGCGCGTCCGCCGGATCGGGCGGGGACCCGGCCGGATCGGCCCCGGTGGAGGTGTAGTTGAGGGTGCCGCTGTCTCCGAAGGTGAGGGCGGTGCCGTGTACCTCGCCGTTGAACGTGTAGGTGTTTCCGGGCTGGTGAGACCTGACCAGTACGTCGCGCAGCGCCCGGGCCGTGGGGGCGAGGTGGGGGACGACTGCGGCGATGAAGCCCGCGCTCACGAGCGCCGCGGCCAGTCGGCCGACGGAGCCGAAGGCGGTGAACACCGGCGGGACGGTGAACAGCAGGAAGGACAGCCAGAAGAAGGTGGGCATGTGCTCCCGGTCGTCCTTCATCCGGGCGGCCGAGCGCTCGCGCAGGTCGACGTCCCCGAGCGGGTTGTGCGGGACGACCTCCCAGCTGCCGGAGTCGCGGCCGGAGGCGAGCAGCCGGAAGGTCACGCGCTGCCCGCGCTCCAGGTGGCCGATGGCGAAGACGGCCTCCCGGGCGCTGTGTTCGAGGTCCGCGCGTCGCTGTACGCCCCACTCGGCCTCGTGGGCGGAGGTCGCGGCGGCGTCGAGCACCTGGGTCCCGTCGGCGAACCGGAACCGCAGCTGCTGTTGCTGGACGACGCGGTTGCCGGTGTTCTCCACCGTGAACTCGACGGAGCTGAGGTCTTCGACGTACCGGCCGTCGTACGTGAGTCCGAGGCGGGGCCGTACCTGCTCGTCCGCGGAGACGATGGCCGTCCGCGTCTCCGCGTCGTACGAGAGCCGCTTGGTCGGCTCGCGGCGGGCTTTCACGTACTCGATCGCCATCGTGCCGAGCACGCCGACGAGTGCGCCCGCGAGGGCGACGATCAGGTTCCGCTGGAAGTCGGTCAGCGCTGCCTCTGCGGCCCAGTTCACGGTCGCCCCCCGTCGATCGCCGAGGAGCCACCTTAGCCGTGCCGGGGAGCACGGCGGCCCCGCAGTCGGAAACCGGCGCTCGGATCCGGCGCTCGGATCCGGCGCTCGGGTCCGGCGCTCGGGTCCGCTGTTCCCGCCGAGGCTGATGCGCGTCCGGCACCCGCAGGCGGCTTGGACGAGCGCCTGCCGGGTCGGCGGCGGCTGCTGCGGGCTGTCCGCCGACGTGATCTCCACGGCCGTGGGAGCTGCCCGGGAGGGCGCCGGTCCGAGTCCGGTCAGCACCCGCCGCAGCCGACCCCGGCGCTCACGGAGCGGTCGCCCTGCCCGGATACCGAGACAGGACCCGGCCGAGGTGACTACGGGCCCGGCCAGGTCCTGTCCTCATGGTGGAGCCACCGCGGCTCGCGCCCTCACCCTCGCACTCCGTTCCGCGGCGCGCACGCCCGCACGCCCCGGCCGGGTGACGGCAGCGGACCGACCCCGCACGCAGGCACTGCTTCTGGCGGCGGGCGGCGGGCGGCGGCTCTTCCCCTATAACAAGGCAAGCTTGTCAGTTTGGCTGTTTGTCCGTTATTGTCATGGCATGACTGCCGACCGGAACCTGCGCGAGACGGCCGAGGAGCTGCAACTGGCCGTGAGTCTGCTCGTACGGCAGATGCGCGCGGCCTCCGCGTCCGGAGAGGTGACCCTGTCGCAGACCTCCGTACTCAAGCGCCTGGACCGCGAGGGGCCCATGACCGCCACCGACCTGGCCAAGGCGGAGCGCATCCGCCCGCAGTCGGTCATCGCCACGGTCAACGCCCTGCAGGCCGACGGGTACGTGGAGCGCACCGCGCACCCGACCGACGGACGGCGCCAGTTCATCGACTTGACCGCCCAGGGCCGCGGCTACCTCCGCGACCGGCGGGCCGCGGGCCACGGGCGGCTCGCCGAGCTGATGGCCGAACGGCTCACCGGGGCCGAACAGCAGGTCATCGCGGAGGCCGCCGCCCTGCTGCGGCGTCTGGCCGAGGACTGATCCCAGCGCCACCGCCCACCGCCGGCAGGGGCACCAAAGCACACCACAGCACCCCACCACGCACCATCGCGCACCACCACGACCGCCGGGGGGACCGACGACCGAGGAGTCACGCATGCCCGAGCCCAGCCTCGACGAACACACCGCCCTGGTCCTGATCGACCTCCAGAAGGGCGTCCTGGCCCTGCCCACCGTCACCCCCTCCGACCAGATCCTCAAGCAGGGCATCCGGCTCGCGGACGCCTTCCGTACCCATGGCCTGCCCGTCGTCCTGGTCAAAGTCGCCTGGTCCCCCGACGGCGGCGACCTGCCCACCCGGCACGCCGACCGGCCCGGCCCGGCGGCCGCGCCCCCGGCCGAGTACTCGGCCTTCCCGCCCGGTCTCGCCGCCGACGGAGACATCGTCATCACCAAGCGCCACTGGGGCGCCTTCACCGGGACCGAGCTCGACCTCCAGCTGCGCCGACGCGGCATCAACCACCTCGTGCTGGCGGGCATCTCCACCAGCATCGGGGTCGAATCCACCGCGCGCTCCGCGTGGGAGCACAGCTACGACCTGACGTTCGCCGAGGACGCCACCACGGACACGGACGCCGACTCCCACGCCCACACCTTCGGCAAGATCTTCCCCAGGCTCGGCCGGGTGCGCAGCACGGACGACATCGTCGCGGCCCTCGGGACCTGACGCGCGCGCCTCACCGGACACGGCGCCGGGGCGAGCCGAAGGGCGGGCGGGAGTCGGGTCAACGGCCGACCAGCGGTGGACGCGGGGCCCCACCCGCGGATTCCACGTCCGCCTCGGCTTCGTCGCCGTCCTCGCCGTCCTCGCCGTCCTCGCCGTCCTCGCCGTCCTCGCCGTCGTCGGCGTCTTCGCCGTCCTCGCCGTCGTCGCCGTCGTCGCCGTCGTCGGCGCCGTCAGCGCCCACCGGACCGCGGGGAAGCAGCCGGTCCAGCCACTGCGGCAGCCACCAGTTGGCCGGGCCGAGGAGTGTCATGGTCGCCGGTACCAGCACCATGCGTACGACCGTGGCGTCGATGAAGATCGCGGTGGCCAGGCCGAGTCCGAACATCTTGGTGGAGGGGTCCTCGGCGACGGCGAAGGACAGGAAGACCGCCACCATGATGAGGGCGGCCGAGGTGATGATCCGGGCGGTGCCCGAGACGCCCTCGACGATCGCCGTGCCGTTGTCGCCGGTGCGCACGTACTCCTCGCGTACGCGGGACAGGAGGAACACCTCGTAGTCCATTGACAGGCCGAACAGGATGGCGAAGAGGAACATCGGGATGAACGAAACGATCGGAACCGTCGCTTCCAGCCCGATGAGTGCGCCGGCCCAGCCCCACTGGAAGACCGCGACCATGATGCCGTAGGACGCGCCGATGCTCAGCAGGTTCAGCAGTACCGCCTTGAGCGGTACGAGTATCGAGCGGAAGACCAGCATCAGCAGCAGGAACGACATCGCCAGCACGGCGGCGACGAGGACCGGCAGGCGCTGGCTGGTGCGCCGTCCCACATCGGACAGGCTCGCCGCGGCGCCGCCGACGTGGGCCCTGGCCGGGCCGGGCCCGATCGCCGCGGGCAGTACGTCGGTGCGCAGCCGGGCGATCGTGTCGGCGGTGGCCTTGTCCTGAGGGCTGGTGGTCGGGAACACCACGAGGGTGGCAATGCCGGTGGCCCGGTCGATGTGCGTCGGCGCGACGGATGCGATGCCCGGATCAGCCGCGACCGCCCCGACGAGTCGGTCCACAACTCCGGGATCACCGGCGGGGTCCGCGGCGATGACGAGGGGACCGTTGGTGCCCGGGCCGAACCCCTCGGCGACGAGGTCGTACGCCCGGCGCTCGGTGCGGCTGGGGGGCATTGAGCCGTCGTCGGGCAGGCCGACGCGCAGCCCGAGCACGGGCAGCGTCGCGGTCAGCAGCAGCCCCGCCGCGCCGACCGCGTACAGCACCGGGTGACGGCTGACGTGCCCGATCCAGCGACGCCAACCGGCGGCGGGAGCGGTGCCCGCCTCCGCGTCCCGCCTCCGTACGCGTCGGCCCGGCTGCCCGGTCTGCACCGCCCGGCCGCTCCAACCGGTCCGGCCGATCCGTCCCATCCGGCCGATCCGTCCCATCCATCCCATCCGGCCAATCCGTTGGATCCCACCGATTCGTCCGGCCCGGCCCAGCCGCGGGCCCGCCGCGCCGAGGAAGGCCGGCAGCAGCGTCACCGACGCGAGCACCATGGTCAGCACCACGATCGAGACGGCGAGCCCGCCCACCGTCATGAACGGCACGTTCGCGACCGCCAGGCCGAGGATCGACACGACGACCACGCCGCCGGCGAAGACCACGGGCCTGCCCGCCGTGGCCACCGCCCGCCCCGCCGCCTCGCGGGGATCGAGCCCGCCCGCGAGGTACTCCCGGTGCCTGGCGAGCACGAACAGCGCGTAGTCGATGCCCACTCCGAGCCCGACCATGCTGCCCAGGACGGGGGCGAAGGTCGGGACGTCCGTCACCCCCGCCAGTACCGTCATCGTGGCCACCCCGACGGTCAGCCCGAAGACCGCCATGCCGATCGGCAGTGCGGCGGCGACGAGCGAGCCGAACGCCAGGAACAGGATCGCGGCCGCGGCGAGGAGGCCGATCAGCTCGCTCGCGCCGCCGTCGGGGTCGGAGAAGGCGTAGAAGAGGTTCCCGCCCATCTCGATGCGCAGCGGAAGCTCGGCGCGCAGCCGGCCCCCGAGATCGACGAGGGCGTGGAGGTCTTCGGCCGACAGCCGGCTCTGGTCGGGGTACTGCACCCGGACGACCGCGATCCGCCCGTCGGCCGAGACGAGGCCGCCGCGCACGGCGGTGTCCCGGCCCGCACCGAGTGCCCCCGCCGGGTCGCTCGTGCCGAGCACGTGCGGCAGCCGCTGCACCTCCGTCTGCAGCCGCGTGAGAGCGGTGCGCGCGCTGCCCTGGTCGAAGAACGTCGCACCGCCGTCGAGCGGGGTGACGACCACTTGGGCGGTCATCCCCTCCTGGCCGGTGCCGGCCCGCTCGATCAGTTCCGCTGCCCGTTGGGAGTCCAGTCCCGGAGCGGTCATCGAGTCCGCGGTCCGCCCGCCGAGGGCGATCGCGGCGAGGACGGCAAGCGTGGCGGCGGCCAGCCAGGCCGCGATCACCCGCCAGGGATGACGGGCGGCGCTTGCGCCCAGGCGCAACAGGGCTTTCGAGAGCATCGGGTCCTCCAACCGCTACCGCGGCCGTCGTTGTACGGCCGCCGCTGCCGAGACTCCTCGCCACGGCGTTCTGCGGCATCGGCTCGCGGGCCGCGGATCCGTCGGCCCCGGGGCGGAGTGACACCCCGTTCTTTCGGCCGATGCGCGGCACGGCGCGGTGCCTAGGCTGAGAACCGTGCTACGAGACGACCTGCGAACCCTGTGGACCGAACCCCGGCCGCCCGGCGCGCCCGCCCGCGTGTGGCGGGACTGGGCGCTGCTCGCCGCGGGTCTGGCCGGTGTGGCCTTGGAGGCCGCCCTCCGCGAGGACGTCGTGTGGCGGCCGGTGGCGGTGGTGTCGGCCGTCTGGCTGTGCCTGCTGCCGCTGTGGCGCCGGACCCGCCCGCTGGCGGCGGTGACGCTGGCGTTCGGCTCGGTGCTCCTGCTTCCGGTGGCCTCGCTCGTCTCCGCACCGCCCGAGCCCGTCGGCCTGTACACCGGCGCGGTCGTCCTCGTGCTCGTGTACGCGCTGCCCCGATGGGGATCGGGACGGGAGATCGTGCTGGGCGGCGCGGTGATCATCGCGGTCGGCGCGCTGTGCGTCGCCACGGACGGGACCCCGGTCGTCGAAAAGGCCGTGGGCTTCGTCTTCCTGCTGCTGCCCGGCGTGGTCGGGGCTGCCGTGCGGTTCCGGGTGACCGCCCGCGACCGGCAGTTGGAGCAGGTGCGGTCCCGCGAGCGCGAGCAGCTCGCCCGGGAACTGCACGACACGGTGGCCCACCACGTGTCGGCCATGGTGATCATCGCCCAGGCGGGCCGGGTGCTCGCGGGCACCGACCCGTCCGCCGCCGTCGAGGCGCTGGAGGGGGTCGAGGAGGAAGGGGCGCGCACGCTGGAGGAGATGCGCGCCATGGTGGCCGCGCTGCGCGACCGCGGGGTCGGCGCCGAGCTGGCGCCCCCTGCCGGAGTCGCGGATCTGGAGCGCCTGGTGCGCACCCCGGGTGGCCGCCTCAGGGTGGACCTGGGGCTCGACGGGGAACTGGACGCGCTGCCCCCGGCCGTGGACGCGGCCGTCTACCGCATCGTGCAGGAGTCGGTGACCAACGCCGTGCGCCATGCGGTCAACGCGACCGAGGTCGTCGTCCGGGTCACCGCGGAACGGCACGCGGTACGGGTGAGCGTGCGCGACGACGGCCACCGCACCGGGCGGGGCCGCGACGGATACGGACTTACCGGATTGCGCGAGCGTGCGACGCTGCTCGGCGGCACACTACGAGCCGGCCCGGGTACCGACCGGGGCTGGCACGTCGATGCCGAACTGCCGAGAGCGAGGAGCGAGAGCGGTGTCCATACGCGTCCTCGTCGCTGACGACCAGACGATCATCCGCACCGGGTTGCGGATCATGCTGAACGCCCAGCCCGGCATCGAGGTGGTCGGCGAGGCCGCCGACGGGCGGGAGGCGGTACGTCTGGCCCGCGAACTGCGTCCCGACGTCTGCCTGTTCGACATCCGCATGCCCGTGCTCGACGGGCTGGAGGCCACCCGGCTGCTCGCCGGCCCGGGCGTCGCCGACCCGCTTGCCGTGGTCGTCATCACCACGTTCGACCTCGACGAGTACGTCTACGGCGCGCTGCGTGCCGGCGCCCGCGGATTCCTCCTCAAGGACACGGGACCCGAGCTGCTGGCCCAGGCCGTGCGGTCGGCGTCCGGCGGTGAGGCCCTCATCGCGCCCAGCGTCACCGTCCGCCTGCTCCAGGCCTTCGCGGACCTTCCCGCCGGCCGGCCCGTGGCCCAGCCGGTCTCCCCCGTCACCGCCCGCGAGGAGCAGGTGCTCCTCGCCGTCGCCCGCGGGCTGACCAACACCGAGATCGCCGATGCCCTGCACATCAGCCTCAGCACGGTGAAGACGCATCTGGCCAGCCTCATGGCCAAACTCGGCGCCCGCAACCGGGTCGAGATCGCGATGTGGGCCTACGAAACGCGCCGCATCCTCCCCGGAAGCTGAGCCGGGTTCCCTCCCTCGAAGGCTCGATTGCACGAGGTCTGGGAGTCCCCTCCGGTCACCGGACCGGGTGCCGGGGCACCCGACCGGGGTGCCGGGCTACGGGGTCGCTACGCGCCCTGGCGGCTCACCCCGCGGACGCCTCACCTCGCTCCGCTTCGCGGGCCTCTTTCTCCGCCGCCAGGGCCGCCCGCTCCGCGGAGCGGACCTCCTCCTCGGCCCCGTCCCGTCGCTGCTGCGCCTGCGCGGCGAGCGTTTCGGCCTCCTCCAGGCGCAGTTGCAGCTCGTGGAGCCGGTCGCGGAGGCGGTCGGCGGCATCGCGCGCCTGCTCGCTGTCCCGGACGGCGGACGCGAGGGCGGCCCGGGACCGATCGAGCTCGTCCGCCGCCTTCGCGGCCGCGGCACGGGCAGCTGAGGCACGGGCGGCCGCGGCGCGGGCGGCTGAGGCACGGGCGGCCGCGGCACGGGCAGCTGAGGCGCGGGCGGCTGAGGCGCGGGCGGCTGCGGCGCGGGCGGCCGCGGCCTGCTCCCGGCGCTTCGCCTCGTGGGCGGACTCGGGTGCCGGCCGACCGGACCGCTCATGGCCTGGCTCATCCGTACCGGCCTTCTCGGTACCGGACTCCCCCGGGCCTGGCTCATCCGTACCGGACCTCTCCGTACCGGACTCCCCCGGGCCGGGCTTGTCCGTACGGGGCTTCTCCGAACCGGACCTCGCCGAGCCCGGCTTCCGGCCGGACTCCTCCGGTTTCCGACGGGCGGGTCCGGGCCTCGGCGGGCGCGGGGTGGCGCCCGGTTCGGGGGCCAGGCCCGCGAAGCCGATCGTCCGCTCCGGAGCCGCCTGCAGACGCCCCGCAACCCAGTCCCGGCCGGAGTCCTCGTCCGCGAGGACCCCGTGGAGGACCTGCTCGACCTCCGCCTGTACGGGGTCACTGAGCCGCTCCCCCGACCGCCGCGCCACATCCGCCGCTTCCCGGGCCAGGGCGGCGATCAGCCGGTGCTGCTCCCCCGCGAGCCGGCGGAGCTGCCGGCCGTCGAGCTGCCGGTGCGCGGCCCGGAGCTGCGCGCCCAGGTCGTGCAGGGCACCGGCTTGAGCGGGCTGGGCGCGGGCGAGTTGGTTGGCGGCCCACACCGCGAGGGTGGGCCGGTGCAAGGCCGCAATGCGGCGGGCCGCCTCGGGCTCCTTGTCGCGCCGGGCCCGGGCCGCGTGCGCGTCGCGTGCCGTGACGAAATCGCGGGGGTGGAGACCGTACAGCTCCTCGATCACCGCATCCACGTCCACAACGCCCAGGTTGACCCCGGCACCCGCCCCGCACGGCCACCCCGGCCACGTGGGCGGGCGTTCTTCCACCTGACGGCCGTACGGACGGCCTCCCTGTTCCGCGCAGCGGTGGCCGTTCATCCCGCCCCGGCTCCCGAGCTGTTTTCGGCCTCCGGGCACGTGTCCTTGCCAAATCCGTCCTGTCCGGATTCCCTCCTACCGCGGTGGTCGGCGGTCCGCGAGGCTACCTCCGTCGAAAACGCCCAGCCGTAAAACGGGGGGACAATGACAGCCGTGAACGATCGCGTCGTGATCATCGGCGCCGGTCACATGGGAACCGCCATCATCGCCGGAATCCGGCAAGGATGGCCGGGACCGCAGGAAGACACCACCGCCGATACCGCACCCCTTTCCCCACCTGCATCCGACCACTTTCCGATCGAAGTCGTGGAGATATCCGAGAGCCGAAGGCAATACGTCCACGCACAATTCGGGATCCTGCCCGCAGCGCGGTACCTGCCCCGGCCCGGGGACCTGGTGGTGCTGGCCGTTCAGCCCCAGCAGTTCCCGGCGTTCGCCGCGGACCCCGGCACCGCGGACGCGCTCCGCGACGCCCTCGTGGTGTCCGTGATGGCCGGGGTCGACCTCGCGACCATGGCCGCACTGCTGCCGACCGGCCGACTGGTCCGGGCCATCCCCAACACCCCCTCCGAGGTGCTGCGCGGGATGACCGTCATGTGCCCGGCCCCCGGCCTCGGCGAGGCCGACACCGGCCGGGCCGCGCACGTGCTCTCGGCGGTCGGCCGCGTCCTGACGGTCGCCGACGAGGCGCTCATCGACGACGCCACCGGCCTGTGCGGGGGCGGCCCCGCCTTCGTCGCGCATCTGGGGGGCGGGTTCGTGGAGTTCGCCATCAAGGCCGGGTTCACCCTGGAGCAGGCCCGAGCCATGACCGGCCAGGTGCTGCGCGGCACCGCCGACCTGCTGGAGGCCACCGGGCGGGACCCGGAGGAGCTGTGCCGGCAGGTCATGACCCCGGGCGGCACCACCGAGCGGGGCGTCTTCCACCTGCGGGACCGGGGCGTACGCGAGACCCTGGTGCAGGCCCTCACCCGGTCCGCCGCACGCTCGCGCGAACTGGGCGCGGCGGGCGCGGCGGGCGCCGCGGATGCAGCGGGTGCAGCGGGCGCGGTGGATGCCGCGGGCGCGCCGGACCGCACGGGCGAGCCGGGCACGCAGCGGCCCGTCCCCCGCCCGCCCTCCGGTCCTGCCGGCCGGCACACGTGAACGGGAAGCCGTCACCCCCCGGGGAGCCCATGCTGGGGGTGGCCCCGCACCACCTGCTCCGTGACGCTCCCCCCGGCCGGCATTCCGTCTACCGGGCCTACTTCGGACTCGGCCGCACCCTCCGCCTGATCGACCGTCCCGACGTCTTCCGGATCAGCCCCGCCGGACTGGCCCTCGGCGAGCACCTGGTCCGTACGATCGACCCGTACGCCCTCCCCGGCGCGGCCCTCGACATGGGAACCGGAAGTGGCGCGCTGGCCCTGCTGCTGCGCAGCCTCGGGGTCGCGGAGGTGGTGGCCACCGACGTCTCCGTCACCGCGGTGAAGACGGCCGCCGAGAACGAATTGCTGAACTTCACTGACAGCCGCGTCCGGTTCCACGAGGGCAGCCTTTTCGAATCCCCTGCCACCGGACGGAGATTCGACCTGATCGTCTTCAACCCGCCCGGCTGGCGCACCCCTTCCGAGGAATGCCGACGTGATCTCGAACGGATCGGCGCGGCGGGCCTGGACCTGTCCGCCATGTTCTCCGGGGAACGGGTCCTGGCGGAATTCCTGAGTCAACTCCCGCACCATCTGACCCCGTCCGGGCGAGCCGTGATCGGAATGAACTCCCTCGCCGGAATCGGCCGGATACTCTCCGAGGTACAGGATGAATCGCTGAGCTTCCGGCTCGTCGAGCGCCACGCCTTCCCGCTGTTCTTCTACACGGAGGAATGGCGGGCGGCACGCGACGTCCTCCTGACCGAGTTCGGGCGCTGGCGCGACGAGGCCGGAGCGGCCTTCGGCCTGGCCTCGGACGGCACCCCGTACTGGTCGTACGAGATCGTCGAATGCCGGCCCGTACGCCGCCGCCCGGCCCCGTCCGACCGGGACCGGACCGGCGGGATCACCGGCAGCACAGCGAAAGGGACCCCATGACCGCTGCGCGCGCCGCCGGCCGGACGGCTGCCGGGGTCGCCGCCCTGGCGACGGCGAACGTCATCCTCGGCACCTCTTCCCTCTACTGGCACGCGCTCGCCGACATCCCGCCGGCCACCCTGCTCGGCTACCGGATCCTCGTCTCCCTCGTCACCCTCGCCGTGGCGCTCGCCGTGCTCGGCCGGATCCGGGCCGCGCTCGCCACCGCCGCCGACCGCCGGCTGCTGGCGGTCCACGTCGCGGCCGCCGTCCTGGTGAGCACCAACTGGCTGACCTTCATCTGGGGTTCGATCCACGGCCGGGTCATCGAGACCGGCCTCGGCTACCTCGTCGCTCCCGCCGTGACCATCCTCATGGCCGCCCTGGTGCTGCGCGAGCGCCTGGGGCCGGTGCGGATCGTGGCCCTCGGCCTGATCCTCCTCGGCATCGGCCTGCTCGTCGCCCGCAGTGCGGAGCTGGACTGGCGCGTGTACCTGACGATCGGCACGACCTGGGGGCTCTACAGCTTCCTCAAGAAGCTCACCACCGCCGACCCGGCCACCGGCCTCACCCTGGAGACGGCCGTCCTGGCCCTCGTCCTGCTCGCGGCCGTCGCCGCCACCCCGTACCGCCTCGACCCCGGGCCCGCCGCCGGGCCGGGCGAGCTCGCCCTCCTCGCGACCTGCGGGCTGGTGTCCGTCACCCCCCTGTGGCTGATTTCCGCCGGCTCGAAGAAGGTCACCCTCACGGCGGCCGGATTCCTCCAGTACGTCCTTCCCACCACCCAGTTCGTGGTGGCGTTGACCTTCTACGGGCAGCGCCCCTCGGGCAACACCGTCGTCTGCTTCGTGCTCGTCTGGCTGTCCCTCATCGCGATCGTCGCCGAATCCCTCGTACGCGCCCGCCGCACCCGCGGCAGCGCGGCACACCCGGCCGCCACCCCGGCCGGGGAAGGAGCCCGACTTTGAAGACCTGTGACGTGCTGGTGGCCGGACTCGGGGCCTTCGGCAGCGCCGCGGCCTGGGCGCTGGCCCGGCGGGGGGTCCGGACCCTCGCCGTGGACGCGTACGGGCCCACGCACCGCTACGGCTCCTCGCACGGCGAGAGCCGCATCTTCCGCCGCGCCTACCGCGAGGGCGCCCACTACCTGCCGCTGCTCGACCGGGCCGACGCGCTGTGGACCGGGCTGGAGGAGGAGCACGGGGACACCCTGCTGGTGCGCAGCGGGGGCGTGTTCATCGGGCTGCGCTCCGGCGCCGGCTCGGACCCCGGCGGGGTGGTGGAGCTCAGCAGGCGGACGGCCGTGCACGGCGGGATCCCGCACGAGATCTGGACGGGCGGCCAGCTCGCCGAGCGCTTCCCCTGGTTCCGGCCGGTGCTCGACGGGGACGGGCCGCTTCCGGGCGGCGGCCGGAAGGAGGCGGACCGGGCGGGCCGGGAGCTGACCGCGCTGTACGAGCCCGGCGCGTACGGGATCCTCGCCACCCGCGCCCGGCTGGCCATGCTGGACGCCGCGGCCCGGCACGGCGCGCGGCTGCGGTTCGGCGAGGCCGTGCAGGAGATCCGGCCGGCCGGGGCCGCGGGCGGTCCCGTGACGGTCCGGCTGTCCTCCGGGGAGGAGGTCGGCTGCGGGGCGGTGGTGCTGGCCACGGGGCCCTGGATGGCGGGCCCGCTGCCCAGCGGCCTGGGCGCCCTGCTGCAGCCGGTCCGCATCGCCGTGCACTGGTTCCGCGCGGCCCCGGCGCTGGGCACCGAGGGGTTCCCCGTCTTCCTGTACGAGGAGCCCGGCGGCGCGGCGGGGAGCGGTGACGGGCCGGATGCCGGCGGCGGACCGGATGCCGGTGGTGGGCCGGGTACCGGTGGTGGGCCGGGTACCGGTGGTGGCGGGGCCGTGCTCTACGGGCTGCCCGAGTGGGGCGAGGGCGGCGGGTACGTGAAGATCGGCTTCCACGACCGGCAGCAGCAGCCGGACGACCCCGCGCGGATCCCGCCGCCGGAGGTCTCCGAGGACTTCCGCAAGGAGATCGGTACGGCGGTCTCCCGGATCCTGTCCGGCGTGGACCCGCGGCCGGTGCGCAGCCGCTCCTGCTTCTACACCCTGACCCCGGACGGAGACTTCGTGATCGACCGCCACCCGGAGCTGCCCGGGCTGGTCCGGGTGTCGGCCTGCTCCGGGCACGGCTACAAGTTCGCCCCGGCCGTCGGGGAGGCGGCGGCCGCGCTGGCGCTCGGCGAAGCGCCTGCGGTGGACACGTCCGCCTTCACGGCCGCCCGCTTCCCGGCCGCCCGCTTCCCCGAGCCTCGCTGAGCGGACCGGCCGACCGGCCCCGTCAGCGATCCGTATGGACCGTGCCGTTCCCCGTCAGGATCCCGTCAGGGGCGGGTCACGGGGCTGCCGGTGCGGGGAAAGCTTGGGGTGCGCGGCCCCCGGACGCCTCCCTGCTCCCGGGGCACGCACCGGCTTCCGTTGACGGCTCTTGAGGAGGGCCTATGTGCCTGTTCCGGTACGACGACGATCCCGAACCCGAGGAACCGGGCCCGGCCGGGCTCCTCTGCGTCCCTGTCCGGCCGGGAGCAGCGGGGGTGGTGGTACGCATGTTCCGCACCCCGCTGGGCGCACGTACCGCCGTCGGGTTCAGCGACCGGCACCGGCTCGCCGCCACGCTCGGCGCGGAGCAGCCGTGGATACGGCTCTCCGAGTCGGCGCTGCGGGCGATGTGCGAGCCGCTCGGGGCGGCCCTGCTGACGATCGACCCGACGCTCACCGCTCCGGCGGTCGCCGGGTCCGTCGCGGCGGGCTCCGCCACGGCCGTTCCCGGGGCGGTCCCGGCCCCGAGCCGCGGATCGTCGGCCCCGGCCGCCTGACCGCGTACGTGTCGGTTCGGCCGACCCGGACCGCGCGTACGCGTCGGATCGGCTGGCCCGGACCGCGCGTACGCCTCGGTTCACCCGACCCGGACTGCGGAGCGTGCGTTCAGCCGGCGTGGACGTGCGGGCGGCGGGAGCGGTCCGGTTCGGCTCCGCGGATGACCTCGCGGGTGACGGGGCGACCTCGCCCTGGCCGAAGAGGAAGAAGCGCAGGAAGTTGGCCATCGGGTCGCCCTCGGTCCACGCGAAGTAGGCGGATCTGCGCCTTCTTCTGCCGGTACTCCTCCGGGTCCTGCCGGCGCGGAGATGGTCCCGAAGCCGACGGTCCAGCCGCGCGCGGCCGACTGCCGGGGGCCGGGGTGGACGGCAGGCGAACGGTGTGGTGTCGCGCGCCGTGCAGTGGGCGAAGGACTGACGTGCGGGGCCCGGCGGGTGCGCGGCGCCGCTAGCGTCGTACGCGTGGAGCAGCGATGGGGCGAGGGCGCGGGGGGCCGGGTGTTGCGCGGTACGAGGGCCGGTTGGCGGGGGTGGGCCGCCGTCGCGGTCGTGGCGGCGGTGTTGACCGGCTGCGCCGGTACGGCCGTCACGCAGCAGTCCCCGGACCCTGGGGTCTCAGGCCCTTCCGACGTCGGGCACCTGGGGCAGGGTGCGGGTGCGCTGTCCGCCGCGGAGCGGCTTCGGCCGGCGCTGCCGGCGCGGGCCGAGTTGCCCGACGGCTGGCGCGCCGGGCGGGGGCGGGCGGCGGGCTGGCGGGATGCCGCGGACGCCCTCGCGGAAGCGGGGCAGACGGTGTGCGGCGCGCGTCCGCGGGGTGCACGCGTGCGCGTCGGCGGCAAGGACACGGTGACCATGAGCGTGGGCAACGGGGGCGCCGGGGACGGGGCCCACTTCCAGCTCACCGCACTCGGCGAGCGCGCCGCCGCGCACAACCAGGCCGTCGGCCGCGAGGTGTGGAAGTGCTTCCGCCCGACCGACCCCGGCCTGGGCGACGAGAGCCTCAGCTTCAGCACCTCGCGCTTCCGCCACGTCCTGATGCGCGTGGGCGGCACCGAAGTCTTCATCAACACTCCGAAGGAGGGCAACAACCCCCCGGCCCCCGCATGGGCCTCGGTACTGGAACGCCGCCTCCACGCCGTCCTGGCAGACCGCCGGCCCACCGCCCGGGTCACCACCCCGTAACGCCCGGCCCGTGCCTGCGGCGTGGCGCGTGCAGCCCAGGCAGAGCCCGGCACCCCGGCGGCCGTCCCGCCGCGGCTTCGTTGCCGGTCCGGCGTATCGAGGGGGCAACCTCTCGACCTCATCCTCTCGCGGCCGGGGGCAAAGGAAGGGAGAACCAGACGGCTTTGCCCTCCGCCGTCGGCAGGGTGCCCCAGGCCTCGGCGAGCGAGTCCACCAGCAGGAGTCCCCGACCGGATTCCGCGTCGTGCGATGCGAACCGTGCCTGAGGGAGGACCGGGCTGCCGTCGCACACCTCGACGCTGAGTTCCCGCCGCGCCCGCCGCACACGCAGGTGGACGGGACCGCAGCCGTGGTTCACCGCGTTGGACAGGAGTTCCGAGGCGAGCAGACAGGCGGTGTCGCAGAGCTGGTCGTCCCGGCTCCCCCACCGCGCGAGCGTGGCGCGCAGGAAGCGCCGGCCTTCGCCGACACTGCTGGGCTGGGCGGGCAGCACCACGCTCTGCGAAGTCACCGGTGAATCGGGGATGTGGACGAGGAGCAGGGTGACGTCGTCCGCGTTGTCGTCCGCGTCCGGGAGCATCTCGTCGAGGAGGCAGTCGGCCATCGCTTCCAGGCCCTCGGCAGGGGCGCCCCTCTTGGCCAGTGCCACGGCCAGGCAGTCGAGTTGTTCCTCGATGTCACTGCCCGGCGTCTCGACGAGTCCGTCGGTGTAGAGGGCGAGTACGGAGCCGGGCTCCACACTGTGGCGACTCTCGTGGTGCGGTACCTCGCCGACACCCAAGGGCACGCTGACGTCCACGGCGAGGCGCACCACCTGGCCGTCGGGGGCGAGGAGGAGTACGGGAAGGTGTCCGGCCGAGCACACGGTGATTTCCGCGGCGTCTGCGTCGACGACCAGGTAGCAGCAGGTGACGAACTGATCCGGGAGTTCGCTGACCACCGCATCGAGAGCCCGCATCAGCTGCCAGGGCGGCATCCCCGTCTTCGCCAGCGCGTGCGAAGCCGAGCGCAGCTGGCCCATCACCGCGGCGGCTTCCAGCCCTCGCCCCATCACGTCGCCGATCATGACGCCGACCCGGCCGCCACCCAGGGGGATCAGGTCGAACCAGTCGCCCCCGACGCCCGCACCCTGGCGGGCCGGGAAGTACCGGCTCGCCGTGGCCATCCCCGGCACGTCCGCCGGCGAGCCCATGAGGCTGCGCTGCAGCGTGAGGGCGACGTGCCGCTGCTGTTCGTAGAGTTCGGAGAGCTTGTCCTCGGCAGCCTTGCGGTCGCTCACATCACGGATGGCCGCCGACACGAGCGTCCCGTCCGGCGTTTCAAGAGGGCTCAGGCTGATCTCCACGGGGAACTCCCGCCCGTCCCGGCACAGCCCGTGCAGCTCCAGCCCGTCACCCATGGGCCTGACCTGGCGGTCGACGAAGTAGCCGTGCCGGAAGCGGGAGTGGTGTCCCCGGAACCTCTCCGGCACGAGGACCTCTACGGGCCGGCCCAGGAGGTCCGCCCGCGTGTGCCCGAAGAGCGCCTCGGTCTGGGCGTTCACAAGCTGGATCGTGCCGCGATCGTCCACGATCACCATCGCGTCGGGGGCGGCCTCCAGGAGCGCCCGGAACAGCGCCTCAGCAGCCTTGCGTTCGCTCACGTCACGTACCGCCGCCGATATGAGCAGGCCGTCGGCGGTCTGCAAGGGACTCAGGCTGATCTCCACGGGGAACTCCCGCCCGTCCCGGCGCAGCCCGTAGAGCTCCAGGCCTGCCCCCATGGGCCGGACCTGACGGCTGGCCGCATAGCCGAGCCGGTGCCCCGGGTGGACCCCTCGGAACCGCTCGGGCACCAGGACGTCGACGGACCGGCCGAGCAACTCCTGCCTGGGGTATCCGAACAGTGCCTCCGCCTGCGCGTTCACCAGCCGGATCACACCGGAGTCGTCCACGATCACCATCGCGTCCGGCGCCGCTTCCAGAAGCGCGCGGAAGGGTTCCTCGGCCGTTGTCGTCATGTCGCGCCTCGCACTCGCCGAACACCACCGAAGCAGACATCGGACCACGCCCGCGCCGCCCGCTAGCCCGTTTGATCGAAAAGCATTGCCAATTGACCAGATACGAGCTACGAGCTGCGAGCTGCGTCATGCCGTTCCAACCGCCGCCGAACACCAGGTCCTTGCCGTCGCCCGGCAGGAACCACGGCCGGGCGTCCGCGGTGCGCTGACCCCAGGTGATGTACATGAGGGCCGCCGGTGCGCCGCCGCACGAGCCTGCGAAGTAGGAGCGGGACCAGAACGCGGAGCCGAGACCGACGCGGTTGATACGGCCGGTGTACTGGGCGCGCAGGTATCTCTGAATGCCCCTGCCGAGGACAGCGCAGGCGGGGATCACAGGTAGTCGAAGAAGCGGATCCACCACGTCGGGGGGTGCTCGGGCGGGTAGTAGGAGACGAGGTCGCTGACGCCGTCGTATCTCGTCCAGAGCAGGTGCTCGGAGATGACGGTGTAGCCGAGGGCGTCGAGTTCTCCCTCGACTCGGAGTCGGTCGGTGGCGTGAAAGAGCTCACGCTCTTCTTCCTCGTTGTAGCTCCCGGGGTTGCCCAAGGTCACGACGGCCAGGTCCCCGAAGTTGCTGATGGTCACCGTGATGTGTTCTGCGCTGTCGGCCGCGGTTGCCGGGATCACGATCGTCCCGTGGTGGCTGGCGTCCTGGACCTGGCGGTCGACGGTGCACGTGCACTGGAAGCACGCGTCCAAACGGGCTGCGAGCTGCTCAAACCGTGCTCGGGTGGCCTCGTGGTCGTAGCTGCGGGGAAACTCCATGTGCTGCGGGTCATCGAGTTGCCGGAGCAGAGTCCAAGTGTTCCGATCATCGAGGGGCACGTACGTCTTCTCCTTGGAGGTGGTGGGTGGCGCGTTGGCTGATCTCGGCTGCGTATGCGGCCCAGTCTCCGGCAGCGGTCGTTGCCATGTGACGGCGACGGTCGTGTCGATGCCGAGGGTGGCGGGCGAGGACCGCGGTGGGCAGCTCAGTGGCGAGCTGGAACAGTGCCGTCGAGCGGGCTCGCGCGAGCCGGATGCCGAGTTTGCCGAGGCGTTCACCCATGGCCCAGGCACTGATCGGCAGGCCGGGCCGGCCGCCGGGGAAGGGCCAGGGCGGCTCTGTCCGGCCGAGGACGGTGTCGAGCAAGGCGTCGTGAAGGGACCGAAGCTTCGGGTTTATGTGGCCGGTGTCATCGGCGAGGAGTTCGTGGAGCCGCTGCTTGAGGGTGCAGCGGGGGCATGGTCCCGGTGCGTGCAGCCGTTTGCCCCTGTCCGCAGGCGGGACAGGGGCGCCAGAGCTCGGCGCCCGGCGTGGTGCAGGGGCCGCAGACGGGGGCGTCGGCGGTGCCCGGGTGGATACCGCACGTTCGTCCGCAGACGGTGCAGTGGGCTCGGCGCCTGTCCCAGCCGCCGCGGGGCAGGCCGGTGAGCTTCGAGCCGCATGCAGGGTGCAGTGCTGACGCAGATCGAGCAGAGCAGGATGGGCAGGGGACGGCAGTTCGGGCGGGTCGGCGATCCGCTTCCCGGCTGAATCCGTGGCCGACACGGCCGGGGTGGCGGGCGTGGCGGCGGGACTTGTGCGGGTTGCCGGGTGATGATCGCGCCGTGCGACTTGATCACGTGTCCTATGCGGTGGCCCGCGACAGCTTCGTCTCGACCGTCCAGTGGATCGGATCGGCCCTCGGCGCCGGGTTCGTCGACGGGGGTGTGCACCCGCGGTTCGGCACGCGCAATTTCATTCTCCCGCTGAGCGGCGGCACCTACGTCGAGGTCGTCACCACCCTCGACCACCCCGCCGCCGACCGCGCACCCTTCGGCCAGGCGGTCGCGCGCCGCGCCGCCGAGGGCGGCGGCTGGCTCGGCTGGGTGGTCTCCGTCGACGACATCGCCCCGGTCGAGGCCCGCCTCGGCCGCACCGCGGCGGAGGGCCACCGGGTCCGCCCCGACGGGTTCGACCTGAGGTGGAAGCAGATCGGCCTGCTGGAACTGATGGAGGACCCCCAACTTCCTTATTTCCTGCAGTGGTTGGTGCCCAGTGAGGAGCGCCCGAGCGCCGGTCCGCGCACGTCCACCACCATCCACGGGGTCTCCATCGCCGGCGACGCCGCCTCCATCGCCGAATTCCTCGGCGAACCGGCCGACCACCCCCTCGACCAGATCGACGTCACCTGGGTGGAGGACGAGGAACCGGGCCTGGTCTCGGTCGAGTTCGCCACGCCCCGCGGCCCCGTCACGATCTGACCCCGGCCCGGCTGCCCCGCAGGAACAGCCGGGCCTGGTCTCCTGGTCGGGGTCTCCTGGCAGGGGTCCCCTGGCCCCCGGTCCCCGGTCCCCGGTCCCCGGTCCCCTGGCAGGCGAACTCGTCAGGCGGCGGGCAGGTGGTCGGCGACGAGGGTGGCGAATTCCTCCGGGGTGAGGATGCGGATGCCCAGCTCTTCGGCCTTGGCGCGCTTGGATCCGGCCTTCTCGCCCGCCACCAGGAGGGTGGTGCGCTTGGACACCGAGGAGGAGGCCTTTCCGCCGGCCCGTTCGATCAGCTCGTTCATCTCGTTGCGCGACAGCGCTGCGAGGGGCCCGGTCATGGAGCCGGTGACCACGACGGCCTGTCCGGCCAGCGGGCCGGCCGCCGCCACCCCGCCCTCCGCCCCGCCGTCGGCCGCGTCGGCCGAGGCGGCCGCACCGGTCGCGGCGGACGCGGGCTTCTGCGGCTCGGTCACCTGCGTGCCGACCTGCTGGGCGGCGAGCTTGTCGAGGAGCGGGGCGAGTTCGAGGAGTTCGGCCGCGATGACGCGGGCCTTCTCCGTGCCGATGCCGTCGACCTCCGCCAGCGTCTCCGCGTCGGCGGCCCGGATCGCGGCCATCGAGCCGAAGTGCGCGGCGATCCGGCGGGACATCGTGCGCCCGGTGCCGCGGACGCCGAGGGCGCAGAACACGCGGTTCAGCGCGGCCCCGCGGGCGGTCTCGATCGCGGTCAGGAGGTTGCCGGCGCTGGTCTCGCCCATCCGCTCCAGGCCGAGGAGCTGCTCGCGGGTCAGCGTGAACAGGTCGGCGATGTCCTTGACGAGGCCGGTCTCCACCAGCTGGACCGCGCGGGTGCCGCCGAGGCCTTCGATGTCGAGCTGGTCCCGGCCGGCCGCGTAGATGACCGAGGCCACGGCCTGGCAGCTCCGGCCGCGTACGCAGCGCCACCGCTGCTCGGTGGTGTCGATCGCGTCGCCGCAGCGGGGGCAGGCCTCGGGGAAGGCGATCGGGGTCTCGGCGCCGGTGCGCTGGTCGGCGAGGGGAGCCTCGACCCGGGGGATCACGTCGCCGGCCCGGTAGACGTACACCCGGTCGCCGATCATGAGCCCGCGGCGGGTGATGTCGGAGGGGTTGTGCAGGGTGGCGTAGGTGACGGTCACCCCGTCGATGACCACGGGTTCCAGGACGGCGCGCGGGGCGATGATCCCGGTGCGGCCGACGTTCCACTCCACCGCGAGCAGGCGGGTCACCTTGTGTTCGGCCGCCAGCTTCCGGGCCACCGCCCATCTCGGGGCGCGCGAGCCGTTGCCGGCCTGCCGCTGGTCCTCGGCGGTGTCGGCCTTGACGACGACTCCGTCGATCCCGAAGGGCAGGTCCGCGCGCAGCCCGGTGATCGTGTCGATACGTTCCTGCACCTGCTCCAGGGTCTCGCACCGCACGGGGGTCGCGGCCGTGCTGGCGGCCGTGTTCGCGCCGAGCGCGGCCAGCTGCTCCAGCAGGGCGAGGTGGCCGAGCTCCTCGTCCAGGCCGATCGCGCTGTAGGCGAAGAAGGTCAGCTCGATGCGGTACGGGCGGTCCTTGGCGCGCAGGGTGCCGGCCGCTCCGCTGCGCGGGTGCGCGAAGGGGGTGGCCTCGTGGGCCAGGCGGATCCGGTTGGCCTCCTCGAACTGCGCGGTCGTCAGCAGGACCTCGCCGCGCAGTTCGACGTCGGTCGGCTCGGTGAGGACGGGCGGGAGGCCGAGGACGGCGTCGGCGGCGTGGGTGATGTCCTCGCCGGCCAGTCCGTCCCCGCGGGTGAGGACCTGGACGAGCTTGCCGCCCCGGTAGCGGGCGGCCACGGCGAGGCCGTCGAGCTTCGGCTCCACGCACCATCCGGCCACGGGGTGCCCCAGCCGCCGTTCCAGGCCCGCGGCCCACTCGGCGAGCTCGTCGGCGTCGAAGACGTTGTCGAGGGAGAGCATCGGCACCGAGTGCGGTACGTCGCCCTGCACGGCCCCGCCCGCCACCTTCCCGGTGGGCGACTCGGCGAGCGCCTCCTCCGGGTGGGCCTCCTCGTAGGCCGCGATGGCGCGCAGCAGACCGTCGTACTCGTCGTCGCCGAGCGGGGTGGTGCCGTCCCCGTAGTACGCGGCCGAGGCCGCCAGGGCGGTGGCCACGGCCTCCGCGTAGGCGGCAGAAGAGAGCAGGGCAGTGTTTTCGGTCATGAAGGTCATCATCCTCCCCACCACTGACAATGGCCCGTGACCTGCACGGATACGGCTCGTCTTCGCGCGTGTTCCGGCATGTGGCGCGATTCCTGCCGGCCAGCCCGGAGGGGGTACGGTCGTGCGGTCATGGACGGCGACGGGACCGTCCGTCCGATGCCAGGGAGCCGAGATGACCGACCTCAACGCACTGCGTGCCAGCCTCGCGTCCGGCGAGCACGAGTTCGCCGACACGCTGTCCTTCATCGCCGCGCACTACGCGTACCGGCCGCAGGCCTTCCGCAACGGGGAGGCGGAGAACGCCGCGGGCGAGAACGAGGGCTCCTGCAAGACCCTGGGCCTGGCGCTGCTGGAAGGGCTGAGCGACCAGGAGGCGCTGCTGGCCTTCGGCGAGCACTACCGCAGCGTCCTGGCCACCCCGGACGGCACCGACCACGGCAACATCCGCAACCTCATGGCCCACGGCCTGGCGGGAGTGCGCTTCGCCGGTCCGCCGCTGTCCCGCAAGAGCTGAGCGACCGGATCGCCCCGGCGGCGGCCCCGGCGGCGGCCCCGGCGGCCGGTCGGACCCGGTCGGCGCTGCCGGCCGGGTCCGGGGCGGTGCGGTCGGTCCGTCGGTCCGTCGGTCGGGCGGTCCGTCGGCCCGTCGGCCCGTCGATCGGTTGGCCGGTTGGCCGGTTGGTCGGTCAGCGCAGGCTGGGCATCTCCCGTTCGATGACGGTCACCGGGACGCCTGCCGCGGCGGCCAGTTCGGCGCGGAACTCGGCCGATGCCGCTCCCGCGGCCGTGCTCGTGACCTCCAGGCCGGACGCGTCCGGGGAGGCGCCGATGCTGTGCACCGGGAGCGCGTACGCGCCGAGCTCCATGCTCACCTTCTCCTGGGCCGCCGCCAGGGTGCGCTCGGTGTAGCGGCTCTTGTACACGTCGATCAGGGTCACGTCCACGGACGGGTCGGTCTTCCTCGTGGCCGCAACCAGTTCCGCTCCGCGCGCCGGGTCCGTGAGGCAGATCGCGACGCGGCCCGCCGGATAGTCGTGGATCGCCGTCCCGTAGACATCGGCGAGCGGCCCCTCCACGACCTTGGCAATGGCCTCGGTGAGCGGCTTCGTCTCGGGTGTGTTGGCGGGTGTGCCGTCGATGGTGGTGGGTGCGGGGCGGTCCATCCACGCCTCGGCCTTGGGGCAGTCCTTCCCCGCCGGGGCACCCGCCCCGGCCTCGGCCGACGGCTGTCTGCCGCCCTTCACCAAGGTCGTGCCCGTCTCGCCCGTGCCGCCCGACTCACCCGTTCCGGCCGTACCGCAGCCCGCTGCGAAGGCCAGGGCTGCGGCCGCCGCGGCCGCCCGTAACG
This sequence comes from Streptomyces sp. NPDC030809, assembly GCF_055572195.1. Classification (NCBI taxonomy): domain Bacteria; kingdom Bacillati; phylum Actinomycetota; class Actinomycetes; order Kitasatosporales; family Streptomycetaceae; genus Streptomyces; species Streptomyces sp. NPDC030809. The sequence continues at coordinate 146,229 of NZ_JBVIDV010000021.1, forward strand.
CCCGTGTGGAGATGCGCATCATGTCCCCGTTTCCCGGTCTTCCGGTTTCCCGTCTTGCCCTCCACGGCGGGGCCAGGTCCTGGCTCCGGACCGTGCTTCGAGACTCGGACGTGCTCGCACGCCCGGCGGTTCCCCGCGCGCTGGACGCCCGCGCCGGCCATGCGGATCCGGCCCCGGAGCGCATCCGCCGGGGCGCATCCGCCGGGGCGCGGGCGCTCGACGAGCCGAGGTGCCCGAAGGAGCGGCCGGCGACGGAGGCTTGAGCTTGGTCAGCCGCTCGCCGCGAGCGCCAGGCGGAAGCGGACGACGGTGACGGGGTCGGCGGGCTTGATGTCGGGGTAGTGGAACCGCAGCCTGTCGTGCAGTTCGGCAAGGTCGCGGAAGCCGTCGGCGAGGGCGTCCGCCTCGGTCAGCTCGGCAACGCTCTTGGACGTGGTCTCGGTGACCACACCGGAGAGCACCACCTCGTCGTCCAGCTCGAACACCATGTTCACCGGACCCCTCTCCACCGGGTCGCGGAACCGCACCGTGCTGGTCTTCCGCCCCGTGCGTACGGCGTCGAGATAGGCGCGATGGAAATGCAGGGACTGCGTCGCGGCCGGGCACGGCGCTCCGTCGGACGCCGGGGACTGCTCCCCCCGGACACGTTCCGGATCCGCTTCCGTCGGCAGGTGCATCGTGTTGTCCATCCGACAGACACTACTCGTGCGCGGTTCCCGGCCGGGCGCCCCGGTGGACGTTCGCGGTCACCGCACTGGCGGGCCGGCGCCCACGGCGCGAAGGCGTTCTCCACCGTGCGCAGGGTTCCCCGCAGTTCCGGGAAGTGGCGCAGGAGCACGGGGTGGTCAATCGAGCCGACTGCGGGTCAGCACATCGCGCCGGCTCGCACGTCGGGTGCGCCCGGGTGGTCTACAACGATGCGCTGGCCGCCCGAAGGTCCGCCCGTCAGGCGGACCGGTCGAAAACGTACGTGCGTCAAATCCGGGAACCCGGGCATGCGCGGTCCATGACCCCGAACACACTGCACGAACTCGCCGTCGCCACCGACCCGCCGGGTCCCATCTGGCTCCATCTGCTCCTGCTCGCCCTTGCGTTGGGCGTGCTCGTCAGCAGCCTGACCAGCGGCCGCGGCCGCTAGAGCGGCCCCCGCGGGCCGCACCGCCCACGGAAGGAAAGGAAGAGAGGCTTCATGACACTCCGACATTCCCCCGCGGCACGGAACCCGTTGGGCGCCGCCATCGAGGCGCTCACCACCCCACCGCGTTCCCGCACCCGGTTGCGCGACCGGTTCCGCAGCCGGTCCCGCAAGGGCTCCCGCCCGCAGCGCCGCGCGGCGTCCCTCGCCCGCCTCATCACCGACGCGGCCTCCCGCACCGCCCGCCGGGCCGAAGAACTCGCCGGGCGGTGCGTCCGGACAACCCGCCGCTACATCCGCAGCCGCAGCCACGGCCACGGCCACATCCGCAGTCACGGCCGCATCCGCAGTCACGACTACAGGCACAGGCACAGCCACAGCCGTAGCCACAACCGCTGACACCCACGCGCACCCCGAGCCCACGGAGGCAAACGAACATGGTCCCCCTGCTCCTCGTACTGCTCCTCGCCCTCATCCTCTTCGGCGCCGGATTCGCGGTGAAGGTGTTGTGGTGGGTGGCTCTCGCCGTGCTGGTCCTCTGGCTGCTCGGCTTCGTCGCCCGCCCCACGGGCAGTTCCGGCCGCTGGTACCGCTGGTAGCAGCGCCGACAGGAGGAACCCACCAAGCCGCAGAGAAAGGAAGCCCTCATGTACGAGAACCAGGCGAACAACGACTCCGGCACCGCGCACCGCCAGAGCATCTGGGCCTACCGCCTCGCCGTCGGCCGCCTCGAAGGGGTGGACCTGACGGGTTTCAAGGTGGAGGCCCTGGACGGCAGCATCGGCAAGATCGACAAGCATTCGGCCGAGACCGGCTCCTCGTGGATCGTCGTGGACACCGGCCCGTGGATCTTCGGCAAGGAAGTCCTCCTGCCCGCGGGCACGATCACCCGCATCGACCCCACGGAGGAGAAGGTGTACGTCGACCGGACCAGGGAGCAGGTCAAGGACGCCCCGGAATTCGACCGCTCCCAGCACCTCGGCAACCCCGACTACCACCGCGAAATCGGCGGGTACTGGGGCGACGCCCCGATGGGCCGCGACTTCTGACCGCCGACCCGCCCCCGCGTTCCCTGCCGGCCCTTCCTGCGCCAGGGCCGGGAACGCCGGGGACGTGCCCCCGCCCGCAGTCCGCGGGCGGGGGCACGTGCGTGTGCGGTGCGGCCCTGGCACCGATCCCGGCGGGCGGCGCTGCCCGCCTCCGTCTGCCGTCAGGCCGACAGCGCCGTCCTCAACTCGTACGTCCCGTCCGCGGAGCGGCCTGCCTGGGGCCCGTACGTGATGACCACGGCCGACGGCAGGCGGAACGTGCGCAGTCAGCGGCTTGCCGCCTCCTTCGGACCGGTCGGCAGTCCGAGACGTGATGACAGGGATTGCCATCCTGCAGACGCTGACAATTTTTTCGCTGATCACCGTGTCAACATCTTCAGCTTTGAGGATCCACGCGTTACGGTCCCGCTCCCGCTACAGGAAGGAACCCTTCGCGTGCGATCCCTCACCCGTGTCCTCAGCGCGTCCGCCGTCGTCCTGGCCCTCGCCGTCCCGCTGGCTCCCGCCGCCTACGCGCAGCCCCACGCCCGCACGGCCGCGGCCGCCTCCGCAAGCCGCGTCGTCTCCGTTCCGGGTACGGTCAACTTCCGCGACCTGGGCGGCTACACCACCTACGACGGCAAGACCACCAAGTGGGCGACCGTCTACCGCTCCGAGGGGCTCTCCAAGATCCCCGCCGAGGGGACGAGCGCCCTCGCGGGCCTCGGTCTGGGCAGCGTGATCGACCTGCGCGTCAGCGCCGAGCGCTCCGCCGACGGCCTCGACCGGCTCCCGGCCGGAGTCGTCGCCACCTCCCTTCCCGTGGACGACACCAACCTGTTCGCGTTCATAGGACAGGTCGTCCGCTCCGGCGATCCGAACTACCAGCAGCAGCAGCTCGGCAACGGCGCCGCCGAGGCGCGCATGATCGCGCTGTACAAGGGGTTCGTGACGAACTCGGCGAACCGGGCCGCGCTGGGAGCCGCGATCAGGAACGTCGCGAACTCGACGAAGCCGGTGGCGTTCCACTGCTCCTCGGGCAAGGACCGCACCGGGGTCCTCGCGGACACCGTTCTCCGCGCGGTCGGTGTGCCCGCTTCCACGTCGGAGGGCGACTACCTGCTGTCGAACCCGCTGCGGGCGGGGGTGGACAAGGCGCTCCGCGACCAGGTGAAGGCCGCCGGGTACATGCAGAACCCCGACCTGCTGATCCCGCTCCAGGAGGTCCGCTCCGACTACCTCGCCGCGTTCCGGGACCAGGCAGTCGCCTCGTACGGCAGCTTCGGGAACTTCCTCACCCAGGGGCTCGGGCTCACGGCGTCCGACCTGGTGAAGCTCCGCTCCCGCACCGTCGGCTGACCCCCGCCCCAAGCCCCCGCCGACCGGCCGCCGCCGGGGCGGGGGCTTTGCGCCCCGGGCCCACTGATCCCCCGTCAGGCGGCCCGGACCTGGGCGTCGGGCTCGTGACCGGGGGTTTCGCGGGCGGCGGCTTCGCGGGCGGCGCGGCGGCGGAGGGCGTCCTTGTCGGTGCGGGCGTCGTACGTGAAGAGCTTCGGGAGCAGGGCGGAGAGGATGGCGACCGAGGCCACGCAGGCCACGCCGCCGGTCCAGAACGCGGAGCGGGTGCCGGTCCAGCCCGCCATCGTGCCCGCCCGGACCTGGCCGAGCTGCGGGCCGACGCTGTACGAGAGGACCTCGATGCCCGCGAGGCGGCCGCGCAGTTCCTCGGGGATGGTCTGGTTCCAGATGGTGGCGCGGCCGAGGCCGCTGAGCATGTCGCCCGCGCCGGCCACGGCCAGGCAGCCGAGGACCACCCAGATGCTGCCGGTCCAGCCCGCCGCGGCCACGGCCAGGCCCCAGACGCTCGCCCCTCCGATCACCAGCAGCCCGTGCCGGTGGACCCGGGAGGTCCAGCCGCTGGTCAGGCCCAGCAGCAGGGATCCGACCGCGCCCGCCGCGTACATGAGCCCCAGGGCCCACACCGCGTCGAGCTCGTCGGCCAGGAAGGGGAAGATCGTGTTGGGGAAGGCGAAGAACATCGCGGCGAGGTCCACGGCGTACGTGCCGAGCAGCACGGGCCGGCTCCACGCGTACCGCGCGCCTTCGGCTATGGAGCGCAGCGAGGGCCGGTCGGCGCCGTGGGCGGGGGGCGCGGGTGCCAGCCGGCTGCACAGGAGCACGGAGGCCGCGAAGCCGGCCACGGTGATCGTGTAGGCGGAGGCGTAGCCCGCGTACGCGACGACCAGGCCCGCCAGGGAGGGTCCGGCGATGGCCCCGATGTTGTAGCGCAGGGAGTTCAGGGCGGCCGCGGCCGTCATCTGGTCGTGCGGGACGATCCGGGCCATCAGGGAGTCGAGGGCCGGGCGCTGGAGGCCCGCGAGGCCGGAGACCCCGGCGGCGACCACGTACAGGGGCCACAGGAGGGGGTCCGGCAGCATCGCGTTGACCAGCAGGATCAGGGCCAGGATGCCGAGTCCGGCCTCGGTGAGGAGGATCAGCCTCCGCCGGTCCACCGCGTCCGCGAGGGCCCCGCCGTAGAGGCCGCAGACCACCAACGGGATCAGCTCCACCGCGCCCATCGCGCCCACCGCGAGCGGGGAGTCGGTGAGGTGCTTGATCTGGAGGGGCAGGGCGATCATCGCCATGAAGGAGCCGAAGAAGGTGACCGTGCCCTGCCAGAACAGGAGCCGGAAGTCCCGGCTGGACCGCCAGGGGGCGAGGTCGGGCAGGAGGGCGGCGCGGCGGCGGGGAGTACTCACGACGGATCATCGTCCGCGAGTCGGGGGAATCGGACAAATCATTTATGGGACGCGGTGCCGGTGGGGCGGGCCCGGTCGGCCAAGTCGTCAGGCCGGGAGCCGTCAGGCCGGGAGCGGCGGTACGGGCTGGGGCGGGGTGGGTCCCGTGTACCGGGCGGCCGGTCGGATGATCTTCGAATCGGTGGCCTGTTCCAGGACGTTCGCGCTCCAGCCGATCACGCGGGCCGCGCAGAAGGTCGGGGTGAACATCTCCCGCGGCAGTCCGCACAGCTCCATGACCACGCCCGCGTAGAACTCCACGTTGGTGTGCAGTTCGCGGCCCGGCTTGAGCTCGGCGAGGATCTCGACCACCTGCCGCTCGACCTCCACCGCGAAGTCCACGAGGGGGCCGCCGAAGCCGAGGGCGATCTCGCGCAGCATGCGGGAGCGGGGGTCCTCGGTGCGGTAGACGGGGTGTCCGAAGCCCATGATCCGGTCGCCCGCGAGGACGCGTTCGCGGATCCACGGTCCGATCCGGTCCACGGTGCCGATCGCGTCGAGGGTGTCCAGGGCGCGGCTGGGGGCACCGCCGTGCAGCGGGCCGGAGAGCGCGCCGACGGCCCCGGTGAGACAGGCGGCGACGTCGGCGCCGGTGGAGGCGATCACCCGGCCGGTGAAGGTCGAGGCGTTGAAGCCGTGGTCGACGGTCAGCATCAGGTACTGCTCGATCGCGCGGGCCCGGGCCGGGTCGGGCACCTCGCCGGTGAGCATGTAGAGGTAGTTGGCGGCGTACGGGAGGTCCGCGCGCGGTTCGACCGGTTTCAGGCCCCGGCCCAGCCGGTGCAGGGCGGTCAGCAGGGTGGGTACGGCGGCGCAGGCGGCGAGTGCGTCCGCGGCGCGGCGGTCGGGGGTGAGGTCGTACACCGGCTCGAAGCCGGCGGCGGCGCCGAGCAGCGAGAGTGCGGTGCGCAGCCCGGCGAGGGGGCCGGAGGGGCGGGTGGCGCGGGCCAGGTCCGGCAGCACGGCCCGTACTGCCGCGGGGAGGCTGCGCAGGGCGGCGGTCTCGGCGGTGAAGGCCTCGCGCTCGGCGGCGTCCGCGGGCAGGGTGCCGCGGAACATCAGGTGCCAGACGTCCTCGAAGCTGCGGCCGGCGGCGAGCTCCACGGCCGAGTAGCGGCGGTAGTGGTAGAAGCCCTCGCGGCCCCGGACGTCGCCGAGCTCGGTCTCGGTGACGACGACTCCGGCGAGGCCGCGCGGTACTTCGGTGGTGCGGGCGGCGAGGTCCGCTCCGGCTGTGACGTCGATCGTGGCCGCGTTCGTGTCGGCGTTCGGGTGTGCATGCGTGTGGGTGTTCATGCATGGACCATCCATGATGGATTGAATCGCTGTCAATGTTGATTGGATCAATATCGTCATCCCTCTGTAGGGTGTGAGGCATGACTGACCAGACCGCCGACCGCGGAGGACGCAGGCTCAGCACGCAGGAGGCCGCGCGGGTGCTCGGGGTGAAGCCGGCGACCGTGTACGCGTACGTGAGCCGGGGCCTCCTCGCGAGTCGCCGGGAGGCATCGGGGCGGGGCAGCAGCTTCGACGCCACCGAGGTGGAGGCCCTGGCGCGGCGCAGTCGGCGCGAGGCGGCCGCGCCCGCCGGCGCCGGGGAACTCTCCGTCCGCACGGCGCTCACCCTCATCGAATCCGACCGGTACTACTTCCGCGGCGTCGATGCCGTGTCCCTGGCCTCGCGCCACCGCTACGAGGAGGTCGCCGAGTGGCTCTGGACGGGGACCCTCCCCCCCGGGAGCCGGTTCAGCGCGCCCCCGCAGGCGCTGGAGGCCGCCCGGCGGGCGGTGGACGCCCTGCCCTCGCACAGCGGCCCGGTCGACCGGCTCCGGGTGGCGGTCGCCGCGGCCGCGGTGGCGGATCCGCTGCGTTTCGACCTGTCGGAGGAGGCCGTACTCAACTCCGCGCGCGCGTTGATCCCGACACTGGTCGGAGCGCTGCCCCCGCTGGGTACCGCGTGGGCCGGCGACGGCCGGATCGCCCGGCAGCTGTGGTCCCGGCTGACACCGCGGGAGCCCGACCCGGACGCCCTCGCCGTGCTGGACCTGGCCCTGGCGCTGCTCGTCGACCACGACCTGGCCGCCTCCACGCTGGCCGTACGGGTGGCCGCCTCGGCGCGCGCCCATCCGTACGCGGCGGTGTCGGCGGGGCTCGGCGTGCTCGAAGGGCCGCTGCACGGCACGGCCGGCCGGCTCGCCCACCGGATGCTGGTGGACGTGCTGGACCAGGGCGGAGCCGCACCGGTGATCGCCGACCACCTCCGGGCGGGCCGCCGGGTCCCGGGCCTGGGCCACCGCCTCTACCGCGGCGAGGACCCCCGGGCCGTGGCGCTCTTCGCACGGCTGGAGGAGCTCGAACAGGCCGGTCCCGCGCTGGCCGCGGCCCGCGAGGTGGCCGCGGTGATGGCCCGTCAGGGCGGACTGCACCCCAACGTGGACCTGGCCCTGGCGGTCCTGACCGTCTCGTGCAGCATGTCCGCGGAGGCCGGGGAGACGGTCTTCGCCGTGGCCCGCACGGCAGGCTGGATCGCCCACGCCCTGGAGGAGTACCAGGAACGCCCCCTCCGCATGCGCCCGAGCGGCCAGTACCACGGCCCCCGCCCACCCCAGCCCTTGCCCACACCGGCGCCGGCGGACTGATGGGTCACCGGCTGCGCCTCCGGCACGGAACGCCGCCTCCGGCACGGAACGCCGAGGAGCCTCAGCGAGAGCGGACGGCTGTGATGGTGAAGCGTTCGATCTCCGTGATGTGGCCGCCGGTGGAGGCCACGACGGTCTGGACCGGGTCGGTGGGGCGGGTGTAGGAGACGGTCGCGGTCCAGGGCTGGTTCGAGCCACCGGCGGGGGTGCAGCAGCTGGTGCCCAGCGGTCGGACCGAGGACGGCTCGCGCACCTGCACCCTGATGCTCTCGTCCACGCCGGTGATCCGGCCGCCGACCCGCAGCGGGGAGCCCGCCGCGGCGCCGTACGCGGGCACCGTCAGGGTGAACGTCGTGTCGTCGGTGCCGACGACCTCCCAGGGGGCGTCCGCTCCCGTGCCGTACCGGACCAGGTGGATGACCGCCGCGGTGCTGCGGCGGGCCTCCGCGGGGGCGCTCGGGCCGACGCCGATCCGCGCGTGCCGGCCGTTGACGGAGGTCGAGGAGACCCGGTCGATCTCCTTGAAGCCCAAGTAGCCCTGGACGAAGGCCAGTGCGGTGTCGTCCGCGCCCAGGTGCCAGGGCTGGTGGCCGCCTTCGCGGTAGGACTTCTGCCATGCCTGCGCCTGCGCGTACGTCGTGAACGGCCACAGCGGCTGCAGGCCCGCCCCGAGGGGCGGTTCGGACGCGCCCGGAGTGCGGGTGGCGGCGGTGGGCGCGGGAGCGGTGGGCTGCCCGGTCGCCGTCGCGGACCCGGTGGCCGCGCTCGGGGTCCGGGACGGCTCACCCGGGCGCGCCGCGCCCTGTCCGGAGCCGCCCTCGCAGCCGGTCGACAGGAGCCCCGCGACCGCCGCGGCGGCGAGGAAGCGGAAGAGGAAGCGGAAGCGGAAGCGAAAGGGGCGGGTGGAGCGGAGCCTGATGTTCATGCGGGGACTCCAGGACGGTCGCACCGGACGAGCACTCCCCCACGCCGGTGGGTGCAGCCGGTGGCGCCATGGTCCCACCGGACCGCCCCGCTGGGAAGCGGAACCGGCACGTTCACCCTCCGCCGGTCCGGGCCCCGCCCCCGGCCCGGGCCCCGCCCGCGGCGCCGGACCCCCCAACCCCGTATGGCAGGCTCGGACCATGACGTGGAGCAGCGAAACCCCCTCGTGGCAGGACGTGGTGCAGGCCCTGCGGGAGGCCTCGGCGGCCGAGGAGACCGTACGCCTGGGCCCAGGGGTGGGCGACGAGGAGATGGACGGCTGGGGTGTTGCCGTGCCCGGGCCGGTCCGGGAGATCTGCCGCCGGGTCGGAGTGCTCCACGTCGGCGGCCACGGCGAGTTCGGGGCCGCGTTCCCGGCCGGGGCATCCGGCGGCGGAGCCGCGTGGCGCTGCGGGGACCCCGGCTCCTTCCGCATCGTCCACACCAACGCCTGCGCGGAGACGTACTACGTGGACGTCGACCCGGCCACCGGCGCGTGGGGGCCGGTGTTCCGGTTCTGGGAGGGCCACGGCGCCGAGCTGGTCGCGCCCTCGCTCCAGCACTGGCTGTTGACCGTCGCCGGACTGGTGAAGTACGCCGCCCGGGACGCGGAGGAGCACTTCGACGGCTTCTCCACCGCCTTCCTGAACTGGTTCTCCGGGGACTTCGCCGACGCCGGCGAGGAGTTCCCGGAGGACGCGCCGGAGGTCGTGGCGCGCGCGGCCGAACCCGCGACCGCCGTGCCCCTCACCGCCGGGGCGGCGCGCGCCTCGGACGACCCGGTGCTGGCGGACGCCGGCTCCCGACTGCCCGAGAGCGCCCTCCTGGCCGACCTCCGCACGGCGTCCGGCCCGACCCGGGTCCCCTTCGGCCGCCATCCGCAATGGCCGGGCGGCACGCCCGTCTACCGGCGCTTCCACGGGGGCACGGTCCTCGCGGCGGTCGGCGGGGCCTGACCGGCGCCCGACCGGGCCGGCCAGGGGCTCACGTCACCAGGTGCAGGGAGGTGTCCGCGATGGACAGGCGTACGCTCTGGCCCCAGGTGAGTTCCAGGGCGTCGTTCTCCATTCCGTCGCCGAAGACCACGAGCCGGTCGGACTCCACGGTCAGCTGCAGCCCCTGCCCCCGGCCCAGTTCGCCGGCGACCTTCGTCGTGCCGGTCGTGGGCGAGGGCCAGGCCTCGCGTACGAACCACAGGAGCCTCGGGTCCTCGGGGGCGGGCAGCCGGGCGGAGCCGCCGCGCTCCAGCCACAGGGAGCGCAGCCAGCCGGTGGCGCCCGTGCCGGTGCCGACCAGCACCCCGGACGAGGCCTGGGCCTCCTCCGGGCCCTCTTCGCCGTCGCAGCCCAGGCGGTAGCGGACCGTCTGGTGTCCGCGCGAGCCGAGGTAGATCTCGTTCAGCGCGACCAGCCGCTGGGTGTCGTCCGCGACGGCCTCGACCATGGTCAGCTCCTCGGCCCGGCCCCCGGCGGCCGTCGCCGCGCGCAGCAGGGCGGCCGTGTCGGCGCAGCGGTGGCGGACCAGGACCCCGGGGTTGCGCCCCGGGTCGCTGTCGATGCCCACCACCGGCTGCCCGCGCAGGTACTTCGCGGTGTTGGCGACCAGGCCGTCCTGGCCGACCACGACCACCACGTCCTCCGGGGCGAACAGGAAGCGGTCCAGGTCCGCCCGCTCCACCCGCGCGCCGCGCCAGGTGAGCGGCACCGCCGCCGCCACCTCCCGCAGCGCCTGCTGCGTACGGTCGTGGCGGCGGACCACCTCGTCGATGGAACGGCCGCGGCTGGAGAGGAAGAACGCGGCCTGCCCGTGCGTCCCGTGCCGGGCGAGGAGTTCCTCGTACTCGGTCCTGCGGTGGACGAGCACCGCCCGCGGGGCCAGGCTCACGCGTCCGTGCCGCCTTCCGGTGCCGCGGCCGGGCGTCCGAGCCGGGAGAGGAGCGCGGTGAGGACGTCGGGCGAGAGCGTGATGCTCTCGATCCGCGGCAGGTTCTCGGCCAGCCGGGTCGCGGCCAGGGCGTGCAGGGTGCCCGGGCCGGCCTCGTCGTGCACCCGCAGCCAGGCGGCCTGGGCCTCGGAGCGCGCTGCGCCCGTGGCGCGGGCCGCCTCGGCTTCGGCGCGGGCCAGGCGGACCTTGCGGGCCGCCTCGGCCTCCGTGCGCACGCCGTCCGCCGCCGCCTTCTCCTCCGCCTCGCGGCGGGTGTTGATGCCGCGCTGCTCGACCAACTGCTCTTCACGGCGGGCCAGTTCGATCTGGCTGGCGAGCTCGTTCTCGGCGATGGCCCGCTCCCGCTCGACGGCGACGGCCCGCCGTTCGTAGGTGGCCCGGTCCGCCTCCTGCTGGATCTGCTCGCGGGCGGGAGTGCGCAGGGCGCGCTCCACCTCGGCCTCCGGGCGGATGGCCACGACGCGTACGGCCACCACGTCGATGCCGGTGGCGGGGAGTCGGGGCTCGGCGGCGAGTCCGGCCGCGACCCGCTCCCGTACGGAGGCGACGCCGTCCACGAGGGCGACGGCCAGCGGGGTGCGGGCCAGGACGTCGAGGGCGTGCTGCTGCGCGGTCTCGGTGAGGAGGGTGGCGATCTGCTCCAGCGGGGCGGCGCGCCAGCTTCCGGTGTCCGGGTCCACGGAGAAGTCGAGCCGGTCGGCCGCCTGGGCCGGGTCGCTGATCCGGTAGGTGACGGTGGCCTGTACGGAGACGTCCTGGAAGTCGGACGTACGGGCGTGGAAGGCCATGGCCAACTCGCGGTCGTCGACCGGTACTTCGGAGAGCGCCGCGGACAGCGACCGGTACCAGAAACTGAGCCCGCGCCCGTCGTGGACGAGCCGGCCGCGCTTGTGGTGGCGGATGTGTGCGGTGGGCGCGGAGCGCAGATGACGCCAGCCGAAGCGGCGGGTGATGTCGGCCATGGCAGCAAACCCCCTCGATTTCGTCAGCGCGACGATAATGGGCGGATCTTCATATCGTCAAGAGGACGAAAATCGGGACGCGCGGGGCGCCGACCGCGACCGGCAACCGCCGCCGCGCCCGGGCGGCCCCGCCCCACCCCGGGCGGGGGCGGGGCAGGGCCTGTTCGGGCATGCTCCCTCGGTCAGTTCGGTGCACGCCCCACCACTTCTGGAAGTTCACCCCCGTCAGCCGCCCGCGGACAGTGCCGCCGCCTGTTCCCGCAGGGCCTCGATCAGGGTCGTCGCGGACGGATGGTCGGTGCGGTGCAGGACCGCGATGCCGATGTGGCGGGCCGGGGCGGGTGCCGGGATCGGTACGACGCGCAGGCCCGGGAGGTCCGGCGGGAGGGCCACGGAGGGGATCAGGGAGACGCCGATGCCGGCTGCGGCGAGGGAGCAGGCGAAGAAGTAGTCCGTCGTCGTGCCGCGGACCTCCGCGGTGAAGCCGGCGCGCTCGGCGTACCGGTGCAGGTACGCCTCGGTCTTCAGGCAGCCCAGGACCCAGGGCTCGTCGGCCAGTTCGGCGATCTCGAGGGCCTCGCGCCCGGCGAGCGGATGGCCCTCGGGGAGCACGACGTGCAGCGGGTCCTCCATCAGCGCGATCCACTGCACCCCGGCACCCCCGCCCGGGCCGCCCGGCAGCGGGCCGTCGAAGTGGTAGGCGAGGGCGGCGTCCACGGCGCCCTGCCGGACCAGGGGCAGGCTGTCCTCCGGCTCGGCCTCCTTGACGTGGACCACGGTCCCGGGATGGGCGGCCGCCAGGCGCGGCAGCGCGCCGGGCAGCAGGAGGCGGCCGCCGCTGGTGAACGTGGCCAGGGTGAACTGCGTACGGCCGGTGCCCAGCCGATCCACCTGACGCCGGGCGTGGGCGAGTTCGGCGGCGACCGCCTCCGCGGCGCCGACCATGATCCGGCCGGCGGCGGTGAGCTTCACCCCGCGCGTGCTGCGCACCACGACCTGCGTGCCGAGGCTGCGTTCCAGGGCCGCGATCTGCTGGGAGACGGCCGAGGCGGTCAGGTGGAGGGCGGCGGCCGCCCGGTTGAAGCTGCTGTGCTCCGCCACCGCCCGCAGGATCCGGAGCCGCTGCACGTCGATCAACAGTTTTCCTTTAAACGCATCCATCAAGTCGCCACTTCTGCTGGTGACTCTAGGTGCCCAGGATGAGGGCATGCAAAAGAGGCAAGAGATCTGCGTCATCGGCGGAAACCGCTACTTCGGCAAGCTCCTGGTGCAGCGGCTGCAGGCCGCCGGCCACCACGTCACCCTCGTCAACCGCGGCTCGGCCGCCCCGCCCGCCGGCGTGGAGCACCTCGTCGTCGACCGCGACGACGAGGCCGCCCTCACCGCCGCCCTCGCGTCCCGTACGTTCGACGTCGTCGTCGACCAGGTCTGCTACACCCCGGTGCAGGCCGCGATCGCCGCCCGCGCCTTCCGCGGCCGCACCCGCCGGTACGTGATGACCTCCACCATCGAGGTCTACGACCCGGCCACCGCCGCCCTGCCCGCGGTACCGCCCGGCACCCCCGTACCGGAGGAGACCGTCGACCCCGCCGGGTGGCGGGTGGACGAGGCCCTGCCCTGGCACCTCGGCTCCTACCTGGAGGCGCACTACGCGGAGGGCAAACGGCAGGCCGAGGCCGTTTTCACGCAGCGCGGCGAGTTCGCGTTCGCCTCCGTCCGCAGTGCGCACGTGCTCGGGGGCGGCGCGCAGGAGTTCACCGGCCGGCTGGCCCACTACGTGGAGCACATCGGCCGGGGAGTGCCGGTCGCCGTCCACGGCGAGGCGCTGCCGACCGTCTTCATCCACTGGGAGGAGCTGGCCGGGCTGCTGCTGTGGGCGGCCACCGGCACCGGGTTCACGGGCGCCGTCAACGCCTGCTCGGACGGGCTGCTCGACGCGCGGACGCTGAGCGCCGTCGTCGCGGAGCGGACCGGTCTGGAGGCGGCCTTCCGGACCGTCGCCGCCGGCGAGGAGGCTTCCCCGTTCTCCTTCGACCGCCACTACGCGATGAGCAACGCCCGCGCGAAGGAACTGGGCTTCACCTTCTCCCGGACCGCCGACTGGCTCCCCGAAGCCGTCACCGAGGCCCTCGCGGCATCCGAACCCGCCGCGGCCGCCCCGACCGCTGCAGCAGCCGCGCCCACGGCCTGACCCCCGCACCCGGAAGGACCCCCCGTGAAGTACCGCACCCTCGGCCGTTTCCAGGTCGGCGCCATCGGCCTGGGCGCCATGCCCCTCTCCCTCGAGCACCGCCCGGACGAGCAGCGGGCCGTCGCCACCATCCATGCCGCCCTGGACGCCGGGGTCACCCTCATCGACACCGCGGACAGCTACCACTGGCACGCCGGTGAACGCGGCCACAACGAACTCCTCATCGCCCGCGCCCTCGCCTCCTACGGCGGCGACACCTCCGGCGTCCTCGTCGCCACCAAGGGCGGCCGGGGCCGCCCCGGCGACGGCAGCTGGACCGTCACGGGCACCCCCGACCACCTCAAGCGCGCCGCCGAGGCCTCACTGCGGCGCCTGGGCTCGGACGCCATCGGCCTGTACCAGCTGCACAAGCCCGACCCGGAGGTGCCGTGGGCGGAGTCGGTCGGCGCGCTGCGGGACCTGCTCGACGCGGGCACCATCCGCGCCGCCGGAATCTCCAACGTCACCGCCTCCCAGATCCTCGAGGCGCACACGATCCTCGGCGACGCGCTCGTCTCCGTGCAGAACCGGTACTCCCCCGCCGTACGCGACGCCGATCCCGAACTGGACCTGGCCACCCGCCTCGGCCTGGCCTTCCTGCCCTGGAGCCCCCTCGGCGGGATCTCGCGCAGCTCCCTGGACGGCCCCTCCGGCCCCACGTCCGCCGGCACCGCCTTCCACCGCATCGCGGCCGTACGAGGGGTCTCCCCCCAGCAGATCGCCCTGGCCTGGCTCCTGGCCCGGTCCCCGGCGGTCATCCCCGTACCGGGAGCCAGTCGGCCGGCGTCGATCGAGGACTCGGCCGGGTCGGCGGACCTCGAACTGGACCCGGCGGAACTGGCGGAGCTCGCCGGGTCCTGCGTGTTCTAGGTCCGGATCTGTCCTACTCGGGTCCTAGGGTCGTCCCATCGCGAAAGGCCGCACGAGGCGACGAGAAGGGACGAGACCGATGAGTCACGCTGCACCCGAGGGCTACACCAGCGTTGCGCCGTGGGTCGTCACCGACGACACCGGCGCGCTGCTCGACTTCATCACCGCCGCGTTCGGCGGCGAGGAACTCGCGCGGGTGCCGGTCGAGGACGGCACCATCGGCCACGGCGAGATCCGCATCGGCGACACGGTCCTCCTGGCCTTCGATCGGCGGCCCGACTGGCCCGCGATGCCCTCGCTGCTGCGGGTCTACGTCCCGGACGCGGACGCCGCGATGGCGGCCGCGGTCGGGCACGGGGCGCAGGTGATCACCGAGGCCGCCGACAGCGCGTGGGGAGACCGCGGCGGCCGGGTACGGGATCCGTTCGGCAACATCTGGTGGGTGACGAGCCGGGTCGAGGACGTCACACCGGACCGGGCCTGGGAGCGTCTGTCCGAGCCGCAGTACGCCGACGCGATGCGCGCGGCCCAGGAAACGCTGGATGCCGCACTCAGCGGCAGGAAGTCGGGGGTGGCAAGCGCGCCGCAGCGCCCGGCCGACTGAGACCGGGCCGGGGGCCTGCCCACGGGCCGGGCCCGGGGTCTTCCCACGGACCGGTCCGCGTACCGGCCCACGCGTGTGCGTCGCGGAAGAGCCCGGAGCCCGGGGGAAGCTCCCCGGTGTCCGGCCGCCGGCAGCCGCGTTCCTGAGGAGGCTCCCGGGCCCGGCCGCCGTCAGCCGCACTCCGGCTCCACCGGCAGCCACAGTTCGGCGTCGGCCTCGGTCCGCTCCGGCGACAGGCGGATGCGCAGGAGCTCGGGGCCGGTGCGGGTGCGGTACGGGTTCGACGGGAACCACTCGGTGAACACGTCCCGCCACAGCTCCTGGACGGCTCGGGGCACGGGCCCGCTGGTGGTGAAGACCGCCCACGTGCCGGCCGGGACGGCCAGCGTGGACGTGCCCTCCGGAGCAGTCGCGGAGGTGACCACGCCGTGGTGGTAGTCGAGTTCCGTGCCCTCGGCGCGCCCGGGGTCCAGGCCGTCGCAGACGGCGACGATCCCGTGCGGCTCCTGGTCCGACAGGTTCTCCAGGTGCTCCAGGGCCCGCGGGTCGATCCCGCGGACGAAGTCCATGATCGCCTGGTTCGGGCCCGCGTACACCAGCGGCACCCGCGTCCTGAACCCGACGACGGTGAAGCCCGGCCTGTCCACGATGCGGTACCGCATGCTGCTGCTCCCCTCGACAACGAGGCGGAAGGCCATCCGCGGCTGGGAGCTGAGGGCGGCCCCGGTACGCCGGGCCTCACCCGGTCCGATGCCGTGCATGGCGCGGAACGCCCGGGCGAACGCCTCACCGGATCCGTAGCCGTAGCGCACCGCGATCTCCAGCAGCGTTGCACGCCCCGCGAGCACCTCGGCTCCCGCAAGGGTGAGCCGACGGCGCCGGACGTACTCCGACAGAGGCATGCCCGCGAGCGAAGAGAACATCCGGCGCAGGTGGTGCTCCGAGGTGGCCGCGATGCGCGCCAGCTCCGCCACGTCGACATCTTGGTCGAGACGGCCCTCGATGTGCTCCATGGCCCGGTTCAGCCGCTCCAGCACGCCCGGCCCCCCTTCCTCGTCCCTCTTCGTCCCTCATCCCTCACCCCTCATCCTTCATGCGTCCAGACCCCGGCGGATCGCGATCTCCACGGGCGAGTACGCACCGTCGGCCCGCTCCAGTTCGTACGGCGCAGCCGGCATCAGCGGCGGCTGCGCCATGAAGCGCGGCCGCACCCCGTGGTGCGGTTGCGCGGCGTGCACGAGGAAGGGATGGCAGAGGAAGATGTCGCCCGGGACCCCGGTGGCGAGCGCGGTGGGCCGGTGCTCGGAAGCCGCCACCAGATCGGGCCCGAGCGTCAGTCCGCTCGCCCCCTCCTCCCCGTACTGCTCCAGCACCTTCGGCACGTCGAGGTGCGAGCCGACCCGGATCCGGGTCGGGGCGTCCTCGTCCCCGACCTCGCTGAACAGGAACAGCATCAGCAGGGCCCGGCCTCGGGAGCGCAGGTTCGTGAAGTACCAGCTCTCGCCATCCGGCAGATAGCTCCCCTCGATGTGCCAGCCCGCGTCGTCCGGCTCGTCCTCGTGCGGGAAGCGCAGCGGAAACGTGCCCAGGGAGTACCGCGGCACCCAGCGTCCCGCGCCGACGAGCAGGTCGTACGCGTGGTGCAGGGACGGTGAGTTGGGCGCAGCGGCGAACGGACCCTGCGCCATGCCGCCCACCCAGTGCACGGGCTGCTTCCACGTCGACGGGTCGTCGGGCTCGCAGCCCGTCTCCCGCCACAGCAGCCGCGCGCAGTCTGCGGCCACGCGCGGCGCGACGGCGCCCTCCAGCTTCACGAAGCCGTCGCGGAGGAAACGGGAGACCAAGGTCGTGTCATCCATGCCCGCCATGGTGCGGGGGCCCGGGTGCCGGTGACCCGACATTTTCCGTGCCTACCTCGTCGGGTCCTGGCGACGGGCGTACGGTCCCCGGGCCCCCGCCGATGCGCAAGTTTGACCTTCTCCTGACCCTGGTGCTGCATCCGCACCGGAGCCTCCCGTGTCCTCGTCTGTGTCGGATCCGGTTCGGTACGCGAGGAGGTCAACTGCCGTGGATGGTGCTGTTGTCGGATCGGCTGTCGTGTTGGTCGCCGTCCTGCTGGTGCTGCGCAGCGGGATGCGGGTCGTCAACCAGGTGGACCGCGGCGTGGTGTTCCGCCTGGGCCGGGCGCTGCCGCAGTGCCGCCGGCCCGGGATCACCTTCCTCATCCCGTTCGTCGACCGCATGCGGAAGGTGAACGTGCAGGTCGTCACGCTTCCGGTGCCGACCCAGGAGGGCATCACCCGGGACAACGTGTCGGTGAAGGTGGACGCGGTCGTGTACTTCAAGGTGGTGGACCCGGTGCGGGCCGCCATCGAGGTCCAGGACTACCTGTTCGCCGTCGGCCAGGTCGCCCAGTCGTCCCTGCGTTCCATCATCGGCAAGAGCGACCTCGACGACCTGCTCTCGGACCGCGAACGGCTGCACGAGGGGCTGGCGTTGATGATCGACAGCCCTGCGGCCGGCTGGGGCGTCCACATCGACCGCGTCGAGATCAAGGACGTACAGCTGCCGGAGTCGCTGAAGCGCTCGATGTCCCGGCAGGCGGAGGCCGAACGGGAGCGGCGGGCCCGGGTGATCACCGCGGACGGCGAGTTCCAGGCGGCGCAGCAGCTGGCCAACGCCTCGCGCATCATGGCCGACACGCCCGAGGCGATGCAGCTGCGGCTGCTGCAGACGGTGGTCGAGGTGGCGGCGGAGAAGAACTCCACGCTCGTGATGCCGTTCCCGGTCGAGCTGCTGCGCTACTTCGACCGGATGGCCAAGCAGCCGGCCGCGGGCAGCGCGCCCGAGGTCCCGCCGCAGGGCGCACCCGACCCGCGGTCCTGAGCCGCACCCGACCCGCGGTCCTGAGCCGCGCCCGACCCGCGCTCCTGAGCCGCGGAGCGGCTGCCCCGGTCCGTGGGGCAGCCGCCGCGGGTGCTGCGTACGCCTGCACGTACGTCACCTCGGGGCGCGGGCGGGTCAGCGGCCCTGGAGGGACTTGACGTTGTCGCCGAAGCCCCAGCCCTTCGAGCCGTCCCAGTTGATCGACCAGGTCATGAGCCCCTTCAGCGATCCGCTGAAGGCGTTCCACGACTGGGCGACCAGGCCCGGTGCCATGTGGCCGCCGCCCGCGCCGGGCTGGGCCGGCAGTCCGGGCACCTGCTTGTCGTACGGCACCTTGATGGTGGTGCCCTGGATGACCAGGCCGTTGTTCAGGCAGGTGGTCTGCGCGGTGAAGCCCTGCACGGTGCCGGCCTGGTACGAGTCGCCGGAGCAGCCGTACATGCTGCCGTTGTAGTACTGCATGTTCAGCCACCACAGCCGGCCGTTGTCGGCGTACTTCTTGATGATCGGCAGGTACGAGCCCCAGATCGACCCGTAGGTGACGCTGCCGCCGGTGACGTACGCGGTCTCGGGCGCCATGGTCAGGCCGAAGCCGGCGGGCATCTGGGCCAGCACCCCGTCGATGATGCGGATCAGGTTGGCCTGGGAGGCGGACAGCGTGCTGATGCTGCCGCTGCCGGACAGGCCGGTCTCGATGTCGATGTCGATCCCGTCGAAGTTGTACTTCTTGAGGATCGGGACGATGGTGGCCACGAAGCGGTCGGCCACCGTGCTGGAGCTCAGGTCGATTCCGGCGGTGGCGCCGCCGATGGACATGAGGATCGTCGCCCCGGCCGCCTTGGCCTGGCACATCTCGGCGGGGGTGGCGACCTTGACGCCGGTGTCCATGCCGTCCTGCCACAAGGCGGTGCCGTCGGAGAGGATCACCGGGAAGGCGGCGTTGATGACGTTGTAGCCGTGGGCGGCGATCCGGCTGTCCGTGATGGGGATCCATCCCATGCCCGGGTGCACGCCGTTCGCGGCGCCGTCCCAGTTCTCCCAGTAGCCCTGGAGCACCTTGCCCGAGGGCTTGGGCTTCGTGGGACAGGTCTCACCGGGCGGCTGGGTGGTCGGGGGCTGCGTGGTCGGGGGCTGCGTGGTGGGCGGCGCGGTCGTGGGCGGCCGCGTGGTGGGCGGCGCGGTCGTCGGAGGCGCGGTGGTGGGCGGCGCAGTGGTCGGCGGGGGGCTCGTGGGCGGCGGGGTGGTGCCGCCGGGGCCCGTGAGCGACACGTCGTCCGCGTAGTAGGCGGGCTGGCCGTACCAGCCGTGCAGGTAGACGGTGACGGACGTGGTGCTCGGCCCGGTGGTGAAGCCGACGGTGAGCGGGCCGTACGACGCGCTGCTCGGGGTCCAGGTGGACGTGGTGCCGCCGAGCCCGGTGCCGGTGGCGCCGAGGTAGACGTAGCTGCCCTGGACGTACGCGCTCAGGGTGTACGCGGAGTTGGGCTGGACGCTCACCGTCTGGGAGCACTGGGCGTTGTCCTGGCCGCTCGGCACGGCTTTGAGTGCGGAACTGCCGGTGCGGACCGGGCTGCCGACGGCCGCGCCCGAGCCGCCGGAGCAGGTCCAGCCGGCGAGCCCGTTCTCGAATCCGGGGTTGGACACCAGGTTGGCGGCGGCGTCCCCGGCGGCGGTGGCGGCCCCGGCCGTGACGGATGCGGCCAGGGCCGTGCCCCCGGCGATGACGGCGGCGGCGCACCCCGCGGCGAGGGAGCGCCGCAGGACGGACGGGGTGCGCGGGGTGGGTGGCCTTCGACGGAACATGCGGTGCTCCCTTCCCGCCGAACGCCATGGCCATGACAGGCTCGTGGGGGGCGCGACGCCCGGCTGTGGGTGAGGTGGGGATGTGGGGCCGTGCCGGTCCGGATCGTAGGAGCGGCGAGAGGCCCGGTCAATAGGTCTGGACCAATGACCTGAGGCGGGGCGGCCGTCGCGGCACCTGCCGCCTCACCGGCCGTAACAGGGTTAATTCAGCTGGTAGTTATTGGATGAATACTTGACTGAATTCCCGTCAGTAGCGACTCCGCGATTATCTCGATTCGATAACGAGATCGCCGAAAAAGGCCTGGACCAACTCACCCCCCAAGCGCAACTCCCCTTTTTTCAAAGCCAACTGACTGTTCATCAAATGAATATAGCCAGGTAACGGTCAGATATATCGAGGCCAATTCCCGTTTGTCCGAAATCTCCGCCGTACCCGTCTGGCAGGCTTCCGCACACCTTCCTTCGATCAAGGATTTGAGGTGCATATGACGACGACTCGAAGGAGCGTGATGCACAAACGTCGCGCGTCCCACCGCAAGAAGGCGCTCATAGCCGCAGCCACCACCGCACTCTCCGGCGGCCTGCTGTTCGGCTTCGGCGCACTCGCCCAGGCCGATCCGGTCACCGGCACGGTCACCGGCGGACAAGGCGGCTACCAGACCGTCAACCACCGCGCCAGGCCCTCCCTTTCGGCGCAGATCAACGGCTCCTCGAAGGTCGGCGACAAGGTCCGGATGACCTGCCGGACCACCGGCGACACCGTGGAGAACAACCCCCGGTGGATCTACACCGGCTCGTACTACATCGCCGACGCCTTCATCTACGAGAACACCTCCCCCCTGCCGGTCTGCGGCTCGACGCCGAACCCGAGACCCACCCCCACGGCGCCGACGACCCCCACGGCCCGGAAGACACTCGGCATCGACATGCAGAAGCAGGTCAGGACCCAGTGGTGCTGGGACGCCTCCGGGGTGACCATCGCCAAGTACTGGGGCCACCCCGTCAGTCAGGAGCAGTTCTGCCGGCTCGCCGCCCAGGGCACCTGGGTGGACTGCAACAACCAGCCGGCGACCCTGGAAGACATGGCCAACGGCCTGGCCGGGGCGGGGCTGAGGAACAGCGGCCGCAGCCTCTACCGCAACGCCTCGTTCGACGAGTCCGTCGCGGAGATCTCCGCGGGCCGGCCCTTCGGCGTCCGCTTCGGCTGGCGGAGCGGAGGCGGCCACATGAACGTCATCTACGGCTACGACAAGACCAGCAGCATGATCGCGGTCGGCGACCCGTGGCAGACCACCCAGACGTACACCTGGTGGAACTACTCCACCTACGTGAACAACAACCAGTTCCAGTGGACCCACTCCCGCATCGGCATCCACGGCTAGGGATGAGGAGCACACCAGCCATGCAGCACATACGACGCACCCGGCGGGCGGCCGTCCGGGCCGCCGCCCTCGCCACGGCCGCGCTCGCCTCCGCCCTGTGCACCGTCGTTCCCGCGCACGCCGCGGACGGGGACGGCATCCCGGGCTACGCGTCCGCCCGGCAGACCGTACGCAGCGACCAGCTCCGCGACACCGTCTCCCGCTTCCTCGTCGCCGCCCGGCAGCACGGCAGCAGCACCGCCCCCGCCGCGGACGGCGGCCCGGTCGGCGCACCCGCGAACGCACCCGCGCCGGACAGCGCGCCGCCCGGGTTCGGCCTCAAGGACCCGGTGCCGGTGTTCGAGATCAGCCCCGAGTTCGTGACCGGCAGGACCCCGGCCACCCCGAAGACGGCTCTGCGGCTGACCTACCTGGCCTCCCGCGTGGCCGCAGCCGACGGCAAGAACGCCGCCGTACTCCTCGCGCCCAAGCGGACCGCCGCCGCGATGGGCAGCAGCCCGCAGCAGGCCGGTGCGGCGGGCTGGGAGCTGGCCGGCATCCGCGACGGCGACGACGACGTCAGCCTCGCCGAACGCGGCACCGCGCAGAACCGCGCCTTCACCGAGCCGCAGATCCACGCCTGGTACCGGCTCACCGCCGCGGGCAGGGTCGAGCCCCTCAACTCGGAGGCGACCGCCGGCCTCGGCGGAAAGCGCTCCGTCACCCTCGCCGCGTACCAGAAGCTGGTCCACGCCCGCTACGGCGACAAGATGCCCGGCTCGGCGTACGACCGCAAGGGCCTGGCCGGCGGCTACGGCGGCCTGACCGACCCCCTGTCCGGCTCCGCCGGGTCCGCCGGGTCCGCCGCGTCCGCCGCGTCCGAGCAGGCCGCTGCCGCAGCCGCGGCCCCGGCAGCCGGCCCGTCCCACCAGGCCTGGACCATCGCCGGAGCAACGGCAGTCCTGGCGGCCGTGGGCGGCGCAGTGGTACACACCCGCCGCCGCAGGCCGACCGCAGCACCCGCGTCCACTGACCTGACCTGACCCGGCCCGACCTCGCAGGGCACGCCCCTCCGACGGGGGCGTGCCCGGGGGCCCGCAACTGTCTGCCAGATGCCGGATAGGGTGGTCCCACGGTTCGGGGGAGGGCCGTTTTCCCATGCGCCTGCACCATCGACACATCACCACCCGGCCCACGGCACGCGCCGCCCTGGCCCTGCTCGCAGCCGTTGCCCTGTCCACCGGCTGTACGCGTGCCTCCGGCCCCGTTCCCGAGAAGTACCTCGGCGTATGGGAGTACAAAGCCTCCTCGAGCCTCGGGGCGGGTTCGCCGCTCACCATCGAGTTCAGCATCAGGCAGGGCCGCACGGGCGACCACGTGGCACGGCAGAGGATCTGGGTCGATGACACCAATTGCCAGGAGGACTACACCCTCAAGTCCCCCGGCTCGCCACTCGTGCTGACACCGATCCGCGGCGTGGGAGGATGCGGCCAAGCCGAGCTCACGCTCGTCGTGGACGAGGGCGCACTGGAGCTGCAAACGCCGGACAGGCTCAACTCCCCTCGCCTGGAGAAGACCGCCGACAAGCCCCCGAAACTCGACTGACCCCTCCCCCGGCCCGAACCCGGCCGACCGACCAATGAGATGACCTCTCAGCCGATCTCCTCGGTCACGATCCGGCTGTCGATCTGCTTGTACGTGGCGGGGTGGCGGGTCAGTACGGGGAGGCCGGAGCCGAGGGCGAGGTGGGCGGAGTGGGCCGTGGGGAGGTCGGCGGCACGTTCGCGGGCGAGTTGGGCCACCGCCCAGCAGGCCGGCTCGTCCAAGGTGCGGAAGACGAAGCACGGGGCAGACAGTGCGTCCTGGACCATCTGCGCGACCTCGGGCTGTGCCACCGAGGTGAGCGCGTCGGTGAAGGCGACGGCCGGCACGTAGAGGGGCTGGACCTGCCGTACGGAACGAAAGACGCGCGCGGCCATGTACAGGTCGCCGTGGCCGAGCGCCGCCAGGGCGGTGTGGTCAAGGATGTAGCCGGAGTTCACGCGGCGCTCTGCTCCTGCTCCGCGCCGCCGAAGCCGTGGCGGTGGTCGGCCGCCTCCACCGCCGCGAGCGCCGCTTCCCACGCGTCGGGCTGCTGATCCGCCCGGGCCCGGTCCACGAGCCAGCGGACCGCACGCTCGGCGCGCTCGGCCTGGTGGAGCTTCGCGGACACCGCATCCTCGATCCACGCGGAGACCGACCCGGCCGGGTTCGCCTGCAAGAGCTTCTCGATCGCCGCCACCTTGTCGGTGTCGATCGTGATCGTGAGCTTCTTCTTCGCCATACCGGCACCATACCGATGCCGTACCACCCTGTCAGGCCGTCGGCAGAGCTCGTCCTGCCGGTAAACGCAGAAAAGCCCCGCACCAGAAGGTGCGGGGCTTTCCCACAATGATTGTTCGGCGGCGTCCTACTCTCCCACAGGGT
>NZ_JBVIDV010000022.1:0-78698 GCF_055572195.1 Streptomyces sp. NPDC030809
CGCAGGGGGTTGATCTCGGAGACGGCGCCGACGAACGTGGTCTTGCCCACGCCGAAGCCGCCCGCCACCACGATCTTCGCGGAGGTGGTGGAGCGGGGCGCCCCACCGACGGAACCTCCGTTAGAGCTTGCGAAGTCCACTGAGCACCCTTTCGAGGAGCGTTACATCCGGCGTTCCGCCGGCCTCGCCGTTGCCCGGCTGGTGGATGGCCACCATTCCGGCCTCCGCCAGGTCGGCGACGAGGATGCGGGCGACGCCGAGCGGCATCTGCAGCAGTGCCGAGACCTCGGCTACCGACTTGACCTCCCGGCACAGCGTGCAGATGCGCTGGTGCTCGGGCAGCAGGCCCGAGAGGTGGACCGGGTCGGCCGTGGTGCTGACCAGCGCCTCGATGGCGAGCTGGTAGCGGGGCCGGGTCCGGCCACCGGTCATCGCGTAGGGACGCACCAGCGGCTGGTCGCCTTCCGCGTACGACTGGTCGCCGTACGAATCGGAGAAGGCGGGGGGCGGGGTCATTGATCCTCCGGGCTGGACAGCAGAGGTCAGCCTGCCGTCGTAGAGGGCCGGTGGGGGGACGGGGGTTCTCGGCCTGACGGTGGTACTGGAAAAGGTCCGGGTACGCCCCGGTCCCCCGGCCGGGAGTACCGCCCGGCCGGAGGAATGGCGGTCTAGATGAGGAGGCTGCCCTGGAGCTCGGCGCGCAGGTCCGGAGTGAGGACGCTGCCCGCCCGGTCCACCAGGAGGGCCATCTCGTAGCCCACGAGGCCGATGTCGCACTCGGGGTGCGCGAGCACGGCCAGCGAGGACCCGTCGGAGATGGACATGAGGAAGAGGAAGCCGCGCTCCATCTCCACCACGGTCTGGTTGACGTGGCCGCCTTCGAAGATGCGGGAGGCACCGGCGGTCAGCGAGGTCAGACCGGACGCGACCGCCGCCAGCTGGTCGGCGCGGTCCCGCGGGAAGCCCTCGGACATCGCCAGAAGGAGGCCGTCGGCGGAGACCACCACGGTGTGGGACACCCCGGGGGTGTTGTCCACGAAATTGGTGATCAGCCAGTTCAGGTTCTGTGCCGCCTGGCTCATGGAACTCAACTAACGCTCCTGCTGGTGAGTGGGGCCGGTGCGGTAACTGCCGGTGGCCGGACCGTTGTTGCCCGCCTGGCGACCCTGCTGGATACCCCGGCGGAGGTTGGTGAGGCGGCCGCGCACGTCGTCCGGCGCACGCGAGACCTGCGGACCGGACTGCGTGTCGGGCTGCTGCTGGGCCGTGCCCGCCACCAGGTTCGCACGGGGGACCCGGCGGGGCAGACCCGAGGTGGTGATTCCGCCCGCGGCCGGCTGGCGCACCCGCTCGGCCTGCTTCATCAGCTCGTCGTTGGGGGAGCTGCGCCAGGTGACCGTCGGGGTGGCACCCGTGGCCGTCAGCGCGTCGTTGCCGCGCTCCTGGACCGGCTGCTGCGGGGCCTGGGGGGCCTGCTGCGGCGCGGGGGCCTGCGGCGCGAACGGCTGCTGCTGGAACTGCGGCTGCGGCTGCGGCGGGACGGCCGGTCCGGCGGACTGGGGCGGCAGCCCGGCGTCCGCGCGGTACCAGTTCGACTCGAGGGTGTCGAAGAGCGGGGTGCGGGCGTCGCCCGGTCCGCCGGCCGGCGGCAGCGCCTCCGGCTGGTGGGCCTGCGGCAGCTGCGGAGCGTCCGCCCGCGGCGCCTGCACGGCCGGGAACTGGCCGGTGGACTGCTGCGGGGGGAACGGCTGCGCAGCCGGGCCGCCCTGCTGCCCGTAGCCGCCGACACCCGGGCCGCCGGGACGCGGGGCCTGGAAGTCGGGCCGCTCGAACTGGGCCGTGGACGCAGGGTCCTGGACCGCCGGCACCTGCGGCCGGGCGAACTGGCCGGTGGTGGAGCCGGACGGGAGGTCCGGGCGGGCGAACTGGCCCGTCTGGGACGGGTCCGCGGCACCCGGGACCTCGGGCCGCGCGAACTGGCCGGTCGTGCTGCCGCCCTGCGGCAGCGGCGCGTTGAAGTCCGGCCGGGCGAACTCGGCGGTGGAGCCGGGGCCCTGGCGGTCGTCGTGGCCGCGCGGGGCGTCCTGGCCGCCGCGGGCCGCCTGGTCGGCACCCCAGCTGGTGGTCTGCGGGGCGGTGCCCGGCAGCTCGCCGCGCGAACCGCCGCGCGGCGGCAGCTGCGGGCGGGCGCTGCCGTCCGCGCGCAGCGGACCGGTGGGGGCCGCGGGGGCGGCCGGGCGCTCCGGCGCCTGGGGCCGCTCGAAGCCGCTGCCCTGCGGGAAGCCCGCGGAGGCGGGCTGCGGCGCGGCCGGACGGCTCGGCGAGGGCTGCGGGCCGCCCTGGAGCAGACCGCCCTGCTGGCCCGCCTGCGGACCGCCCTGCGCACCGCGGCCGGGGCTCATCGGGGCACCCGCGCCGAAGGCGTTCGGCGCCTGCGGGCGCTGGCCGCCCTGGCCCGGACCCTGCGGACGGCCGCCCTGGGGACGCCCGCCCTGGCCCGCGCCGGCGAGCTGCCCGCGCTGCTGGCCGCCGGCGAGCCGGCCGCCCTGGGGACCGCCCTGCGGGGCGCCGCCGCCCGGCCGGCCGGCCGCGGGGGCCTGGCCGCCCTGGGCCTGGGGCTGGCCCTGGCCGGGAACCTGGCCCGGCTGGCCGGCGCCCGGGGCGCCCGGCTTGCGGCCGCCCTGGGCCACGTCGACGGGCAGCATGACGAGGGCCGTCGTACCGCCCGAGTCGGACGGGCGCAGCTGGATGCGGATGCCGTGTCGCAGGGACAGGCGGCCGACCACGAAGAGGCCCATGCGGCGGGAGACGGAGACGTCCACGGTCGGCGGCGAGGCGAGCCGCTCGTTGATCGCGGCCAGGTCCTCGGGGGACAGGCCGATGCCGGTGTCGTGGATCTCGACCAGCACCCGGCCGTCCGGCAGGGCGTGACCGGTCACCTTGACCTTGGTCTGCGGGGAGGAGAACGAGGTGGCGTTCTCCAGCAGCTCGGCGAGGAGGTGCACGAGGTCGTTGACCACGCGGCCGGCCACGTCGGTGCCGGGCACCGAGGCCAGCTCGATGCGCTCGTACTGCTCCACCTCGGAGGCGGCGGCACGGAGCACGTCGACCAGCGGGACCGGGCGGGTCCACCGGCGGCCCGGCTCCTCGCCCGCGAGGACGAGGAGGTTTTCGCCGTTGCGGCGCATGCGGGTCGCGAGGTGGTCGAGCTTGAAGAGCGAGGACAGCTGGTCCGGGTCGGCCTCGCGGGACTCCAGCTCGGAGATGAGCGAGAGCTGGCGCTGGATGAGGCCCTGGGAACGCCGCGAGAGGTTGGTGAACATCGCGTTGACGTTGCCCCGGAGCAGGGCCTGCTCGGCGGCGAGGCGGACCGCCTCGCGGTGCACGTCGTCGAAGGCCGCGGCCACCTGGCCGATCTCGTCGCGCGAGTGCACACCGACCGACTCCACGGACGTGTCCACGTCCTGCGGGTCGGACTCGGAGAGCTGCTTGACGAGCTCCGGCAGGCGGTCCTGGGCGACCCGGGTCGCGGTGTCCTGGAGCCGCTTCAGCGAGCGGATCATGGAGCGGGCCACCACGAAGGCGCCGACGAGGGAGACGCCGAGGACGAGGAGGATCAGCGCACCGTTGATGATGGCGTCGCGCTGGGACTCGTTCTTGAGGTTGCGCGCCTCCTGCTCCATGTCGTCGAGGAGCGAGAGCTCCACCTTCTTCATGGCGGTGAGCTTGACGTCGGCCTGGTCGTAGAAGTCCATCCAGGAGCGCGGCTTCTCCTTGGCGAACTGACCCTGGGTGCCGAGGATGCGGCGCTCGTAGTGCTCGGCCGCGGAGATCTCGGCGTGGCCGTCGTTGAGGCTCTCGGTGAGGTCCTCGGCCTTGCCCTGGTACACGAGGTCGAAGGTCTTGCGGGCCTGCCCCTCGCTCTTGAGGGCGGCGAGCGCGTAGAGCCGGTCGTTCTCGGTGAGCGAGCCGGGCTTGGCGTTCGACTCCGGCAGGGCGGCGGAGATGACCGCGCGCTGGATGGACGCGTACTCCTTGGCGGAGGAGAACGCCGCCAGGGCGCGGGTGCGCTTGATCATCTCCGGGCTGGAGGTGGCCTGCGCCATGTCCTGGGAGAGGCTGAGCAGCGAGAGGATCAGCTGGTTGTACTCGGAGACGGTCTGCTGGGCGCCGTTCTCGTACGCGTGCTTGCGGATGTCCTCGATGGTCATCAGCTGCTGGCTGATCTGGAGCACGTTCGAGCGGATCGACTCGAGGGTCTCGTCGCTGCGCTCCTGCTCGTCGATCGACTGCGTGGCGTCGACGAAGGCGGTGGCGGCGTCGTCCGTGTTCTTGCGGACGCTGTCGACCAGGCTGTTGGCCTTGCCCTTGCTGTTCTTCAGCGGGCCGGCGGACTTGTCGCGCTCCTCCTGGAGCGCGGAGGCCAGCGCGGTGGCCTGCTTGGTCATCGTGGTCAGCAGCTGCATGTGCTCCAGCTGCTGGATGTCGGTCATCGACTCGTTGATACGGAGGCCACCGAGCGAGGTGGCGGCGACGACCGGCAGGGCGAGCAGCGACACGAGTCGCGTGCTGATGCGCCAGTTCTGGAGGGCGAGCCGGGAGCCGGACCCCTGGGGGGCCGCGGCGGCGGGTATCGCCTGGTCCTGCGGCGCCTGGGGCTGGTCCTTCAGGCTCTTGTTCCGGCCCTTGCCCTTGGCCTTGCCCCGGGCCTTCGCCGGAGCGCCGGGCTCGGTGGCCGCACCGGCGGCGACGCCGCCCGCAGCCGGCCCGTGGTTCTGGGCGTGCTGGGGCGAGGAGCCACGGTCGTTCGCGCCGCGCGGCTCCTGCTCCGCCGCAGCTTCCCCTCGGCCCTGGCGGGCCTGGGGAGACCCATCCTTCTTGAAACGTCCCTGCACTAGCGTCGCAACCTCTGGACCAGGCGTCCCCCCGCGAGCGGTGGGACGGTGTCGAGTCGATGGGGCACTAACGAGCCCCATGGTGGTCGTCGGTGACCGGCGCTTCTCCCCTTTCACGACCGCCGCTCGGCGCTGCGTTGCGCCCGGTGCGCGCCGGCTGAATCCCGCGGCGGTCCCCGGAATTCCAGCACAGTGCCGGATCTCCAACAAGGTGCGAGTAGCGCACCTCTTGATCCGTGACCGCTTGTGACGGGGGTGCTACGCGACGTGGAAGTCGTTCTTGGAGAAAACGGACTATTTCTTATGAATCACTTACGCGGTCCGGGTGTCCCAGTCGCCATGATCAGGAGCGGAATGGAGCATTCAGTGGCGCAATGTCCGTTTTTCCGGGCCGGATTGACTGTCCGTTATGGCCCTAATGCCCGCCTGCTGGTGAGCAAACTCACACACCCGGAGCCGCTACTTCCCCACATCCGCGGGGAGTCGGATGTTTAGCCTGGCTGTTTACAGGCATCGCACATCCGACAACCGGCGCCCGCGGGGTGCCCGTCACCGACAGGGTTCCGAGACAGCAATGAAGACGACGATGATGTTCCGCAACATAGCCAACCCGCGCCGCACCACCCTCGCGCACCTGAAGGACGCCGAGGAACTGCAGGGCGCCCCGGCCCCGGAGCACACCGTCGAGCTGCCGGCCCAGACCGCCAACCCGCGCCGCACCGTCCTGATGGTCGCCCCCGCCGCCGTCGCCGCGGAGTAGTCCGCCCGCGACGCAACGCGATCCCGCACGGCCCGCCGCGTTAGCCTGGATCGGCAGACTCCAGACAGCGGAACACAAGAGGGGCAGACGCAACACGTGCGCATCGCCAGGTTCTCGATCGACGGCAACGTCGCCTTCGGCGCCGTAGAGGGGTCAGCCCCCGACGAGCTCGTCCTCGACATCATCAAGGGCATCCCCTTCGCGGACTTCGAGCTCTCCGGCACGAAGGTCGCCCTCAGCAAGGTTCGCCTGCTGCCGCCCGTGCTCCCCAACAAGGTCGTGGCCATCGGCCGCAACTACGCGGAGCACGCGGCGGAGCTCGGCAACGAGGTCCCCGAGGCCCCCATCACCTTCTTCAAGCCCTCCACCGCCGTGGTCGGCTCCGGCGACCCGATCGTCTACCCCTCGTTCTCGCAGGAACTGCACCACGAGGCCGAGCTGGCCGTCGTCATCGGCCGCATGTGCCGCGAGGTCCCCCGCGAGCGGGTCAAGGACGTCATCCTCGGCTACACCTGCGCCAACGACGTCACCGCCCGCGACGTCCAGCAGCGCGAGAAGCAGTGGGCCCGGGCCAAGGGCTTCGACAGCTCCTGCCCGCTCGGCCCCTGGATCGAGACCGAGCTCGACCCCTCGGACCTCGCGGTCCAGTGCACCGTCAACGGCGTCCAGCGCCAGCTGGGCCGCACGAGCGAGATGGTCCGCTCCATCGAGGACCTCGTCGTGCACATCACCGAGGCCATGACGCTGCTCCCCGGCGACGTCATCCTCACGGGCACCCCGGCAGGGGTCGGCCCCCTCAACGTCGGCGACGAGGTCGCCGTCACCATCGAAGGCATCGGCACTCTCACCAACAAGGTGATCAAGCGTGGCTAGCGCATCTCCCGTACGCGTACGGTTCTGTCCCTCGCCGACCGGCAACCCCCACGTGGGCCTGGTCCGCACCGCCCTGTTCAACTGGGCGTTCGCCCGGCACCACGGCGGCACGTTCGTCTTCCGCATCGAGGACACCGACGCCGCGCGCGACTCGGAGGAGTCGTACCAGCAGCTCCTCGACTCGCTGCGCTGGCTCGGCTTCACCTGGGACGAGGGCCCGGACGAGGTCGGCGGCCCGCACGCCCCCTACCGTCAGTCCCAGCGGATGGACATCTACGCGGGCATCGCCGAGAAGCTGCTCGACGGCGGGTACGCGTACCACTGCTACTGCACCGCCGAGGAGCTCGACGAGCGCCGCGAGCTCGCCCGCCGCGAGGGCCGCCCCTCCGGCTACGACGGCACCTGCCGCGTGGTGACCCCCGAGCAGAAGGCCGCGTACGAGGCCGAGGGGCGCACCTCCATCGTGCGCTTCCGGATGCCCGACGAGCCGATCACCTTCCAGGACCTGGTCCGCGGCGAGCTGACCTTCACCCCGGAGAACGTGCCGGACTACGGCATCCTCCGGGCCAACGGCGCCCCGCTCTACACCCTGGTCAACCCGGTCGACGACGCGCTGATGGAGATCACGCACGTCCTGCGCGGCGAGGACCTGCTGTCCTCCACCCCGCGGCAGATCGCCCTCTACAAGGCGCTCATCGAGCTCGGCGTCGCCAAGGAGATCCCGCAGTTCGGCCACCTGCCGTACGTGATGGGCGAGGGCAACAAGAAGCTCTCCAAGCGCGACCCGCAGGCCTCGCTCAACCTGTACCGCGAGCGCGGCTTCCTCCCCGAGGGCCTGCTGAACTACCTCTCGCTGCTCGGCTGGTCCTTCTCCAAGGACCAGGACATCTTCACGCTCGACGAGATGGTCGCGAAGTTCGACATCACGGACGTGAACGCCAACCCGGCGCGCTTCGACCTCAAGAAGTGCGAGTCGATCAACGGCGACCACATCCGCAGGATGGACCCGAAGGCCTTCGCGGACGCCTGCACGCCGTGGCTGCAGGCCCCGCACGCCAACTGGGAGCCGGAGGACTTCGACGCCGCGGCCTGGGAGCGCATCGCGCCGTACGCCCAGACCCGCGTCACCGTCCTGTCGGACATCACCGCCAACGTGGACTTCCTGTTCCGCAAGGAGCCCGTCGAGGACCAGGCCTCGTGGGACAAGGCGATGAAGGGCGAGCCTGCGGCCCTGCTGGCCACCGCCCGCGAGAAGCTCGACGCCGCGGACTGGAACGACCCCGAGTCGCTCAAGCAGGCCGTGCTCGACGCCGGCGAGGCCCACGGCCTCAAGCTGGGCAAGGCCCAGGCCCCGGTCCGGGTGGCCGTCACCGGCCGCACCGTCGGCCTGCCGCTCTTCGAGTCCCTGGAGATCCTGGGCAAGGAGCGCTCGCTCGCCCGCATCGACGCGGCCCTGGCCAAGCTGGCCGGCTGAGCCGTTCGTCACGTCCCCGGCCCGCGCCGGGGGACCGTCCTGCGCAGGGGCGGTCGCCGGCCTCTCATTTTCCGAGAGGCCCGGCGGCCGCCCCTGCGGCGTTGTAGCGTCGGTCACATGCCGATCCGCGCCGTGCTCTGGGACATCGACGACACCCTCTTCGACTACACGGGAGCCGACCGCACCGGCCTGGCCCGGCACCTCGCGGCCGAGGGGCTGGCCGGCCGCTTCGGCGACGACGCCGAGGCCCTCGCCCTGTGGCGCCGGGTGACGGAGACCCACTGGGCGCGCTTCGCCGCCGGCGGCATCTCCTTCGAGGACCAGCGGCGCGAGCGGGTGCGCGAGTTCCTCGGCGAGCCGGACCTGGACGACGACGCCGCCGACGCCTGGATCGAGCGGTACATCGGCCACTTCAAGGCGGAGTGGGTGGTGTTCCCCGACGTGGTGCCGGTGCTGGACCGGCTGGCGGACAGCCACCGGCACGGGGTGCTCTCGAACTCCACCCTCGCCAACCAGGACCCCAAGCTGCGCGCCCTGGGCCTGCGGGACCGCTTCGAGGTGCTCCTGTGCGCCGCCGAGCTGGGCGTCAGCAAGCCGGAGCCGGAGGCCTTCCTGCTCTCCTGCAAGGCGCTGGGGCTGCCGCCGGAGGAGGTGGCCTACGTGGGCGACCAGCCGGAGATCGACGGCAGGGGGGCCCGGGACGCCGGGCTGCTCTCCTTCTGGCTGGACCGGGACGGCGGCCGCGGCCCGGCACCCGAAGGAGTGCACCGGATCACCGGCCTGCACTTTCTCCCGGATCTGCTGGCCGTGGATACCCGTTTTGGAGCACGGTCAGACATCCGGTAATGTTCTTTCTGCGCCGCCGAGCGGGCCGAAAGGCCGGACGGAGGCGCCGCTCGAAAGAAAGTCCCGACAAGGGATTGACTTTCGGTGGGGTATAGTGTAATTGGCAACACGAGGGTTTCTGGTTCCCTTATTCTAGGTTCGAGTCCTGGTACCCCAGCGCAGTGCAGCAGTAACGCAGTGCTTAGCCCCCGTTGTGTAGCGGCCTAGCACGCCGCCCTCTCAAGGCGGTAGCGCCGGTTCGAATCCGGTCGGGGGTACAGATCCTTCCCGCGAGGTCTCCTGGGTAGCTCCCGGACGTCTCGATGCAGGATCGCTAGGGCCCCCGTTGTGTAGCGGCCTAGCACGCCGCCCTCTCAAGGCGGTAGCGCCGGTTCGAATCCGGTCGGGGGTACTGAGGTCTAGACCTCATTGGGCTATGGTGTAATTGGCAACACGAAGGTTTCTGGTTCCTTTGTTCTAGGTTCGAGTCCTGGTAGCCCAGCGCAGTAACTCGCAAGCCCCCGTTGTGTAGCGGCCTAGCACGCCGCCCTCTCAAGGCGGTAGCGCCGGTTCGAATCCGGTCGGGGGTACGCACGGAGAAGGCCCCTCGCGTTCATCGCGAGGGGCCTTCTTCCTTTTCCCGTACGCCCGTACGCCCGTACGCCCGTACGCCCGTACGCCCGTACGCCCGTACGTCCCGCGCACGAGCCCCGGCCGCGCCCCCCGCCGTGTCCCGGCGACAGGACGCCCGGCGCCCGTCCGCCGCCCCTATCCGGAACCGGGGCGCCCGCGCAAGCAGAAGGTGCCCGGAGGCGCCTGTGCGGACGTGTGCGGCGTCGCAGGCGCCCCGGGCACCGGGGAGGGCGGGCAGAATCGGAACCGGTCAGCCGGCGCGGCGCAGGGCCTCGGTGAGGCGCGCGGCCGCGTCGATGACCGCCTGGGCGTGCATCCGGCCCGGGTGGCGGGTCAGGCGCTCGATCGGCCCGGAGACCGACACGGCGGCAACCACGCGGTTGGAAGGGCCGCGCACCGGCGCCGAGACGGAGGCCACGCCGGGCTCCCGCTCACCGATCGACTGCGCCCAGCCGCGGCGCCGGACACCGGAGAGGGCGGTGGCCGTGAACCGGGCGCCCTGCAGGCCGCGGTGCAGCCGCTCGGGCTCCTCCCAGGCCATGAGGATCTGAGCCGCCGAACCGGCCTTCATGGGCAGCGTGGAGCCCACCGGGACGGTGTCCCGCAGGCCGGACAGCCGTTCGGCCGCCGCCACGCAGATGCGCATGTCGCCCTGTCGCCGGTAGAGCTGCGCGCTCTCGCCGGTCACATCGCGAAGGTGCGTGAGCACCGGTCCGGCCGTGGCCAGCAGCCGGTCCTCGCCGGCCGCGGCGGCGAGCTCCGCCAGCCGCGGTCCGAGGATGAACCGGCCCTGCATGTCCCTCGCCACCATCCGGTGGTGTTCCAGTGCCACGGCCAGACGGTGGGCCGTGGGTCGTGCAAGCCCTGTCGCCGCGACCAGCCCGGCGAGGGTGGCCGGACCGGACTCCAGTGCGCTCAAAACCAGAGCTGCCTTGTCGAGAACGCCGACGCCGCTAGAGTTGTCCATGCAACGATATTCACGTCTCACACTGTGAAACGCAAGTTCAAATTTTCCAAGAACCCGCCAGTCTGTATGTGCGGACCCACGAGCAACGGGGTTCAGGGTCTCTAGCAAGTGCCGGCAGCTCAGCCGCCGGCCGGAGGGAAGGCGATGGGTAGGACACTCGCGGAGAAGGTCTGGGACGACCATGTCGTCCGGCGCGCCGAGGGCGAGCCCGACCTCCTCTTCATCGATCTGCACCTGCTGCACGAGGTGACCAGCCCGCAGGCCTTCGAGGGGCTGAGGCAGAACGGCCGCAAGGTCCGGCGCCTCGACCTCACCATCGCGACCGAGGACCACAACACCCCCACCCTCGACATCGACAAGCCGATCGCGGACCCGGTCTCCCGGGCCCAGCTGGAGACGCTGCGCCGCAACTGCGCGGAGTTCGGCGTCCGGCTGCACTCCCTGGGCGATGTCGAGCAGGGCGTCGTCCACGTGGTGGGACCGCAGCTGGGACTGACCCAGCCCGGCACCACCGTGGTCTGCGGTGACTCCCACACCTCCACGCACGGCGCCTTCGGGGCGCTGGCCTTCGGCATCGGCACCAGCCAGGTCGAGCACGTGCTGGCCACCCAGACGCTGCCGCTGGCCCGTCCGAAGACCATGGCGATCACGGTCACCGGCGAGCTGGCCGAGGGCGTCACCGCCAAGGACCTGATCCTGGCGATCATCGCCAAGATCGGCACCGGCGGCGGCCAGGGCTACATCCTGGAATACCGCGGAGAGGCCATCGAGAAGCTCTCGATGGAAGCCCGCATGACCATCTGCAACATGTCGATCGAGGCCGGGGCCCGGGCGGGCATGATCGCCCCCGACCAGACCACCTTCGACTACCTCCAGGGGCGCGACCACGCCCCGCAGGGCGCCGACTGGGACGAGGCCGTCGCCTACTGGAAGACCCTGCGCACCGACGAGGACGCGGTCTTCGACGCCGAGGTCGTCATCGACGGCTCCGCGCTGTCCCCGTTCGTCACCTGGGGCACCAACCCGGGCCAGGGCGCCCCGCTGTCCGCGAGCGTCCCCGACCCGGCTTCGTACGAGGACGCTTCGGAGCGCCTGGCCGCCGAAAAGGCCCTGGAGTACATGGGGTTGACCGCGGGCCAGCCGCTGCGCGAGATCAAGGTCGACACCGTCTTCGTAGGTTCCTGCACCAACGGCCGCATCGAGGACCTGCGCGCGGTCGCCGGCATCATCGAGGGCCGCAAAGTCGCCGACGGCGTACGCATGCTGATCGTGCCGGGCTCCGTCCGCGTGGCCCTGCAGGCGGTCGAAGAGGGCCTGGACAAGGTCTTCAAGGAGGCCGGCGC
Source organism: Streptomyces sp. NPDC030809 (assembly GCF_055572195.1). Taxonomy (NCBI): domain Bacteria; kingdom Bacillati; phylum Actinomycetota; class Actinomycetes; order Kitasatosporales; family Streptomycetaceae; genus Streptomyces; species Streptomyces sp. NPDC030809. The sequence continues at coordinate 11,771 of NZ_JBVIDV010000022.1, forward strand.
CGAATGGCGGCACGCGGGCTGCTCCATGTGCCTCGGCATGAACCCCGACCAACTGGCCCCGGGTGAGCGCTCCGCGTCCACCTCCAACCGCAACTTCGAGGGCCGGCAGGGCAAGGGTGGCCGCACCCACCTGGTGTCCCCGCAGGTCGCCGCCGCGACCGCGGTCCTGGGCCACCTGGCCTCGCCCGCCGACCTCGCCGGTTCCCCGGCCGTCCCCGCCCCCTCCGGAGTCTGAGAGCCATGGAAGCCTTCACCACCCACACCGGCCGGGCCGTGCCGCTGCGCCGCAGCAACGTGGACACCGACCAGATCATCCCGGCCCACTGGCTGAAGAAGATCACCCGCGACGGGTTCGAGGACGGGCTCTTCGAGGCCTGGCGCAAGGACCCGGAGTTCGTCACGAACCGCCCAGAGCGCCAGGGCGCGACCGTACTGGTCGCGGGCCCCGACTTCGGTACCGGCTCCTCCCGCGAGCACGCCGTCTGGGCCCTGCAGAACTTCGGCTTCAAGACGGTGATCTCCTCCCGCTTCGCCGACATCTTCCGCGGCAACTCGCTGAAGAACGGCCTGCTGACCGTCGTCCTCCCGCAGGAGACCGTCGACCGGCTGTGGGAGCTGACCGAGGCCGACCCCACCGCCGAGATCACCGTGGACCTCGTCGCCCGCCAGGTGCGCGCGGCTGGAATCGAGGCCGAGTTCGAACTCGACGACAACGCGCGCTGGAGGCTGCTGGAGGGTCTGGACGACATCTCCCTCACCCTTCAGAACGAAGCCGACATTGCCCGGTACGAAAGCTCCCGGCCGGCCTACAAGCCGCGCACGATTCAGGCCTGATTCCTGCCTGATCAGCGCTTATTCGCCAGTCGGCGAACGCCGTGCGAACACTGTGCCCCCTGCCCTCCGGCAGGGGGCACAGTCGTATGTTGAGGCCCTGTGAGGCGACAACTCGCCCCAGATGGCACAATCTGTGCATGGAACGCGACAGTCAACTCGAGCTCTACGAACTCGTCGCGGACCGGCTGAAAGAAGCGCACACAAGGGTGCGCGCACTGCAAGTCCCGGAGGGCGTAAGGATGGCGCTGACCCGGAAGCTGTTGGTCGTCACGGCCGCGGCGAAGCACGATCTCGCCGATGCGGCAAGGCGCCTGGACAGGTTGATGAAGGACCTCGACGAGGGTCGATTCCCTGAAGGCGACTGATGCGAAGGAACTCCGCAACGGTCCACATCGTTGCGGCACTAGGGTGATTAGCCCGTTTCGTGTTTGATTTGCGGTATATATCCGCCTAACGTGCGAAAAAGCTTGAACACATTCGTTCTGGCAATGTCTCCGAAGGGGAAGACGTGAACAAGGCGCAGCTCGTAGAAGCGATTGCCGACAAGCTCGGTGGCCGTCAGCAGGCCGCGGACGCTGTCGACGCGGTACTCGACGCCATGGTCCGTGCGGTCGTCGCGGGCGACCGGGTCTCGGTCACGGGCTTCGGCTCGTTCGAGAAGGTCGATCGCCCGGCCCGCTACGCCCGCAACCCGCAGACGGGTGAGCGCGTCCGGGTCAAGAAGACCTCCGTTCCGCGCTTCCGCGCCGGTCAGGGCTTCAAGGACCTGGTCAGCGGGGCGAAGAAGCTCCCGAAGGGCGACGAGGTCGCCGTCAAGAAGGCCCCGAAGGGCAGCCTGATGGCCGCCGCAGCGGGCAGCCGTACGACGGTCAAGAAGGCCGCGGCCAAGAAGGCCACGACCGCCAAGAAGGCGACGGCCACCAAGACCACGGCGGCGAAGAAGACCACCGCCGCCGCGAAGAAGACCACCGCCAAGAAGACCACGGCCACGGCGAAGAAGACCACGGCCGCTGCGAAGAAGGCGACCCCGGCGAAGACCGCGGCCAAGAAGGCCGCGCCCGCCAAGAAGACGGCCACGGCCAAGAAGACCGCGCCCGCCAAGAAGGCCGTCGCGAAGAAGGCCCCCGCCAAGAAGACCACGGCGCGCAAGACCGTCGCCAAGAAGACGACCGCCCGCAAGAAGTAACGGCGGCCGCCCTGTCACACGCCGGGCCGGTGCCCCCCGCCGGGGACACCGGCCCGCGGCATGCCCGGCGCCGCGCGCCGTCCGCGCAGCTCGGAGGGGGTGCGGGTGCGCCCGTGGAGGCGGGCGGGGTCAGAAGGTCTGCAGGGTGACGAGGGTGATCCGCAGGTCCGGGAGCGCACCCTCGGTCTCGATCCGCACCCGCTGGCCGGGCCGCAGCAGCCGCAGCCCGCCGGCGTCGAAGGCCGCCGCCGCGAAGGGCACCGGGGTGCCGTCGTCCAGCAGCACACTGCCGCTGCGGGTCTGGGAGTCGTACGTGTACGCGGTCGCCTGCATGCGCGGATTTTACCGGCGCGGGACCGGCTCCGGCACGGGGCGGCAGGCCGCCGTCCACGGACCCAGCCCCAGGGCCGCCGCGGCCCGCAGGTCCGCGCCCGTGTCCACGTCCCGGCGCACGCTCGCCACCCCGCGCAGCAGGATTTCCACGGCCCCCGAAGCGGAATGCCGGGCCCGGGAACGTCCCCCGAACGCGGGTGCCAATTCCACTCCCGGAGCGGCCGAAAGCAGCGTTGTGCCGATTCCTGCCGCATCCGCCAGAAATGCCCGGGGAAATGTCGCTGCGGTATCGAGCACGCGTTGCAATTCCCGGGGCCGCAGTGCCGGCAGGTCCGCGTTCATCGCGGCCACCGGCGCCCCCGGCCGCCCGCTTCGGGCCTCCCGCGCCCCGTGCGCCAGCGCAGCGTTGAGCCCGGCGGCCGGCAGGTCGGGCACGATCCGCGCCCCCAGCCCCGCCAGCTCCCGCCCCGCCGCGGGGTCGTCCGTGACGACCACCACATCCCGTACGGCCGCGCAGGCCAGGGCCCCGGCGACGGTGTCCATCGCGAAGGCCAGCGCCAGCGCGGGGCGGGCCCCGCCCACCGAGGCCGCGAGGCGGCTCTTCGCCAGGGAGAGCGGCTTGAGCGGGACCACCAGGGTCCAGACGGCGTTCGCGGCGGCCCCTCCTCCCCAAAGCGTTCAGGCGTGCGAGCGGGCCCCATTGTCACCCCCGGCCGCCCCGCCCGGGGTACGTTCTCCCGGCCGGGGCGTACGGTGTTCTCGACAGAGACCGGGCCGGGAGCGACACTTGTCCGTCCCACGAGGCCCCCGAGATCCGCCCGGTCCTAGAGGAAGGTGTCCGAGTGTCCCGCCGCAAAATCGGCTTCTGGTACCGCCTGGCGGCGGTCATCGCGAAACCGCCGCTGGTAGTGCTGTTCAAGCGGGACTGGCGGGGAATGGAACACATTCCGGCCGAGGGCGGATTTATCACCGCGGTCAATCACAACTCGTATCTGGACCCGCTGAGCTACGCGCACTTCCAGTACAACACCGGCCGGGTTCCCCGTTTGCTCGCGAAGGCCGCCCTCTTCAAGGCGCCTTTCGTCGGCTCGATCCTCCGCGGCACCGGCCAGATCCCCGTCTACCGCGAGACCACCAACGCCCTGGACGCATTCCGGGCCGCCGTCGACGCCATTGAACGCGGCGAATGCGTGGCCTTTTACCCCGAGGGCACCCTGACCAGGGACCCCGACATGTGGCCGATGGCCGGCAAGACCGGCGCCGCCCGGGTGGCCCTCATGACCAAGGCCCCCGTCATCCCCGTGGCCCAGTGGGGCGCGAACCTCGCGATGCCGCCCTACGCCCGGGAGAACAAGGTCCGCCTGTTCCCCCGCAAGACCCTCCAGGTGCTGGCGGGGCCGCCGGTGGACCTCTCCGCGTTCTACGACCGCGAACCCACCCCGGACGTGCTCAAGGAGGCCACCGAGGTGATCATGGCCGCCATCACGGCCCTGCTGGAGGAGCTGCGCGGGGAGCCCGCCCCCGCCCGGCCCTACGACCACCGCACGGCGCGGGCCGAACAGCGGCGCAAGGCCGCGGGGGAGGGCAAGAAGTGACACGTCCCGTCAAGGCCGCCGTGTTCGGCACCGGCTCCTGGGGCACCGCCTTCGGCATGGTGCTCGCCGACGCCGGCTGCGAGGTGACCCTCTGGGGCCGCCGCCAGGAGCTCGCCGACGCCGTCAACAACGGCCGCACCAATCCGGACTACCTCCCGGACACCGTGCTCCCGGAGAACCTGCGCGCCACCACCGACCCCGCCGAGGCCGCCCGCGGGGCCGACTTCACCGTCCTCGCCATCCCCTCCCAGACCCTCCGCGGCAACCTCGCCGAATGGGCCCCCCTCCTCGCCCCCGACACCGTGCTCGTCTCCCTCATGAAGGGCATCGAACTCGGCACCGCCAAGCGGATGAGCGAGGTCGTCGAAGAGGTCGCCAAGGTCCCCGCCGCACGGGTCGCCGTGGTCACCGGCCCCAACCTGGCCCGCGAGATCGCCGCCCGCCAGCCCGCCGCCTCCGTCGTGGCCTGCGTGGACGAGGACGTGGCCCGGCGCCTCCAGGCCGCCTGCCACACCCCGTACTTCCGCCCGTACACCAACACCGACGTGGTCGGCTGCGAGCTCGGCGGCGCCGTCAAGAACGTCATCGGCCTCGCCGTCGGCATCGCGGACGGCATGGGACTCGGCGACAACACCAAGGGCTCGCTCATCACCCGCGGCCTCGCCGAAACCACCCGGCTGGGGCTGGCCATGGGCGCCGACCCGCTCACCTTCTCCGGCCTCGCGGGCCTCGGCGACCTCGTCGCGACCTGCTCCTCGCCGCTCTCCCGGAACCACACCTTCGGCACCAACCTCGGCCGCGGGATGACCCTGGAGGAGACCATCGCGGTCACCCGGCAGACCGCCGAGGGGGTCAAGTCCTGCCAGTCGGTGGCCGATCTGGCCCGCCGCCACGGAGTGGACATGCCGATCACCGACACGGTGGTCGACATCGTCCACCACGGCAAGCCGCCGCTCGTCGCACTCAAGGAACTCATGGCGCGCAGCGCCAAACCGGAACGCCGCTGACTCCGTTCCGGAACCATCAGCGGGTACCCTCGTGGCGATATGAGCAGCGAGAACCTCCCCCAGACCCCTGAGCAGCAGGGCCGCAAGCCCCGCGTCGCCGTCGTGTTCGGCGGGCGCAGCTCCGAGCACGCCATCTCCGTCGTCACGGCCGGCGCCGTGCTGCGCTCCATCGACCGTTCGAAGTACGAGGTGCTGCCCATCGGCATCACCCGGGACGGCCGGTGGGCGCTGACCGCCGACGCCCCCGAGCGGATGGCCATCGCCGACCGCAAGCTGCCGGACGTCGAGGAGCTCGCCGAGTCCGACGAGGGCGGCGTGCTGCTGCCCGTGGACCCCGCCGTCCGCGAGGTCGTCTACACCGAGCCCGGAGCCGTTCCCAAGGCCCTGGGCGAGGTCGACGTCGTCTTCCCGATGCTCCACGGCCCGTACGGCGAGGACGGCACCCTCCAGGGGCTGCTGGAGCTCTCCGGGATCCCGTACGTGGGCTCCGGCGTGCTCGCCTCGGCCGTCGGCCAGGACAAGGAGTACATGAAGCGGGTCTTCACCAGCTTCGGCCTCCCCGTCGGCCCCTACCTGACCATCCGCCCGCGCGAGTGGGAGCAGGACCAGGCGGGCGCCCGCAAGCGCATCGTCGACTTCGCCGGCGAGCACGGCTGGCCGCTGTTCGTGAAGCCCGCCCGGGCCGGCTCCTCCATCGGCATCACCAAGGTCGACGACCTCTCCGGCCTGGACGAGGCCATCGCCGAGGCCCGCCGCCACGACCCGAAGATCCTCGTCGAGTCGCTGCTGCGCGGCCGCGAGATCGAGTGCGGGGTCCTGGAGTTCGAGGACGGCCCGCGCGCCAGCGCGCCCGCCGAGATCCCGCCGGTCTCCAGCCACGACTTCTACGACTTCGAGGCGAAGTACATCGACTCGGCGTCCGGGATCGTGCCCGCCCCGCTCACCCCGGAGCAGACCGCCGAGGTGCAGCGCCTGGCCGTCGACGCCTTCGAGGCCGCCTCCTGCGAGGGCCTGGTCCGCGCCGACTTCTTCCTCACCGAGGACGGCAGCTTCGTGATCAACGAGATCAACACGATGCCGGGCTTCACGCCGATCTCCATGTACCCGCGGATGTGGCAGGAGTCGGGCATCTCGTACGCCGAGCTCGTCGACCGCCTCATCCAGGCGGCCATGCGGCGCTCGACCGGCCTGCGCTAGAGCCCGTGGTCGGTCCCGTTCACATGGTGGACGGGACCGACTTCTTTACGGGCCCCGCGAAGAAGGTCAGCGCCCCCATGTCCGCGCCCGCCTCCGGAGCGAGCGTGACCTCGACGTACGCCTTGCGGTAGGTGGTGGTGAACCGCGTCCCGCCGTCCTGCGTGCGCTGGAGCAGCCAGCCGACGCCGTCCACATCGACCCCGTCGGCCTTCGGATCGTCCATCTCCGCGGGCCGGGGAACCGCGCAGCGCAGTACGATCGCTCCGCCACCCCACGCGGCGGTCAGCCCGGAAGCCGGTTCGGGGTCGCTCCGGTCCTTCCCGGACACCTCGGAGGGAAGCTCCTCGTGCAGCGCCGCACAGAGCTTCGCGATGTCCGCGGGCGGAGCAGGCGGAGGTTCCACCTGCACGCGCGCGTCACCTGAGGAGCACCCCGCGAGGGCCGGCAGTACGACTGCGGCCAGCGCGGGCAGCACATGGAAGGGCCGGCGGCGGAAAGACGTCACCGGCCAAGACTAGACGGGGGCTACAGATGGACGACCGGGCAGGTCAGGGTGCGGGTGATCCCCTCCACCTGCTGGACCTTGGCGACCACCATGCGCCCGAGTTCGTCGACGGTGTCGGCCTGCGCCCGGACGATCACGTCGTACGGGCCGGTCACGTCCTCCGCCTGGATCACCCCCGGGATCTTGGCGATGGACTCGGCGACGAGCGACGCCTTGCCCACCTCGGTCTGGATGAGGATGTACGCCTGTACCACGGAACCTCCAGGGCGGCCACGAGGATGATCTCCCCTAACCTTCGGATGGGGGCGGCCCCGCCCCTGACACGGCGGGACGGCCCCAGGGGAGAAGGGACGCCACGGTACCGCGTAGCCGAGGGCCGGGGGGAGACCCCCGGGTCCGGCAGCGCGCTCACCGGGGCGTACGGGGAGCAGAAGTTGACGTATCTGTTGACGGTACCTACAGCAGTGACGGCTCGCGACCGCAAGCCCACTGGGCCAGAAGGAGCACAGCGATGAAGGGCACTGTGGGCGAGCTGGGGGAGTTCGGGCTCATCCGAGAACTCACCTCCCGGCTCACCACCACCCCGGCGGTACGACTGGGACCCGGCGACGACGCCGCGGTCGTGTCGGCACCCGACCGGCGGGTCGTGGCGAGCACGGACATCCTCCTGGAGGGCAGGCACTTCCGCCGCGACTGGTCCACGGCCTACGACGTGGGCCGCAAGGCCGCCGCGCAGAACCTCGCCGACATCGCCGCCATGGGCGCGGTGCCCACGGCCCTGCTGCTCGGCCTGGTGGTCCCGGCCGAACTGCCGGTGACCTGGCCCACCGAGCTCATGGACGGCCTGCGCGACGAATGCCAGGTCGCGGGCGCCGCGGTGGTCGGGGGCGACGTCGTGCGCGGCGATGCCATCACGGTGGCCATCACCGCCCTCGGCGACCTGCGCAACCACGAGCCCGTCACCCGCGCCGGGGCCCAGCCCGGCGACGTGGTGGCCGTCACCGGCTGGCTCGGCTGGTCGGCGGCGGGCTACGCGATCCTCTCGCGCGGCTTCCGCTCCCCGCGGGCCTTCGTCGAGGCGCACCGCCGCCCCGAGCCGCCGTACCACGCGGGCCCCGCGGCCGCCGGGCTCGGCGCCACCGCCATGACCGACGTCAGCGACGGCCTGGTCGCCGACCTCGGGCACATCGCCGAGGCCAGCAAGGTCCGCATCGACCTGCGCTCGGCCGCCATCGACGTCCCCACGCAGATGAACGACATCGGCCAGGCCGTCGGCGTGGACCCGCTCCAGTGGGTGCTCACCGGCGGAGAGGACCACGCGATCGTGGCCACCTTCCCCCCGGACGTGAAGCTGCCCGCCCGCTGGAAGGTCATCGGAGAGGTCCTGCACCCCTCCGCCCAGCCGCAGGTCACCGTGGACGGCGCCCCCTGGACCAGCACCGGCGGCTGGGACCACTTCGGCGGCGAGATCGAGGACGTCTCGCCGTGACCGGCCCGCTCCCGCGCTGCCTGACCGTCGCCGGATCCGACTCCGGCGGCGGTGCGGGCATCCAGGCCGACCTGAAGACCATGCTGGCGCTCGGCGTGCACGGGATGAGCGTGGTGACCGCCGTGACCGCGCAGAACTCCGTCGGCGTACACGGGGTCTGGGAACTGCCCCCCGAGGCCGTCACGGCCCAGTACCGGGCCGTGGCGGACGACATAGGCGTCCAGGCCGTCAAGACCGGGATGCTCTCCTCCGCCGCCCTGGTGGAGACCGTCGCCGGGCTCCTGGCCGCCACCGGGGCCCCGGCCGTGGTGGACCCCGTCGGCGTCTCCAAGCACGGGGACGCGCTGCTGGCGCGGACCGCGCTGGACGCCGTACGGACCCTGCTGCTGCCCGCCGCCACCGTCGCCACGCCCAACCTGGACGAGGTGGCGCAGCTCACCGGCGTCCGCGCCGAGACCGAGGACGACCTGCGGCGGGCCGCCGACGCCGTCCTCGGGTACGGGCCCCGCTGGGCGCTGATCAAGGGCGGCCACCTGCCCGCCTCCGAGGACGCCGTGGACCTGCTCACCGACGGCGCCGAGGAGCACTGGCTGCGCGCGCCCCGCGGCGCCAACCGGCACACCCACGGCACCGGCTGCACCCTCGCCAGCGCCGTCGCCGCCGGACTGGCCCGGGGCCTCACCGTCCCCGCCGCCGTGACCGCCGCGAAGGAGTACGTCACCGGCGCCATCCGCGCGGGCTTCCCGCTCGGTGCGGGCATCGGCCCGGTGGACCACGCCTGGCGGCTGCGCACCTCCTGAAGGGCCCGCGGCTCCGAGGACCCGTCAGCCCCGGCCGCCGCGGGAACGGCGGCCGGGGCTGCGGCGCGGGCCGGAACGGCCCCGGAAGAGGCGGAAAACGGCACCGGAAAAGGCGGAAAGCCGGTCCACCAGAGGCGGACCGGCTTTCGAGGCAACCGGAAAGGGCTGCGCTACGACGTGAAGCGTCAGCGCGAGACCTTGCCGGCCTTGATGCACGAGGTGCAGGCGTTGAGGCGCTTCGGCGTCCCACTGACCACGGCACGCACGCGCTGGATGTTCGGGTTCCAGCGACGGGACGTACGGCGGTGCGAGTGCGAGATGTTGTTGCCGAAGCCCGGCCCCTTGCCGCAAACGTCGCAGTTGGCAGCCACAGGTCACTCCAAAGACTTCAGATGCACTTACAGTGAAATCCGGCGCACCGGAATCAGAGATCTGAAGTGGTTTGCCGGGGGATGGCCCGACTCGCGTCGGGCAACCGGAGCAGCATACAACGACTGCCGCGGTCCTAGAAAACTACCATGGCTTCCCCGCTCCCGGCTCCGGGAGGCCCCCCGCGGTCCCGCCCCCCTTCGTTACGCTGCGGTGCAGACCCGCCCGCCCAAGGAGGAACACCAGGTGCCGCAACCGCCGCACACCCTCGACGCCGATGCGGTGCGCACCTGGAGCTCGCTGGCCGTGGCCGCACTGGGCCGGGCCCGCGAGGAGATCGACGCGATCAACGTCTACCCGGTGGCCGACGGGGACACCGGCACCAACCTCCTCATGACCGCCGAATCCGGGGCGCAGGCCGTCCGCGCGGCCTTCGCCGGCCCCGCCCCGGCCCCCTCCCTCGGCGAAGCCCTGGCGGCCTACGCCCACGGCGCCCTCATAGGCGCCCGCGGCAACTCCGGCACGATCCTCGCCCAGCTGCTGCGCGGCATGGCCGAGGTCCTCACCGCGGAAGCCGCAGAACCCGCGGACGCCGCGCGATCCGCGCCGTCCGCGGAAGCCGTCCCGCCCGGGGACCGGCTGGCCCGGGCCCTGTGCCGGGCCGCCGAATCCGGCTACGAGGCGGTGGCCCACCCCGTCGAGGGCACCATGCTCACCGTCGCCGCAGCCGCCGCCACGGCCGCCGCGGCAGCCGGCGGCGGGGCCGCCCCCGAGGCCGTCGCCCGCGCCGCCTACGACGGGGCCCGGGCGGCCCTCGACCGCACCCCCGGCCAGCTCGGCGTCCTCGGCCGCGCCGGGGTCGTCGACGCCGGCGGCTGCGGCCTCGTCGCCGTCCTCGGCGCCCTCTGGCAGACCCTGTCCGGCCGCGCCCCGGCACCCGAACCGGTCCGCGCCCGCCCCCTCCCGCCGCCCGGCGGGGCCGACCCCGCCGCCGGACCCTGCCCCGAAGGCGGCCAGGGCGACCAGGGCGGGCCCGCCTACGAGGTGGTCTACCTGCTGGAGGCCGAGGACCCGGCCGTCGAGCGGCTGCGCGCCGCACTCGACCCCCTCGGCGACTCCCTCGTCGTGGTCGGCGGCGACGGCCTGTGGAACGTCCACGTCCACGTGGACGACCCCGGCGCCGCCGTCGAGGCCGGGGTCGAGGCCGGCCGCCCGCACCGGATCCGCATCACCCACTTCGGAGACCAGCGGCTGCGCACCCGCGGGGAGCGGGTCCAGCGCGCGGTCGTCGCCGCCGTCCCCGGCGAGGGCCTGGCCGCCCTGTACGCGGAGGCGGGCGCCACCCCGGTCCTCGCCCGCCCCGGTCGGCCGCCCACCGCCCCCGACCTGCTCGACGCCGTCCACCGGGCGCACGCCCGCGAGGTGGTCCTGCTCCCCAACGACGCCGAGCTGCGGCAGGCCGCGGCCCTGGCCGCCGAACAGGCCCGCGCCGAGGGCGTACGCGTCGCCCTCATCCCCACCCGCTCCGCCGTGCAGGGCCTCGCCGCCCTCGCCGTCCACGAGCCCGACGGCAGCTTCGACGAGGACGTGGTCGCCATGACCGCGGCCGCCGGCGCCACCCGCTACGGCGAACTCGCCGTGGCCGAACGCCAGTCCTTCACCTCCGCCGGCATCTGCCAGGCCGGGGACGTCCTCGGGCTCATCGACGGGGACGTGGCCGTGATCGGCACCGCACTCCCCGACACCGCCGAGGCGGTGCTCCAGCGGATGCTCGGCTCCGGCGGGGAACTGGTCACGCTCGTCCTCGGCCCCGAGGTCCCCGACGCCCTCGCCGACCGCCTCCAGGCCTACGTACGGGAACGGCACCTGGCCGTGGACACCGTCACCTACCGCGGCGGCCGGCACTGCGCACCGCTGCTCATCGGCGTGGAATAGCCGACCGGCAGGCCGCCGGGCGGCGCCGGACGGCCGCACTGTCGGTGCCATGGTGTGGAATGAAGGCGTGCCCGCGCTCGACGAACCGCTCAAGAAGACGCTCGGCCCCGCCACCGCCAAGGTGCTGGCCGAGAACCTCGGCCTGCACACGGTCGGCGACCTGCTGCACCACTACCCGCGGCGGTACGCCGAGCGCGGCGAGCTCACCCCGCTCGCCGGCCTCGCCGACCAGCTCGACGAGCACGTCACCGTGGTCGCCCAGGTCGCCGACGCCCGCGTCCTGACCTTCAACGGGGGCCGCGGCAAGCGGCTGGAGGTCACCATCACCGACGGCGCCGGCCGCCTCCAGCTGGTCTTCTTCGGCTCCGGAGTCCACAAACCGCACAAGGAGCTCCTGCCCGGCAGCCGGGCGATGTTCGCCGGCAAGGTCGGCATGTTCAACCGCAGGCTCCAGCTCGCCCACCCCGCGTACGAGCTGCTCGGCGCCGAGGACGGGGCCTCGGCCGTCGACGCCTTCGCCGGCCGGCTCATCCCGATCTACCCCGCCTGCGCCAAGCTGGAGAGCTGGAAGATCAGCAAGGCCGTGGACGCCGTGCTGCCCAGCGCCCGGGACGCCGTGGACCCGCTGCCCCCCGCCCTGCGCGACGGCCGGGGACTGGTCCCGCTCCCCGAGGCCCTCCTCAAGATCCACCGGCCGCACACCAAGGCCGACATCGAAGCGGCCCGGCAGCGCCTGAAGTGGGACGAGGCCTTCGTCCTCCAGGTGGCCCTGGCCCGCCGCCGGTTCGCCGAGACCCAGCTGCCCGCCGTACCCCGACGCCCGGCCCCCGGCGGCCTCCTCGACGCCTTCGACGCCCGGCTGCCCTTCACCCTCACCGAGGGCCAGCAGACCGTCTCCGAGGAGATCTTCGACGACCTCGCCACCGAACACCCCATGCACCGCCTCCTCCAGGGCGAGGTCGGATCGGGCAAGACCATGGTCGCGCTGCGGGCCATGCTCGCCGTGGTCGACTCCGGCGGGCAGGCCGCCATGCTCGCCCCCACCGAGGTGCTCGCCCAGCAGCACCACCGGTCGATCACCGAGATGATGGGCGAGCTCGCCGAGGGCGGGATGCTCGGCGGGGCCGAGCAGGGGACCAAGGTGGTGCTGCTCACCGGATCCATGGGCGTGCCCGCCCGCCGCCAGGCCCTCCTCGACCTCGTCACCGGCGAGGCCGGCATCGTCATCGGCACCCACGCCCTCATCGAGGACAAGGTGCAGTTCCACGACCTCGGCCTGGTCGTCGTCGACGAGCAGCACCGCTTCGGCGTGGAGCAGCGCGACGCCCTGCGCGGGAAGGGCAAGCAGCCCCCGCACCTGCTCGTGATGACCGCCACCCCCATCCCCCGGACCGTGGCCATGACCGTCTTCGGCGACCTGGAGACCTCCGTACTCGACCAGCTCCCCGCCGGCCGCTCGCCCATCGCCACCCACGTCGTCCCCGCCAAGGACAAGCCGCACTTCCTCACCCGCGCCTGGGAGCGGGTCCGCGAGGAGGTGGAGAACGGCCACCAGGCGTACGTGGTCTGCCCGCGCATCGGGGACGGCGAGGACGAGCCGAAGAAGAAGACCGCGGAGGACGACGGCGAGAAGCGGCCCCCGCTCGCCGTCCTGGAGACCGCCGAACAGCTCGCCAAGGGCCCGCTGGCCGGGCTGGCCGTCGAAGTGCTGCACGGGCGGATGGACCCCGCCGACAAGGACGACGTCATGCGCCGGTTCGCCGCCGGCCAGGTGCAGGTGCTCGTCGCCACCACCGTCATCGAGGTCGGGGTGAACGTCCCGAACTCCACCGCCATGGTCATCATGGACGCCGACCGGTTCGGCGTCTCCCAGCTGCACCAGCTGCGCGGCCGCGTCGGCCGCGGCTCCGCCCCCGGCCTGTGCCTGCTGGTCAGCGAGATGCCCGAGGCCAGCCCCGCGCGCGCCCGGCTCGCCGCCGTCGCCGCCACCCTCGACGGCTTCGAGCTCTCCCGCATCGACCTCGAACAGCGCCGCGAGGGGGACGTGCTCGGCCAGGCCCAGTCCGGGGTGCGCTCCTCCCTGCGGATGCTCGCCGTCATCGAGGACGAGGAGGTCATCGCCCAGGCCCGCGAGGAGGCCACCCGGGTCGTCTCCGCCGACCCGGACCTGTCCGCCCTGCCCGGCCTGCGGACCGCCCTGGACGCCCTCCTGGACACCGAACGGGAGCAGTACCTGGAGAAGGGCTGACCCGGACGACCTATCGTGGAGTTCCCCTGACCGCCGGACGAAGGAAACCCTGATGACCCGCGTGATCGCCGGTGTGGCCGGCGGCCGCCGGCTGGCCGTACCGCCAGGCACCGGCACCCGTCCGACCTCGGACCGGGCGCGGGAGGGCCTGTTCTCCACCTGGGAGTCGCTCCACGGGGTCGAGGGATCCCGCGTGCTCGACCTCTACGGCGGCTCCGGAGCGGTGGGCCTGGAGGCCCTCTCCCGCGGCGCCGCCCACGCCCTGCTGGTCGAGGCCGACCCGAAGGCCGCGAAGACCATCCGCGACAACATCCGCAGCCTCGCCCTGCCCGGAGCCGAGTTCCGGGCCGGCAAGGCGGAGCAGATCGTGACCGGACCGTCGCCCGCCGAGGCGTACGACATCGTCTTCCTCGACCCGCCGTACGCCGTCACCAACGACGATCTTCGGGAGATCCTGCTCACACTCCGCGCCCAGGGCTGGCTCACGGAGGATGCGCTCGTCACCGTGGAGCGCAGCACCAGAGGCGGGCCGTTCCCCTGGCCCGACGGCTTCGAGCCACTGCGGTCCCGGCGCTACGGCGAAGGCACCCTTTGGTACGGTCACGCCGCCTCAACCAGCGAAAACGCATCATGACCGCACCGGAGAGCGAGGGAGTTCGCGTGCGCCGCGCCGTCTGTCCGGGGTCCTTCGACCCCATCACCAACGGGCATCTCGACATCATCGGACGAGCCTCGAAGCTGTACGACGTCGTACACGTGGCCGTGATGATCAACTCGTCGAAGCAGGGGCTCTTCACCGTCGAAGAGCGCATCGAACTCATCCGCGAGGTCACCGCCGACTACGGCAACGTCGAGGTCGAGTCCTTCCACGGCCTCCTCGTCGACTTCTGCAAGCAGCGCGACATCCCCGCCATCGTCAAGGGGCTGCGCGCCGTCAGCGACTTCGACTACGAACTCCAGATGGCCCAGATGAACAACGGGCTCACCGGGGTCGAGACCCTCTTCGTCCCCACCAACCCCACCTACAGCTTCCTGTCCTCCTCGCTGGTCAAGGAGGTCGCCGCCTGGGGCGGGGACGTGACCCACCTCCTGCCCCCCGCCGTCAACCGCGCCCTGGTCGAACGCCTGGCCAACCGCTGAGGCCCCCGGATCCGGTGTCGGACGGCCGCCTGCTCCCCGTACAGTCGTGCCGTCCGTCTCTGGAACAGCCGAGGCCGAGAGAGTGCGAGCACAGGTGGACGTGCAGAAGAAGCTCGACGAGATCGTCGAGGCGGTCGGCAGCGCCCGGTCCATGCCCATGTCGGCCTCGTGCGTGGTCAACCGCGCCGAGCTGCTCGCCCTCCTGGAAGAGGTGCGCCAGGCCCTGCCCGGCTCCCTCGCCCAGGCCCGGCAGCTCATCGGCGGCCGGGACCAGCTCGTGGAGGAGGCCCGCCAGGAGGCCGAGCGGATCATCGAGTCCGCCCACCTCCAGCGCGGCACCCTGATCTCGGACACGGAGGTGGCCCGCCGCTCCCGGGCGGAGGCCGACCGCATCCTCGACGAGGCCCGCCGCGAGGCGGAGGAGATCCGCGCCGAGGCGGACGACTACGTGGACAGCAAGCTGGCCAACTTCGAGGTCGTCCTCACCAAGACCATCGGCTCGGTCGAGCGCGGCCGCGGCAAGCTCCTCGGCCACGAGCCGGGCCTCGCCGACGAGGGCTACGCCTCCGCGGACGAGTACATGGCCGCCAAGCTCGGCGCCTTCGAGGCCGTGCTCGCCACGACCCTGGAGGCCGTCGGCCGCGGCCGCCAGAAGCTCGTCGGACGGGTCCCCAGCGACGACCTCGGCGCCCACATGGCCGCCCAGGACGCCGCCGACCCGCGCACCGCCACGAGCGACGCCGACTTCCTCGCGGGTCTCGCCGAGCCCGCCCCGGCCATCCCCGCCCAGGCCCAGCCGGAGCCCGCGTACGAGCCCTACGCCGCCGCCTACGGCACCGCCGGGCAGCAGCCGGACCCGTACGGCTACCAGGACCCCTACGGCTACGCCCAGCAGCCCGACCCGTACGGCTACGGGCAGCAGCCCGACCCGTACTCCGCCGCGGGCGCAGCTCCCGGCTACGCGCCCTACGGCGGGACGCACCAGGAGCACGCGGGCCACGGCGGAGATCCCGGCCGCGGACCGGCCCCGCACGCCGGGGGTGCGCTCGACGAGACGAGCTTCTTCGACACCAGCATGATCAACCTCGACCAGGTGCGCGCATACGAGCAGGGGCGGTAGGCTCCACGGGGTCCCGGATTGGGCCCAGAGCGAAGCGCCGGGTATCCTGGCTCTTCGGTCGCGCGTATGCAGCCGCGATCGCTGCTGCCCACGGTGCCTCGACTCCGCGGCATCCGGCAGCTCTCCCCAGCGAATCCGAAAGCAGGAACAGCCCTGAACCGCCGCCTCGACCACCGCAACCCTCTCGTGTTCGACACACACGAGCTGGGTCGGCGTCCTGGTGCGATGCAGAAGGTGTCCCGCACGGTTCCCGCACCGGCCGACCTCGGTCTCGCCGGTGTCATCGGAGTGCCGGAAGGCTCTCCGGTGCAGATGGGGCTCCGCCTGGAGTCGGTCATGGAAGGGGTGCTTGTCACAGGCATCTCCCGTGCATCGGCCGTGGGGGAGTGCGTAAGGTGTCTGGAGCCGCTCGAGCGTGAGCTCAATGCGCGCTTCCAGGAACTGTTCTCGTACCCTGACGCCGATGGCCGGGGCCGCCCCGTGGCGGAGCCGGCCGACGACGCCGAGGACGACGAGGACAGGTACTTCCTCGAGGACGACCTGTTCGACCTCGAACCTCTGCTGCGGGACGCGGTGGTGCTCGCACTGCCGTCGCAGCCGGTGTGTCGGGAGGACTGTCTCGGTCTGTGCCCCCAGTGCGGGGCCAGTCTGAACGAGGACCCGGACCACCACCACGATGCCGTCGACATCCGTTGGGCGGCACTGCAGGGACTCGTCGCGACCGATCAGGACGACGAGAAGGACAACATGAGCGGCGACGGGCCCGGATCTGCACGCGCCGCCGAGAAGCAGGAGAAGTAGCCGTGGCTGTTCCGAAGCGGAAGATGTCGCGCAGCAACACGCGCCACCGCCGGTCGCAGTGGAAGGCTGCGGTCACCCCCCTGGTTTCGTGTGAGCGTTGCCAGGAGCCGAAGCAGCAGCACATCGCGTGCCCGAGCTGCGGCACCTACAACAAGCGCCAGGTCCTCTCGGTCTGAGCGGCTGGTGAGAGGCGCAATGTCTGAAGTTGCCGGCAGTAAGAAGCAGGCAGACAACAGCAACGCGGCCTCGTCCCACACGCTTCTGGAAGGGCGGCTCGGGTATCAGCTCGAGTCCGCCCTTCTGGTGCGTGCACTGACCCACCGTTCGTACGCGTACGAGAACGGCGGTCTGCCCACCAACGAGCGGCTGGAGTTCCTCGGGGACTCGGTGCTCGGCCTGGTGGTCACCGACACGCTTTACCGTACCCACCCCGACCTGCCCGAAGGCCAGCTGGCCAAGCTGCGGGCCGCGGTGGTCAACTCGCGTGCGCTGGCGGAGGTCGGGCGCGGCCTCGAACTCGGCTCCTTCATCCGGCTCGGCCGGGGCGAAGAGGGCACGGGCGGCCGGGACAAGGCCTCCATCCTCGCCGACACCCTCGAAGCGGTGATCGGCGCCGTCTATCTCGACCAGGGCCTCGACGCGGCCTCGGAGCTGGTGCACCGGCTCTTCGACCCGCTGATCGAGAAGTCCTCCAACCTCGGTGCGGGCCTGGACTGGAAGACCAGCCTCCAGGAACTCACCGCTGCCGAAGGCCTCGGCGTGCCCGAATACCTGGTCACCGAGACCGGTCCGGACCACGAGAAGACCTTCACTGCTGCCGCCCGCGTCGGTGGTGTCTCGTACGGCACCGGCACCGGCCGCAGCAAGAAAGAAGCGGAACAGCAGGCGGCCGAGTCCGCCTGGCGCGCGATCCGCGCGGCCGCGGACGAGCGGATCGCGGCCCAGGCCGCGGCCGGGTCGGGCGCGGTGGCCGCGGAGACGGACGGCGGGACGCCGACACCCGCCGACGCCTCGGCGTCCTGAGGTTCCGACGCTTCCTTCACCCCGGCTCTGCCGGCGACGGCCCCTCCGCACACCCCGTGCGGAGGGGCCGTCCCCTTTTCCGGGCGGCCGGCCCGGGCCGATAGGCTGGCGGGGTCCTGCCCGCCCTGCCCAGGAGAGACCGTGCCCGAGCTGCCCGAGGTCGAAGTCGTACGCCGCGGGCTGGAGCGGTGGGTGGCGGGGCGCACCGTGGCCGCGGTCGAGGTGCTGCACCCGCGTGCCGTGCGCCGGCACCCGGCCGGCGGAGCCGATTTCGCGGCCCGGCTGGCGGGCCGCACCCTCGGGGTCCCGCAGCGCCGCGGCAAGTACCTGTGGGTGCCCCTGGAGGGCCACGAGCTGTCGGTGCTCGGCCATCTCGGGATGAGCGGCCAGCTGCTGGTGCAGCCCGAGGACGCCCCCGACGAGAAGCACCTGAGGATCCGGCTGCGCTTCGACGACGACCGGGGCACCGAGCTGCGCTTCGTCGACCAGCGGACCTTCGGGGGGCTCTCCCTCCACGAGGCCGCCGCGGGCAGCACCGACGGACTGCCCGACGTGATCGCGCACATCGCCCGGGACCCGCTGGACCCGCTCTTCGACGAGACCGCGTACCACCTGGCGCTGCGCGCCAAGCGCTCCACCGTCAAGCGGGCCCTGCTCGACCAGTCGCTGATCAGCGGGGTCGGCAACATCTACGCCGACGAGGCCCTCTGGCGGACGAAGCTGCACTACGAGCGCCCCACGGCCACCCTCACCCGGCCGCGCAGCGCCGAACTCCTCGGCCACGTCCGGGAGGTCATGAACGCGGCGCTCGCCGTCGGCGGCACCAGCTTCGACAGCCTGTACGTGAACGTGAACGGCGAGTCCGGCTACTTCGACCGGTCGCTGGACGCCTACGGGCGCGAGGACGAGCCCTGCCGGCGCTGCGGCACCCCGATCCGGCGCCGCCCGTGGATGAACCGGTCCAGCTACTTCTGCCCGCGCTGTCAGAGGGCGCCGCGTCCGGCGTCGTAACGCTCCCGCGAGGCCAGGACCTCGGGAGTGCCTTCCTCCAGGAAGCGAATTAGCGGAATGAGCCGCTCCGCCACCCCGTGCCCCAGCGGGGTCAGCTCGTAGTCGACCCGGGGCGGGTTCGTCGGCTGCGCCTCGCGGTGCACGATGCCGTCGCGCTCCAGTGCCTGGAGGGTCTGGGACAGCATCTTCTCGCTCACGCCGTCCACGCGCCGGCGCAGCTCGTTGAACCGGCACGCCCCGTCGTGGAGGGCGCCGACCGTCAGGGCGCCCCAGCGGCCGGTGACGTGGCCCAGGGTCTCCCGCGAGGGGCAGTTCCGGGCGAAGGCATCGAACGCCAGGTCTTGGGTGGCCGGGGCGGTGTCTTCCATGCCCACGAGGGTACTCCCGTTGACTCTCGCACGGTAAGCGCTGAGGAAAAGTTTGCGCTTCCCAAAAGTTAGTGCTTTCCTTTGGGGGTCGCCCCGCAACCGTCCTGGGGCGGCGCACTGCCGAGGAGGACCCATGAGCACCACCCCGACCCCCGTCGTCTCGATCGCCTACCACTCGGGCTACGGCCACACCGCCGTCATCGCCGAGGCCGTCCGCGACGGGGCGCAGGACGCCGGCGCCACCGTGCACCTGATCAAGGTGGACGAGATCGACGAGGCCCAGTGGGCGCTGCTCGACTCCTCGGACGCGATCGTCTTCGGCTCGCCCACCTACATGGGCACCGCCTCCGGCGCCTTCCACGTGTTCGCCGAGGCCACCTCGAAGCGCTGGTTCACCGACGCCTGGCAGGACAAGCTGGCCGCCGGCTTCTCGAACTCCGGCTCCAAGAGCGGGGACAAGCTGCACACCCTCCAGTTCTTCCAGACCCTGGCCGCGCAGCACGGCATGAGCTGGGTGAACCTGGGCCTGAAGCCGGGCTGGAACTCCACCACCGGCTCCGAGAACGACCTCAACCGCCTCGGCTTCTTCTCCGGCGCCGCCGCCCAGACCAACTCCGACGAGGGTCCGGAGGGCGTGCACAAGGCGGACATCGCCACCGCCGAGCACCTCGGCCGCCGCATCGCCGAGCAGGCCCGCGTCTTCGCGGCCGGCCGCGCGGTCCTGGCCGCCTGACCGGGCGCGGCGCAAGGAAGCGAACGAGCCGCGGGCCCCGTCGTCACGACGGGGCCCGCGGCTCGTTCCGGACCGGGTCGGCAGGCGTCAGAAGCCGAAGTCCTGGGTCCACCAGGGGCCGCCCGCACCGAAGTGGGCGCCCACGCCCAGGGTGCGGAACTCGCAGTTGAGGATGTTGGCGCGGTGGCCGGGGCTGCTCATCCACGAGGCCATCACGGCCTCCGCGTCGGCCTGGCCGCGGGCGATGTTCTCGCCGCCCAGGCCCGAGATGCCGGCCTTCGTGGCCCGGTCCCAGGGGTTCGCGCCGTCCGGGTCGGTGTGGTCGAAGAAGCCGCGGACCGCCATGTCCTTGCTGAAGGCCCCGGCCAGCGTCGCCAGCGGCGGGTTCTGGCGGACCGGTCGGCAGCCGGCCTGGGCCCGCTCCTGGTTCACCAGGGCCAGCACCGCGGCCTCCGCGGCCGACTCCTCCCCGGCGGGGGTGCTCGCCGGGGGCTTGGCGGCGGTCGAGGCTGCGGGTGCCGGGGTCCGCCGGGGCGCCGGAGTACTCGGCTCGGCCGAGGGCCGGGCGGAAGCGGAAGCAGCGGGGCGGGCCGGGGGCCGGGCGGAAGCGGAAGCCGGCTTGGGGGCCGGGGAGGCCGCGGAGCGCCCCGTACCGGAGGTGCCCGTGCCGGAGCCCGAGCTGTCGGTGAGGCTCTTCAGGCCGCCGCCGCCCGCGGGGCGCGCGGGCGCGCTCGGGGTGGCCTTCGGCTGCGCCTGCACCGTGGCGGTGGACTCGCTGCTGCCGAGGACGAAGTTGTCGCCGACCGGCACCAGGCCGGAGGCCACCGCGGCCACCCCGAGCGCCGCCGCGGCGGTGACGCCGAGCAGGCCGGTGCGCACGGGGGCGGTGGTGCGCTTGCCGCGCCGCGGCGCGGTGCTTCGGTGGCGTCCCATCGGCGGGCCCTCCTGGCCGTACAAGATCACGTACTCGGCCGGTCCAAGATCGGCCGTTACTCGCCCAAATGGGTGAGTCTCATTGAGCCGCGACTGTACGCGAAACCGCCGGAAGGCGAAGTGACCACCGGCCCGTCGTCTGGTTGGCTTGCGCGCATGAGTGACGACGTACGCATGACCGCCTGGGTGCGCGGGCATGTGCAGGGAGTGGGCTTCCGCTGGTTCACCAGGGAGAACGCCATGACGATCGGAGGCCTCGTCGGCTTCGCCTCCAACCTCGACGACGGGCGGGTGCAGGTCGTCGCCGAAGGTCAACGTGAGAATTGCCACCGGCTCCTCGACTGGCTGCGGTCGCCCGGCACGCCCGGGCGGGTCGACGGGGTGACCGAAATATGGGGGGAGCCGCGCGGCGGTTACGAGGGCTTCGCGATCCGCTGACCGGCGGCCGCGCGGAGCGGGTCCGGGCATCCGGTGTTCACGCAGATCACACCCGGCGTTGCCGATCCGGCCGTCGCGTGGAAGGCTCGGAGTGAGCCGATCTTCTCGCCGCTCCAGTTCCGCTGGAGCGGCCCGGGTTGCCCGCCGATACGGGGCGTGATCGTGTTGACCGTCAAACTTTTTGGTGAGACGCTGGAAGCCCCGCGCACCCTAGCTGTTTGGCAGTGTCGGCAGAAGAACCGCAGTGACACACAGACACTGCCGGGCATCGCGGGTGCGAATCCCTCACGACCCACACCGCTTCGGTCGGTCACTCAGTGTGGAGGACCATCCATCATGGCAAAGGCGCTTCTCGGTTACGTCGGCGGTTCCGACCCGCGACTCCTCGCCGAGATGCGACGGCTTCAGCAGCGCGTCCAGGACCTCGAGTCCGAGCTCGTACGGATTCAGTCCGAGAACGACGCGCTGACCGCCGCCGCGCAGCACGGAGACTCGCTGCTGGACAGCATTGACATCGACGTACCCCAGGCGGAGCCTGCGCTCACCTGATTGCCGCGTGACGCAAGACCCTACTCCAGCAGTACCTGCAAGGGACGCTTCGGCGTCCCTTCTCTCTTTCGCCTTCGCCCAGGCGGGGGGCTGTTTTCTTCAAGGTCTGATGTGCCCTGCACCTTCATGGGTGAAACCGGAAGCGCCAGGTAGAGTCCGGCGGCGTGCACCTCAAGGCCCTGACCCTCCGCGGATTCAAATCCTTCGCCTCCGCCACCACCCTGCGCTTCGAGCCCGGCATCACCTGTGTCGTGGGGCCCAACGGGTCGGGCAAGTCCAATGTGGTGGACGCGCTGTCCTGGGTCATGGGCGAACAGGGCGCGAAGTCCCTGCGCGGCGGGAAGATGGAAGACGTCATCTTCGCCGGAACCACCGGACGGCCCCCGCTGGGACGCGCCGAGGTGTCGCTGACCATCGACAACTCCGACGGCGCCCTGCCCATCGACTACGCCGAGGTCACCATCACGCGGATCATGTTCCGCGGCGGCAGCAGCGAGTACCAGATCAACGGCGACACCTGCCGGCTGCTCGACATCCAGGAGCTGCTGTCCGACTCCGGCATCGGCCGCGAGATGCACGTCATCGTCGGCCAGGGCCGACTGGACTCCGTCCTGCACGCCGACCCGGCGGGCCGGCGGGCCTTCATCGAGGAGGCTGCGGGCGTACTCAAGCACCGCAAGCGCAAGGAGAAGGCGCTGCGGAAGCTCGACGCGATGCAGGCCAACCTCGCGCGCGTGCACGACCTGACGGAAGAACTGCGCCGCCAGCTCAAACCCCTGGGGCGGCAGGCGGCGGTGGCCCGACGGGCCGCCGTGATCCAGGCCGACCTGCGCGACGCCCGGCTGCGGCTGCTCGCCGACGACCTCGTCGCGCTGCAGGCCGCCCTCGACGCCGAACTCGCCGACGAGGCGGCCCTCAAGGAACGCAAGGAGAGCGCCGAGGCCCAGCTCAAGGCGGCCCTGGCCCGCGAAGCGGAACTGGAGGCGGCGGTCGCCGCGCTCGCCCCGCGGCTGCGGCAGGCCCAGCAGACCTGGCACGAGCTCGCCCAGCTCGCCGAACGGGTACGCGGCACCGCCTCCCTCGCCGAGGCCCGGGTCCGCAGCGCCCGCACCCCGGTCGAGGAGGAGCGCCGCGGCCGCGATCCGGAGGACATGGAACGCGAGGCCGCCCGCATCCGCGAGCAGGAAGCGGAACTCGAAGCCGCGCTGGAGGCCGCGGAGCGCGCCCTGGAGGACACGGTCGAGCACCGGGCGGAACTCGAACGCTCCCTGGCCGCGGAGGAGCGCCGGCTGAAGGACCTCGCGCGCGCCATCGCCGACCGCCGGGAAGGCCTGGCCCGGCTCTCCGGCCAGGTGGGCGCGGCCCGCTCCCGGGCCGGCGCGGCGCAGGCGGAGATCGACCGGCTGGCGGAGGCCCGCGAGGCCGCCGCCGCCCGGGCGGAGGCCGCGCAGGAGGAGTACGAGCAGCTGGCGGCCGAGGTGGCCGGGCTGGACGCCGAAGACTCCGCCCTCGCCGAGGAACACGAGGCGGCCCGCGCGGCCCTCGCCGCCGCGGAGGCCGCGTTCACCGCGGCCCGGGAGGAGGCCACCGCGGCCGAGCGGTCCCGCGCGGCGGTGGCCGCCCGGCACGAGGCCCTCGCCCTCGGCCTGCGGCGCAAGGACGGCACCGGCGCGCTGCTCGCCGCCCGCGACCGGCTGGCCGGGCTGCTCGGCCCGGCCGCCGGGCTGCTCACGGTCGCCCCCGGCTACGAGGCCGCGGTCGCGGCAGCCCTGGGCACCGCTGCCGATGCCCTGGCCGTGAGCTCCCCGGCCGCCGCCGCGGCGGCCATCCACCACCTGCGCACCGAGGACGCGGGCCGCGCCGCCTTCCTGATCACCCCGCCGGCCGCTGCCGACCCCGCCGGGGCCCCGGCCCCGGCCGACCCCCTCGTACCGCATCCGGCCCGCACCGCCGCGCCGGGGCAGGCGGGGGCCCGGGCGGTGGCCGGAGCCGTGCCGCAGCCCATGCGGGCACCGGACGCCGCGGACCCCGCGGCGGGTACGTCGGCCGGGGGTTCCGCGGCCGGGCCCGAGGGCGGCCGCCCGGGCCCCGTACCCGGGCTGCCGCACCCGTCGGCGGACCCCGGAGCGGGGCGCGGGGTGCGTCCGGACACGGGCGCGGAAGCGGGTGCGGAAACCGGTCCGGAAACGGGCGCGGACACGGGCGCGGAAGCCGGTGCGGAAGCGGCCGTGGGCGCGGGGCGGTCCGCCGCGACGGCCCCGGCCGGGACGGACACCGGCGTCCCGGCGGGCGCGGGCGCCGGGACCGCACCGGGAGCCGCGCACGGCGGACCCGCCGCACCGGCCGCAGCGCCCGTGCCCGTACCCGTCGTGCAGCTCGTGGACGGGGAGCCCGGGCTGCTGCGGGCGCTGGAACGGATCCTCCGGGACCACGTGGTCGTGGCCGACCTCGATGCCGCGCAGGCGCTGGTGCGCGAGCGGCCCGGGGTCCTGGCCGTCACCGTCGAGGGCGACATGCTCGGGGCGCACCTCGCGCACGGCGGCGCCGCCGGGGCGCCGAGCCTGCTGGAGGTGCAGGCCGCCGTGGACGAGGCCGCCGCCGAACTCGGCCGGCTGGACATCCGGTGCCGCGACCTCGCCGCCGCCCAGGAGGCCGCGGCCGCGCACCGGGCAGGCTGCGCGGCCCGCGCCGAGGAGCTGGGGCAGCGGCGCCGGGCCGGGGAGAAGGAGAAAGCCGGGGTCGCCCAGCAGCTGGGCCGGCTCGCCGGCGTGGCCCGCGGCGCGGCCGGCGAGGCCGAGCGCAGCGCCTCGGCCGCCGCCCGCGCCGAAGAGGCCCTGGAGCGCGCGCTCGCCGAGGTGGCCGAGCTGGCGGGCCGGCTGGTGGCGGCCGAGGAGATCCCGGTGGAGGAGGAGCCGGACACCGCGGTCCGCGACCGGCTCGCCGCCGACGGGGCGAACGCCCGCCAGACCGAGATGGAGGCCCGCCTCCAACTGCGCACCCACGAGGAGCGGGTCAAGGGGCTGGCCGGCCGCGCCGACGCCCTCGACCGCGGTGCGCGCGCCGAACGCGAGGCCCGGGCCCGCGCCGAGCGCCGCCGCGCCCGGCTGCGCCATGAGGCCGAGGTGGCCGCCGCCGTGGCCGACGCGGCCCGCCAGCTGCTCGCCCACATCGAGGTGTCCGTCGTACGGGCCGAACAGGAGCGGGCCGCCGCCGAGCAGGCCAGGGGCGTCCGGGAGCAGGCCCTCGCGGAGGAGCGCACCCGCGGCCGCGACCTCAAGGCCGAACTCGACAAGCTCACCGACTCGGTGCACCGCGGCGAGGTGCTCGGCGCCGAGAAGCGGCTGCGCATCGAGCAGCTCGCGGGCCGGGCCCTGGAGGAGTTCGGCATGGAGCCCGCCGGACTGGTCCGCGAGTACGGGCCCGACCAGCCGGTACCCCCCTCCCCGCCCGCCGAGGGCGAGCAGCTGCCCGAGGACCCGGAGCACCCCCGCAACCTGCCCGGCCCCTTCGTCCGCGCCGAGCAGGAGAAGCGGCTCAAGGCCGCCGAGCGCGCCTACCAGCAGCTCGGCAAGGTCAACCCGCTCGCCCTGGAGGAGTTCGCGGCCCTGGAAGAGCGGCACAAATTCCTCAGCGAGCAGCTCGACGACCTGCGCCGCACCCGGGCCGACCTCCTTCAGGTCGTGAAGGAGGTGGACGCGCGCGTGGAGCAGGTCTTCACGGAGGCCTACCGGGACACCGCCCGCGAGTTCGAGGGGGTCTTCTCCCGGCTCTTCCCCGGCGGCGAGGGCCGGCTCGTGCTCACCGATCCCTCCGACATGCTCACCACCGGGGTGGAGGTGGAGGCCCGCCCGCCCGGCAAGAAGGTCAAGCGGCTCTCCCTGCTGTCCGGCGGCGAGCGGTCGCTGACCGCCGTGGCCCTGCTGGTCTCCATCTTCAAGGCGCGCCCCAGCCCGTTCTACGTGATGGACGAGGTGGAGGCCGCCCTGGACGACACCAACCTCCAGCGCCTGATCCGGATCATGGAGGAGCTCCAGGAGAGCTCGCAGCTGATCGTGATCACCCACCAGAAGCGCACCATGGAGGTCGCCGACGCGCTCTACGGCGTCTCCATGCAGGGCGACGGAGTGTCCAAGGTGATCAGCCAGCGGCTCCGCTGACCTGCTCTTGGGGGCTCTTTCGTTCAGTACTTGAACGAAATGAGGTCAAGCACACCTGTACCCCCGCTCTTGACTTCATAAAATGAACACATAGGCTCGCTCCGCTGTCCCCGTCTTCCGGTGGTGCCCGATCTTGACCTGTGCGCCACTGGGATAACGGACGAAACCCCCACGGAGCACACCTTGACCAGCACAGCGCAGGCGACCTCCCCGGGCTCCGGGCCAACGCCCCACCCGGAACACCTCGGCCACGTCATCTTCATCACCGCGGCCGCCGCCATGGGCGGCTTCCTCTTCGGCTACGACAGCTCCGTCATCAACGGCGCCGTCGAAGCCGTCCGGGACCGCTTCGCCATCGGCTCCGAGGCCCTCGCCCAGGTGATCGCCGCGGCCCTGATCGGCTGCGCCATCGGCGCCGCCACCGCCGGCCGCATCGCCGACCGGATCGGCCGCATCCGCTGCATGCAGATCTCGGCCGTCCTCTTCACGGCCAGCGCCGTCGGCTCCGCCCTGCCGTTCGCGCTCTGGGACCTCGCCATGTGGCGGGTCGTCGGCGGCTTCGCCATCGGCATGGCCTCGGTGATCGGCCCCGCGTACATCGCCGAGGTCTCCCCGCCCGCCTACCGCGGCCGGCTCGCCTCCTTCCAGCAGGCCGCGATCGTCATCGGCATCGCGATCTCCCAGCTGGTCAACTGGGGCATCCTCAGCCTCGCCGACGGCCAGCAGCGCGGAAAGATCGGCGGCCTCGAAGCCTGGCAGTGGATGCTCGGCGTCATGGTGGTCCCGGCGATGCTCTACGGGCTGCTGTCCTTCGTCATCCCCGAGTCCCCGCGCTTCCTGATCTCCGTGGGCCGCACCGAGCAGGCCAGGAAGGTCCTCGGCGAGGTCGAGGGCGCCGGCACCGACCTCGACGCCCGGATCCGCGAGATCGACGCGGCCATGCGCTCCGAGCACAAGTCCAGCTTCAAGGACCTGCTCGGCGGCCGGTTCGGCCTGCTGCCCATCGTCTGGATCGGCATCGGCCTGTCCGTCTTCCAGCAGCTCGTCGGCATCAACGTGATCTTCTACTACAGCTCCTCGCTGTGGCAGTCCGTCGGCATCGACCCCACGAGCTCGTTCTTCTACTCCTTCACCACCTCGATCATCAACATCATCGGCACGGTGATCGCGATGGTCTTCGTGGACCGCATCGGCCGCAAGCCGCTCGCCCTCATCGGCTCGGTGGGCATGGCCCTCTCCCTGGGCCTGGCCGCCTGGGCGTTCTCGTACAAGAAGGACGTCGCCGGAGAGATCTCGATGCCGGAGGCCCAGGGCACCGTCGCCCTGATCGCCGCGCACTCCTTCGTCCTCTTCTTCGCCCTCTCCTGGGGCGTGGTGGTCTGGGTGCTGCTCGGCGAGATGTTCCCCAACCGCATCCGGGCCGCAGCCCTGGGCGTGGCCGCCGCGGCCCAGTGGGTCGCCAACTGGGCGATCACCGTCTCGTTCCCGACCCTGTCCGACTGGAACCTGTCCGGCGCGTACGTGATCTACACCGCCTTCGCCGTGCTCTCGATCCCCTTCATCCTCAAGTGGGTGCCGGAGACCAAGGGCAAGGCGCTGGAGGAGATGGGCTGACCACCCCGCCCTTGCCCCTCTCCTCGCACCCGGTGCTGCCCCGGCTCAGCCCTTGAGCCGGGGCAGCACCTGCTCGCACAGCAGGTGCAGGCTGCGCCAGCCCTCGTCGAGCGGCATGCCCCCGCACAGCGGGTGCAGCACCAGGTTGCCCGCCTCCCCGGCCTCCCGCGCGTACCCCACCGCCTGGTCCGGGGTCAGGATCCGGTAGACCCCCTCGGCCCGCAGCTCCGCCACCGTGCCGGCCCGCGAGCGCACCGCCGAGCGGATGTCCTTGGACTGCCAGGAGGCGTACGTGCCCGCCTCGTGCAGGAAGTGCTCCCCGTACAGGTCCCAGGCCCGGTCCGGATCCTCCGCGAGGTGCAGCAGCGGGGTCTGCGCCGCCGGCATCATGCAGAACCCCTCCGTCCCGTACTCCGCCAGCCGCTCCCGGTAGTACGCCTCCAGCTCCGGCAGGTGCGCGCTCGGGAAGAACGGCAGCCCCAGCCGGGCCGCGCGCCGGGCCGCGGCCTGCGAGCTGCCGCCCACCAGCAGCATGGGATGCGGTCGGGTGAACGGCCGCGGGGTCACCCGCACCCGCCGGCCCCGGTACGTGAACTCCTCGCCGGTCCACGCCCGGAGCAGGGTCTCCAGCAGCTCGTCCTGGAGCCGGCCGCGCCGGCCCCACTCCACGCCCTGCTGCTCGTACTCCTCCGGCCGGTAGCCGATGCCCGCCACCGTGACCAGCCGGCCGCCGCTGACCAGGTCCAGCACCGCGATGTCCTCGGCCGTCCGCAGCGGGTCGTAGAGCGGGCCGATGATCGCGGAGACCGTGACCGCGATCCGGCGCGTGGCACCGAAGACGGCGCCCGCGAACACGAACGGCGAGGGCAGCCAGTTGTTGGCCGTGCCGTGGTGCTCCTCGGTCTGCACGGTGTCGATCCCGCGGTCGTCCGCATACGCGGCCATCTCCACGGCCGCCTGGTAGCGGGCCGCGAGCGACTCGGGGGTGCCGTGCGGATCGACGAGATTGAACCGGGCCACGGTGACGGGCATACGGGAATCCCCCTTCGCCAGGACGGGCGGCCCGGTGGGTGCCCGGGCCGGGCGAAGGGGGAGGCTAGCTGACGCAGCGTCAGTTGGACAGGGATCCGGCGGGCTCGTGCTCCGCCGGCCCCCCGGCCGCCGGCCGCTCCCCGGACCGCGCCGGCGCCGACGCGCCGCGCGGCAGCACCGCGTACAGCAGGCCCGAGACGAGGATGCCGACCGCCCAGCCCAGGCCGTTCTCCCCGACCCAGGAGGCCGCCAGCGGGCCCGCGAACCAGTCCACCCGCGTGAACAGCAGCCCCGACACCAGCGCCAGGCCCCAGGCCGCCATCGCCTGCCAGGCGAAGCCGCCCCGATACCAGTACGCCCCCGCCGGGGAGGTGTCCATCAGCGCCTCCGCGTCGTACGTGCGCCCCCGCAGCAGGTCCACGCCGAAGACGCCGATCCACGCCGAGAAGGCCACCGCCAGCAGGGTCAGGAAGGAGATGAACGAGCCGAAGAACCCCGTCGCCACCACCATCAGCAGGAAGCCGAAGACCAGGCTGATCGCCGCGTTCACGCTCACCGCCCAGGCCCGCGGGACCCGGATGCCCAGGGTCTGCGCCGTGAAGCCCGCCGAGTACATCGACATCGAGTTGATCAGCAGCATGCCGACCAGCGCGATCAGCAGGTAGGGGACCGCGATCCAGGTGGGCAGCAGCGCCCCGATGAAGGACACGGGGTCCTGGGCGCTCGCCAGATCGGGCGTGCCCACCGCCATCACCGCGCCCATCAGCACCATCGGCAGCACGACCACCCCGGCCCCGCCCACCGTGGCCCCGACCACGCCCCGCGAGGAGGCCGTACGCGGCAGGTAGCGCGTGAAGTCCGGCCCCGAGGGCACCCAGCTGATGCCGCCCGCGGCGATGGTGCCGATGCCCGCGACCATCATCGCGGTCGAACCGGCGGGCCTGCCGAAGACCGCCGCCCAGTCGGTCGTGGCGACGAGGTAGCCGAGCACGAGCACGCTGAAGGCGCCGAACAGGTACGTGGACCAGATGCTGCACCGGCGCAGCGCGTTGATGCCGAGCCCCGACACCAGGAAGGTACAGCCGACGAAGAGCAGCAGTGTGACCACGGTCAGCGCGATGTTCTTGCGGATGCCGAAGAGCAGGTCCAGCACGGTCAGCACGGCGTACGCCCCGCTGACCGCGTTGATCGTCTCCCAGCCCCAGCGGGCCACCCAGATCAGCGCACCCGGGAACAGGTTGCCCCGCTGCCCGAAGACCGCCCGGGACAGGGCCATCCCCGGGGCCCCGCCCCGCTTGCCGGCCAGGGAGATCAGGCCGACCAGCCCGTAGCTGACCGCGGGGGCGGCCACCGCCACCACCAGCACCTGCCAGATGTTCAGCCCGTTGAAGATCACCAGCCCGGCACCCATGGTCAGCAGCAGCACGCTGATGTTGGCGGCGACCCAGGTGGGGAACAGCTCGCGGACGCGGCCGGTGCGCTCGGCGTCGGGTACGGGCTCCAGCCCGCGGGTCTCCATCGCGCCGTCCGTCGTGGCGGCGGTGTCCTGGGCAGGCATGCGTGCTCCGGTGAGGGGTTCGGGGGAATCCGCCCATCATCGTAGGAACGGTGCGAAATGCACAAACAGAGGCTTAAGGCCTTGTGCGATGTGCCGAGGTCCGGGTTCCGCCGCGGCCGTGGCCGATACTGGGGGGGTTATGGACATCCTCATCCTCGCCGTAGTCATCGCCCTGGTCGCGGTCGGTGCGATCAGCGGGCTCGTGGTCAGCAGCCGCAAGAAGAAGCAGCTGCCCCCCACGGCCCCGCCGAGCACGCCGACCATCACAGCCCCGCCCGCCGAACCGCACGTGGGGGAGGAGGCCGAACCGGGCGCGCAAGAGCCGCGCCGCACGATCGAGGAGGTCGTGCTCCCGGACGCCGGCGCCCAGGCCCCTGCCGCCGAGGCCCCCGCCGAGCCGGAGGCCCCCGAGGCGCCGGCCGCCCCGGAGATCGAGGTCCCCGAGCCCACCGCCGGGCGCCTGGTCCGGCTGCGCGCCCGCCTGTCCCGCTCCCAGAACTCCCTGGGCAAGGGCCTGCTCACGCTGCTCTCCCGCGAGCACCTCGACGAGGACACCTGGGAGGAGATCGAGGAGACCCTGCTCACCGCGGACGTCGGCGTCGCGCCCACCCAGGAGCTCGTCGACCGCCTGCGCGAGCGGGTCAAGGTGCTCGGCACCCGCACCCCCGAGGACCTGCGCGCCCTGCTGCGCGAGGAGCTCGTGGCCCTCATCGGCCCCGACACCGACCGCGCGGTCAAGACCGAGAGCGGCACCGACACCCCCGGCGTCGTGATGGTCGTGGGCGTCAACGGCACCGGCAAGACCACCACCACCGGCAAGCTCGCCCGGGTCCTGGTCGCCGACGGCCGCAGCGTCGTGCTCGGCGCGGCCGACACCTTCCGCGCCGCCGCCGCCGACCAGCTGCAGACCTGGGGCGAGCGGGTCGGCGCCCGCACCGTCCGCGGCCCCGAGGGCGGCGACCCGGCGTCCATCGCCTTCGACGCGGTCAAGGAGGGCATCGCCGAGGGTGCGGACGTCGTCCTCATCGACACCGCCGGCCGGCTGCACACGAAGACCGGCCTCATGGACGAGCTCGGCAAGGTCAAGCGCGTCGTGGAGAAGCACGGCCCGCTGGACGAGATCCTGCTCGTCCTCGACGCCACCACCGGCCAGAACGGCCTGGTCCAGGCCCGCGTCTTCGCGGAGGTCGTGGACATCACCGGCATCGTGCTGACCAAGCTGGACGGTACCGCCAAGGGCGGCATCGTGATCGCCGTACAGCGCGAGCTCGGCGTCCCCGTCAAGCTCGTCGGGCTCGGCGAGGGACCGGACGACCTGGCACCGTTCGAGCCGGGCGCGTTCGTCGACGCCCTCATCGGGGACTGATCCCACCGGAAGCGGGACCCCACCGGAACGGTACGAGGGGCCCGGCGGCAGCAGCCGCCGGGCCCCTCGCCGCGTCCGGCGGGACCGGGCCCCGCTACAGCTGGAAGCGGTGGCAGATGTAGGCCAGCGTGCCCAGGAGCAGCCGGGCCTGCGGGGGACCGCCCGCGGAGTCGAGGGCCGGCGGCCGCAGCCAGCGCATCGGCCCCAGCCCGCCGCGGTCCGACGGCGGCGCCGTCACGAAACTGCCCGCGCCCAGCGCCTTCAGGTCCAGCCGGGCGTCGTCCCAGCCCATCCGGTACAGCAGCTGCGGCAGCTCGGCCGCCGCACCGGGGGCCACGAAGAACTGCGCCCGCCCGCAGGGGGTCGCCGTCACCGGCCCCAGCGGCAGCCCCATCCGCTCCAGGCGCACCAGCGCCCGCCGGCCCGCCTCCTCGGCCACCTCGATCACGTCGAAGGACCGGCCCACGGGCAGCAGCACCGCCGCACCGGGGAACTCGCCCCAGGCCTCCGTCACCTCGTCGAGGGTCGCGCCCGCCGGCACCCCGGCGTCGAAGGCCAGCGGATGCGCGCCCGGCGCCGGACACTGCGCGTCTCCGCAGGAACAGGCCCGGCTGCCGGCCGCCGCCCGCGCTCCGGGAACCACGTCCCAGCCCCACAGCCCGGTGTACTCCGCCACCGCTGTGCACTCCGACATCCGGCCCCGGCGCCGAGAGCCGGCCCGGTACTCCTTGGTGCCCCGGCTGCCGCCGATCGTGAAGCCCATGCCCCCTCCAACGGGTCGAACTCGCCGGTGGTTACGACGCGGAGGAGGCCGGGCACCCGGCGCACTCCACCGCCGCGCGCGCCCCGGCGCACTCCGCTCCGCCAACTTCTGGTCTTCCTAGTCGTCAAGTGAATCGCGCCCGGAGGGTGGCGAGTTCATTCAAAGGGGTGGCGAATGGTGGCGATTGTGGAATCGGGGTCGCGGCAGGGGTGATCGTAGGATTACTTTCGGTACACGGAGCCTTGCGGAAGGCGCATCCTTGGGTATGCCGGAGGCAGGATGCGGTTGGCGACTCCCTTCCGGCGCAAGGGTGTTCCGAAGGCGAGTGGATGGGGGCGTTCCAGTGAGCGGCAGTGGCCCGATCGGCATGAGCGAGGAGCCCGTCCCCCGGGACGGCGGAGGCGAACCGCGCCGCAACGAGCAGCTCACCTCGTGGTTCGTGCGCAGCGGCTGGTCCAAGGGCGAGCTCGCCCGCCAGGTCAACCGCCGGGCCCGGCAGCTCGGCGCCCACCACATCAGCACCGACACCTCCCGGGTCCGGCGCTGGCTCGACGGCGAACAGCCCCGCGAACCCATCCCGCGGATCCTGTCCGAGCTCTTCTCCGAGCGGTTCGGCGCCGTCGTCGCCATCGAGGACCTCGGGCTGCGCGTCGCCCACCAGTCGCCCTCCGTCTCCGGGGTGGACCTGCCGTGGGCCGCGCCGCAGACCGTCGAACTCCTCAGCGAGTTCTCCCGCAGCGACCTCATGCTCGCCCGCCGCGGCTTCCTCGGCGCCTCCCTCGCCCTCTCCGCCGGACCCGCCCTCATCGAGCCCATGCAGCGCTGGCTCGTGCCCGTACCCGCCGGAGACCCGGGCGCCGGCGGCAGCCTGGTGGGCCGCCGCGGGGTCCAGCTGTCCGAACCCGAGCTGGACCTGCTCGAAGCCACGACCGTCATGTTCCGCCAGTGGGACGCCCAGTGCGGCGGCGGGCTGCGCCGCAAGGCCGTCGTCGGGCAGCTCCACGAGGTCACCGACCTGCTCCAGGAGTCGCACCCGGCGCCCACCATGAAACGGCTGTTCAAGGTCGCCGCCGAACTCGCCGAACTGGCGGGCTGGATGAGCTACGACATCGGCCTCCAGCCCACCGCGCAGAAGTACTTCGTCCTCGCCCTCCACGCCTCCAAGGAGGCCGGGGACAAGCCGCTGGGCTCGTACATCCTCTCCAACATGAGCCGGCAGATGATCCACCTCGGCCGCCCCGAGGACGCCCTCGAACTCATCCACCTCGCCCAGTACGGCAGCCGCGACTGCGCCGGCCCCCGCACCCAGGCCATGCTGTATGCGATGGAGGCCCGCGCCTACGCCAACATGGGCCAGCCCAGCCGCTGCAAGCGGGCCGTCCGCATGGCCGAGGACACCTTCGCCGACATCGCGTTCGGCTCCGAGCCCGAGCCCGACTGGATCCGCTTCTTCTCCGAGGCCGAGCTCAACGGGGAGAACTCCCACTCCTTCCGCGACCTCGCCTACGTGGCCGGGCGCAGCCCCACGTACGCCTCCCTCGCCGAGCCCGTCATGCTGCGGGCCGTGGAGCTCTTCGAAAAGGACGAGGAGCACCAGCGCTCCTACGCCCTCAACCTCATCGGCATGGCCACCGTCCACCTGCTGCGCCGCGAGCCCGAGCAGGCCGCCGCCCTCGCCGAGCGGGCCCTCCCCGTGGCCAGGAAAGTGCGGTCCGAACGGGTGAACACCCGGCTCCGCAAGACCGTGGACACCGCGGCCCGCGAATACGGAGACGTGGGCGAGGTGGTCCGGCTCACCGACCGGATCGCCGCCCAGCTCCCCGAGTCCGCCGAGGCCGTCTGACGGCCCGCCCGGCCCGGCCCCGGACCCGGCCGCGACAGCGACCCGCACCATCCGACTCGGCTCCCCCCTGCCAGGTCATGCGGGTGCTGTCGCGGCCGGCCGCGCCTCCCGCCCCGTTCATGGGCGCGTAACACGCCCGACCTCTTCGTCACGGCACAGAAACATCGAGCGGCACCGCCGGAAACCGGCCTGCGCGAATCTCATGGCTCATAACCGGCCAGTCGCCGGACGGCCCGCCCCAGGCCGCACGCCTTGCGCCGCTCAGGTTTCCCACGATCGCCCGCACGCGAACGTACCGACGACGAGGAGACGCCGATGGCACCAGCCATCACGACCCTTGCCGCAGACGCCCCCGAGCTGTCTGCCGCCAACACAGGGTTCATGCTCATCTGCTCCGCCCTGGTCATGCTGATGACCCCCGGCCTCGCCTTCTTCTACGGAGGCATGGTCCGCGTCAAGAGCAGCCTGAACATGCTCATGATGAGCTTCATCAGCCTCGGGATCGTCACGATCCTGTGGGTGCTCTACGGCTTCAGCCTCGCCTTCGGCACCGACTCCGGCTCCCTCATCGGCTGGTCCGCCGACTACGTCGGCCTCAGCGGCATCGGACTCACCGAACTGTGGGACGGCTACACCATCCCGGTGTACGTCTTCGCCGTCTTCCAGCTCATGTTCGCGATCATCACCCCCGCCCTGATCAGCGGCGCCCTCGCCGACCGCGTCAAGTTCAGCGCCTGGGCCCTGTTCATCGCCCTCTGGGTCACCCTCGTCTACTTCCCCGTCGCCCACTGGGTCTGGGGCGCCGGCGGCTGGCTCTTCGAGATGGGTGTCATCGACTTCGCCGGCGGCACCGCCGTCCACATCAACGCCGGCGCCGCCGCCCTCGGCGTGATCCTCGTCATCGGCAAGCGCGTCGGCTTCAAGAAGGACCCGATGCGCCCGCACAGCCTCCCGCTGGTCATGCTCGGCGCCGGCCTCCTCTGGTTCGGCTGGTTCGGCTTCAACGCAGGATCCTGGCTCGGCAACGACGACGGCATCGGCGCCGTCATGTTCGTCAACACCCAGGTCGCCACCGCCGCCGCCATGCTCGCCTGGCTCGCCTACGAAAAGCTGCGCCACGGCACCTTCACCACGCTCGGCGCCGCCTCCGGAGCCGTCGCCGGCCTCGTCGCCATCACCCCCTCCGGCGGCTCCTGCTCCCCGCTCGGAGCCATCGCCATCGGCGCCATCGCCGGCGTGGCCTGCGCCATGGCCGTCGGCCTCAAGTACAAGTTCGGCTACGACGACTCCCTCGACGTGGTCGGCGTCCACCTCGTCGGCGGCGTCCTCGGCTCGCTGCTCGTCGGCCTCTTCGCCACCGGCGGGGTCCAGTCCGACGCAGCCGGCCTCTTCTACGGCGGCGGCCTCGGACAGCTCGGCAAGCAGGCCGTGGGAGTCTTCTCCGTCCTCGCCTACTCTCTCGTGGCGTCCGCGGTGCTCGCCTTCCTCGTCGACAAGGCCATCGGAATGCGCGTCTCCGAGGACGACGAGGTCTCCGGCATCGACCAGGCGGAACACGCCGAGACCGCGTACGACTTCAGCGGAGCCGGCGGCGGTGCCTCCTCGCGGAGCACCGCAGTGCCCGCCCCCGCCGCCACGCAGACCAAGAAGGTGGATGCATGAAGCTCATCACCGCGATCGTCAAGCCCCACCGGCTCGACGAGATCAAGGAGGCCCTCCAGGCCTTCGGAGTCCAGGGCCTGACCGTCACCGAGGCCAGCGGCTACGGCCGCCAGCGCGGCCACACCGAGGTCTACCGCGGCGCCGAGTACACCGTGGACCTGGTCCCGAAGATCCGCATCGAGGTCCTCGTCGACGACACCGACGCCGAAGACGTCATGAACGTCGTCGTCACCGCCGCCCGCACCGGCAAGATCGGCGACGGCAAGGTGTGGAGCCTGCCCGTCGACTCCGTCGTCCGCGTCCGCACCGGCGAACGCGGCCCGGACGCGCTGTAACGGCAACCGGAATCCGAGCGGAAGCCGACCGGAAGCGAAGGGGAGACCTCGGTGACGAGCGTCGAAGACACCAGCGAACAGGCAGACCCGCGATCCGGCGGCTACGCGGCGGCCCGGCTGCGGCTCCTCCAGGAGGAGCCGCAGTCCGGGCCCTCGCGGCGTGCCGCCCTCGCCGCCCTCACCGACACCTGGCTGGCCGCGCTCTTCGCGGCAGCCGTCCGGGACACCGGGGTCCGGGGCGCCGCCCTCGTCGCCGTCGGCGGCTACGGACGCTCCGAACTCTCCCCCCGCAGCGACCTCGACCTGCTCCTCCTCCACGACGGGAAGGCCGCCCCGGCCGCCCTCGCCGCCCTCGCCGACCGGATCTGGTACCCCGTCTGGGACCTGGGCCTGGCCCTCGACCACTCCGTACGCACCCCCGCCCAGGCCCGGAAGACGGCCGCCGAGGACCTCAAGGTGCAGCTCGGCCTCCTCGACGCCCGAGCCGTCGCCGGAGACCTCGGCCTGGCCGCCGCCGTACGCACCACCGTCCTCGCCGACTGGCGCAACCAGGCCGTCCGCCGGCTCCCCGAGCTCCACGCCATGTGCCGGGACCGCGCCGAACGCGCCGGCGAACTCCGCTTCCTCCTCGAACCCGACCTCAAAGAGGCCCGGGGCGGCCTGCGCGACGCCACCGCCCTGCGCGCCGTCGCCGCCTCCTGGGTGGCCGACGCCCCCCGCCAGGGACTCGCCGAGGCCCGCCGCCGGCTCCTCGACACCCGCGACGCCCTCCACCTCGCCACCGGCCGCGCCACCGACCGGCTCTCCCTCCAGGAACAGGACCAGGTCGCCGAAGGCCTCGGACTCCCCGGCTCCGACGCCCTGCTCCGCCAGGTCTACGAGGCCGCCGGCGTCGTCTCCTACGCCGGCGACGTCACCTGGCGCGAGGTCGGCCGGGTCCTGCGGGCCCGCTCCGCCCGGCCCCGGCTGCGCGGCCTGCTCGGCGGCCGCAGCGCCCCCGCCGAACGCGCCCCGCTCGCCGAAGGCGTCGTGGAGCAGGACGGCGAGGCCGGGCTCGCCCTCGCCGCCCGCCCCGAACGCGACCCGGTCCTCCCGCTGCGCCTCGCGGCCGCCGCCGCCCAGGCCGGACTGCCCGTCTCCCCGCACGCCGTACGCCGGCTCGCCGCCCAGGCCCGGCCACTGCCCGTGCCCTGGCCGGCCGAGGCCCGCGAACAGCTCCTGACCCTCCTCGGCGCCGGCGAGCCCACCGTCGCCGTCTGGGAGGCCCTCGAAGCCGAAGGGCTCATCAGCCGGCTGCTGCCCGACTGGGAACGGGTCCGCTGCCGCCCCCAGCGCAACCCCGTGCACACCTGGACCGTCGACCGGCACCTCGTCGAGACCGCCGTCCGGGCCTCCGCCCTCACCCGCCGGGTGGGCCGCCCCGACCTGCTGCTCGTGGCCGCCCTCCTCCACGACATCGGCAAGGGGCTGCCCGGGGACCACTCCGCCGCCGGAGAACCCCTCGCCCGGGCCATCGCCGCCCGGATCGGATTCGACGCCGAGGACGCGGCCGTCATCGCCACCCTGGTCCGCCACCACCTGCTGCTCGTCGAGACCGCCACCCGCAGGGACCTCGACGACCCCGCCACCGTGCGCGCCGTCGCCGACGCCGTCGGCTCCGCCACCACCCTCGAACTCCTGCACGCCCTCACCGAAGCCGACGCCCTGGCCACCGGCCCCGCCGCCTGGAGCGCCTGGCGCGGCTCCCTCGTCGCCGACCTCGCCGCCCGCGCCGCCGCCCTGCTCGGCGGGGAGCACCCGCCCGCCCCCGGACCCCCCGCCCCCTCCGCCGAACAGGAGCGGCTCGCCGTCGAGGCGCTGCGCACCGGCGAACCCGTACTCGCCCTGCACGCCCGGACGGAAACGGAAGGCGCCGACAGCGAGGTCGGGGTCGAACTGCTCGTGGCCGTGCCCGACCAGCCCGGGGTGCTGCCCGCCGCCGCCGGGGTTCTTGCCCTGCACCGGCTCACCGTACGCGCCGCCGACCTGCGCTCCCTCGAACTGCCCGACGCGCTCGGCGAGGTGCTCGTCCTGCGCTGGCGGGTCGCCGCCGAATACGGCTCCCTGCCCCAGGCCGGCCGGCTGCGGGCGGACCTGATCCGCGCCCTCGACGGCTCCCTCGACGTCCCCGCCCGGCTCGCCGACCGCGAAGCCGCGTACCCGCGCCGCCGCGGGGTCTTCCCCCCGCCCCCGCGGGTCACCGTGGTCCCCGACGTCTCCACCCTCGCCACCGTCCTGGAGGTCCGCGCCCCCGACGCGGTCGGCCTTCTGCACCGCATCGGGCGGGCCCTGGAGGGCGCCGGCGTCCGCGTGCGCAGCGCCCACGTCTCCACCCTGGGCGCCAACGCGGTGGACTCCCTCTACGTGACCGGCCCGGAGGGCAAACCCCTCTCCGCAGAGGAAGCCGCCGCCCTCGCCGCCACGGTCGAGACCGCGCTCTCCTGACCCGCCCCGCCCCCTCGGCCACGGGCGGGGGCACCCCCTTGCCCGGGCCCGATACTCTGGAGGGCGACCAGACGCCCCCGACCTGAGGAACCGCGACCATCGTGTTCGATACGCTTTCCGACCGCCTTGCCTCGACCTTCAAGAGCCTTCGCGGCAAAGGCCGCCTGAGCGAGGCCGACATCGACGCGGCGGCCCGGGACATCCGTATCGCCCTCCTCGAGGCCGACGTCGCGCTCCCCGTGGTCCGCTCGTTCATCAAGAACGTCAAGGAGCGCGCCCTCGGGGCCGAGGTCAGCAAGGCGCTGAACCCCTCCCAGCAGGTCCTCAAGATCGTCAACGAGGAGCTCGTCGGCATCCTCGGCGGCGAGACCCGCCGCCTGCGGTTCGCCAAGACCCCGCCGACCGTGATCATGCTCGCCGGCCTCCAGGGCGCCGGCAAGACCACCCTCGCCGGAAAGCTCGGCCTCTGGCTCAAGGGCCAGGGCCACACCCCGCTGCTCGTCGCCTGCGACCTCCAGCGCCCCAACGCCGTCAACCAGCTCAGCGTCGTCGCCGAGCGGGCCGGCGTGGCCGTCTACGCCCCGCAGCCCGGCAACGGCGTCGGCGACCCGGTCCAGGTCGCCAAGGACTCGGTCGAATACGCCCGCACCAAGCAGCACGACATCGTCATCGTCGACACCGCCGGCCGCCTCGGCATCGACCAGGAGCTGATGCAGCAGGCCGCGGACATCCGCGACGCCGTCAGCCCCGACGAGATCCTCTTCGTCGTCGACGCCATGATCGGCCAGGACGCGGTCAACACCGCCGAGGCCTTCCGCGACGGCGTCGGCTTCGACGGCGTGGTGCTCTCCAAGCTCGACGGCGACGCCCGCGGCGGTGCCGCGCTCTCCATCGCGCACGTCACCGGCAAGCAGATCATGTTCGCCTCGAACGGCGAGAAGCTCGACGAGTTCGACGCCTTCCACCCCGACCGCATGGCCGGCCGGATCCTCGACATGGGTGACATGCTCACCCTCATCGAGCAGGCCGAGAAGACCTTCTCGCAGGCCGAGGCCGAGAAGATGGCGGCCAAGCTCGCCAAGGGCCCCAAGGAGTTCACGCTCGACGACTTCCTGGCCCAGATGGAGCAGGTCCGCAAGATGGGCTCCATCTCCAAGCTGCTCGGCATGCTCCCCGGCATGGGCCAGATCAAGGACCAGATCAACAACATCGACGAGCGCGACGTGGACCGCACCGCCGCGATCATCAAGTCGATGACCCCGGCCGAGCGCCAGGACCCGACGATCATCAACGGCTCCCGCCGCGCCCGCATCGCCAAGGGCTCCGGCGTCGAGGTCAGCGCCGTCAAGAACCTCGTCGAGCGCTTCTTCGAGGCCCGCAAGATGATGTCCCGCATGGCCCAGGGCGGCGGGATGCCCGGCATGCCCGGCATCCCGGGCATGGGCGGCGGCCCCGGCCGCCAGAAGAAGCAGGTCAAGCAGGCCAAGGGCAAGCGCAAGAGCGGCAACCCGATGAAGCGCAAGGCCGACGAGGCCGCCGCCGCCGCGCGCCGCGAGCAGGGCGGCGCCGCCGCGGCCCTGGAGCCGGGCAACCCGTTCGGGCTGCCGGGCGGCGCCCCGGGCGAGGACTTCGAGCTGCCGGACGAGTTCAAGAAGTTCATGAAGTAGCCGCGCCGTACACCCGCACGGGTGCACGCACCAAGGGCCTCCGCCGCGGCGGAGGCCCTTTTCGCTGCCCCGGCCCGGCCCCGCGCCCCCCGCCTGGAAGGCCCCCGGAAGGCCCCCGTAAACCGCCCGCCCAGGCCCCGCCCCGCACGGCGGCCGCCCGATTCCTCCCGTAACGTCAAGATCGCTGTCGGCAGAGGAGGACCGCCGTGCCCAACCCCACCCCCGCACCGCCGCGCGCCCGGGCGGACACCCCCTGGCGCTCCGAGGGGGCGCCCCCCGCCCCGCCGCCCGGGAAGAAGATGCCGGGCGGCTGGCGCGGCCTGATCCTCACGGCCCTCCTCGTCTACCTCCTGACCAACCTCGTGCTGTCCTTCTTCAACGACGGGGACGAGCCCACCGTCTCGTACACCGAGTTCAGCAAGCAGGTGGCCGCCGGCAACGTCTCGAAGATCTACTCCAAGGGCGACGCCATCGAAGGCCAGCTCAAGGAGAAGCAGCCGGTCCCCGGCGGCAAGGGCGACTACACGAAGTTCGTCACCCAGCGGCCCGCCTTCGCCGACGACGACCTCTGGGCCGGCCTCACCTCCAAAGGCGTCACCGTCACCGCCTCCCCGGTGGTCGAACACCGCAGCTTCCTCGCCAACCTGCTGATCTCCCTCGCCCCCATGCTGCTGCTCGTCGCCCTCTGGGTACTCGTCGCCCGCCGCATGGGCGCCGCCATGGGCGGCGCGGCCGGCGCCCTCGGCCGCAAGGCCCCGCCCCGGCCCGTGGAACTCGAAGAGGGTAAACGCACCACCTTCGAGGACGTGGCCGGCATCGACGAGGTCGAAGGCGAGCTCAGCGAGGTCGTCGACTTCCTGAAGAACCCCGCCCGGTACCGCCGGATGGGCGCCCGCATGCCCGGCGGCGTCCTCCTCGCCGGCCCGCCCGGCACCGGCAAGACCCTCCTCGCCCGCGCCGTCGCCGGCGAGGCCGGGGTCCCCTTCTTCTCCGCCTCCGCCTCCGAGTTCATCGAAATGATCGTCGGCGTGGGCGCCGGCCGGGTCCGCGAGCTGTTCTCCGAGGCCCGCAAGGTGGCCCCCGCCATCATCTTCATCGACGAGATCGACACCATCGGCCGAGCCCGCGGCGGCGGCACCGGCATGGGCGGGCACGACGAGCGCGAGCAGACCCTCAACCAGATCCTCACCGAAATGGACGGCTTCTCCGGCTCCGAAGGGGTCGTCGTCATCGCCGCCACCAACCGCGCCGACGTCCTCGACCCCGCCCTCACCCGGCCCGGCCGCTTCGACCGCACCGTCGTCGTCAGCCCGCCCGACCGCGGCGGCCGCGAGGCCATCCTGCGCATCCACACCCGCGAGATCCCCCTCGACGACTCCGTGGACCTCGCCCAGGTGGCCCGCACCACCCCCGGCATGACCGGAGCCGAACTCGCCAACCTCGCCAACGAGGCGGCCCTCCTCGCCGTCAAGCGCGAACAGACCGCCGTCACCCAGTCGGACCTCTCCGACGCCCTGGAGAAGGTCCAGCTCGGCGCCGAACGCCCCCTGGTCATGCCCGAGGAGGAGCGCCGCCGCACCGCCTACCACGAGAGCGGCCACGCCCTCCTCGGCATGCTCCAGCCCGGCGCCGACCCCGTCCGCAAGATCACCATCGTGCCCCGCGGCCGGGCCCTCGGCGTCACCCTCTCCACCCCCGACGCCGACCGCTACGCCTACACCGAGGAGTACCTGCGCGGCCGCATCATCGGCGCACTCGGCGGCATGGCCGCCGAACAGGTCGTCTACGGGGTCATCACCACCGGCGCCGAGAACGACCTCGAACAGGTCACCAACCTCGCCCGCGGCATGGTCGGCCGCTGGGGCATGAGCGAGCGCGTCGGACGGCTCACCGCCATCCCCTCCGACGCCCAGAGCGCCTACGGGCTCTCCGCCGCCCCCGCCACCCTCGACACCGTCGACAGCGAGATGCGGCGCATCGTCGACGAGTGCTACGAGAGCGCCTGCCGGCTCCTGCGCGAACACCGCGACAAGCTGGACGCCCTCGCCGGCGCCCTCCTGGAGAACGAGACCCTGGAGGAGGACCAGGCCTACG
This sequence comes from Streptomyces sp. NPDC030809, assembly GCF_055572195.1. Taxonomy (NCBI): domain Bacteria; kingdom Bacillati; phylum Actinomycetota; class Actinomycetes; order Kitasatosporales; family Streptomycetaceae; genus Streptomyces; species Streptomyces sp. NPDC030809. Next base: position 53,960 of record NZ_JBVIDV010000022.1, read on the forward strand.
CCGCCGCCGGCATCACCCGCCTCGCCAAATGACCCGCCCCCCACCGCAGCGGCCCGCCCGGGCGGGCGCGGCCCCCGCACCCGCCCGCCCACCCGGCGCCACGCGCCCTACGGCACCCGGCCCACCACGTACCGGAACACGTTCGGCAGCCACACCGTGCCGTCCTCCCGCGCATACGGGTGCAGGGCCTCCGTCAGCTCCTTCTCCAGATGCTCCGGATCCCCCTCGAACAGCCCCGGCTCCGCCCCCGCGTAGCGGCCCGCCGCCAGCAGCCCGCGCACCGCGCTCTCCATGTCCGCGTACCCGAACGGGCAGAACACCCGCCCCGAGCCCTCGAACAGCAGCCCGGCCCCCGCGGCGAGCTCCTCCAGCTCGTCCCGGCGCGGCGGCCGCCGCCACTCCGGACCCAGGGCCGTCAGCGTCGCGCACCGCTCCGGCGGCCCCCAGCCGGCCAGCACCACCGCCCCGCCCCGCCGCACCAGCGGCAGCGCACCCGCCAGGTCCGCCGCCGCGTCCGGCGAGAACAGCGTCAGCACGTCGTACGCGGCGCCGCCGGACCCGGGCGGCCCCGCCGCCACGTCCAGCAGCCGCTCGCGGGCCAGCGCGCGCCTGCCGGGATCCGGTTCCGCCCCGGTCACCCGGGCACCCCGGGCCGCGCCCAGCAGCAGGGCCAGCCCGGCCCCGCAGTCGAGCCCCAGCAGCCGCGTGCCCGGCCCGATGCCGAGCCGGTCGTACACCGCCTCGTACAGCGGTACGAGCATCCGCTCCTGGATCTCAGCCCAGTCCCGGGCAACGAGCGTCGATGTCATGGAAAAGCGCTCCCGTCCTCCTTGCCCCCGTTGTCAGAGAACTGCTCTTCGGGCCGCTCGTCCAGAGGAGCGTGCGACCCGATTCACGCTCAGCGTGCCCGGCGCCGTACCATTCGCGCCATGGCAAAGGCTCCCGTTCTCACCCCCCAGGCGGACGACTTCCCCCGCTGGTACCAGGACCTGATCAACAAGGCCGAGCTGGCCGACAACGGCCCAGTGCGCGGCACGATGGTCATCCGTCCGTACGGCTACGGCCTGTGGGAGCGGATGCAGCAGGAGATGGACGCCCGCATCAAGGACGCGGGCGCCCAGAACGCGTACTTCCCGCTGTTCATCCCGCAGTCGTACCTGACGAAGGAAGCCGAGCACGTCGAGGGCTTCGCCCCCGAGCTCGCGGTCGTCACGCACGGCGGCGGCAAGGAGCTCGAAGAGCCGGTCGTCGTCCGGCCCACCTCCGAGACGATCATCAACGACTACTTCTCCAAGTGGGTCCAGAGCTACCGCGACCTGCCCCTGCTGATCAACCAGTGGGCCAACGTCGTCCGCTGGGAAATGCGCCCGCGCGTCTTCCTCCGTACGAGCGAGTTCCTCTGGCAGGAGGGCCACACCGCCCACGCCACCTACGAGGACGCCCGCGACTACGCCGCGCACATCCACCGGAACGTGTACGGCGACTTCATGACCAACGTGCTCGGCATCGACGTCGTGCTCGGCCGCAAGACCCCCAAGGAGCGCTTCGCCGGCGCCATCAACACCCTCACCCTCGAGGGCATGATGGGCGACGGCAAGGCCCTCCAGATGGGCACGAGCCACGAGCTCGGCACCAACTTCGCCAAGGCCTTCAACACCTCCTACCTCTCCAAGGAGGGGCAGCAGGAGCTGGTCTGGCAGACCTCGTGGGGCGTCTCCACCCGCATGGTCGGCGGTCTGATCATGTCCCACGGCGACGACAACGGCCTGCGCGTCCCGCCGCGCCTGGCGCACATCCAGGTCGTCGTCATGGCGATCAAGGGCGACGAGGCCGTCGCCAAGGTCCGCGAGCTGGGCGCCCAGCTGAAGGCCGCCGGCATCCGCGTGCACGTGGACGACCGCGTCGACACCCCGTTCGGCCGCCGCGCCGTGGACTGGGAGCTCAAGGGCGTTCCGGTCCGCATCGAGATCGGCCCCCGCGACCTGGAGAACGGCACCGCGATGCTGGCCCGCCGGATCCCCGGCGGCAAGGAGCCGGTGCAGATCGAGGCCCTGGCCGACCTGCTGCCCAAGGTCCTCGACGAGGACCAGGCCCAGCTCCTGCGCGAGTCGCGCGAGCGCCGCGAGTCCCGCACCACCGACGTGGCCACCATCGAGGAGGCCTCCGAGGCCGCCCTCGCCGGCGGCTGGGCGCGGATCCCGTGGGACGTGCTCGGCCCCGAGGGCGAGGCCAAGCTCGGCGAGCAGGCCGTGACCGTCCGCTGCCTGGTGGCCGAGGACGGCTCCGTTCCGACCGAGGACGACGCCCCCGGCACCCTGGCCATCGTGGCCCGCTCCTACTGAGCCGTACGGGGCACAGGGGACCGCGGCGCGCAGCCGTGACGGCGGAGATCCCCCGGACCCGGTCCGGGGGATCTCCCGTACGTACCGACAACTCCTGAGATGTGCGCACCCGCCCTCGTCGGGATGCATCAGTGTGAACTGACTGGTACGTGCAAAAAATTTGGAATGGCCCGGAATCGGAACACCAGGGCCCCCCGGCTCGTTGTCACGACGTGAGCACGACACCACCTGTACTCGCGGCAGAGCTGGCACAGGCGTGGGCCGACATTCAGCGGTACCACCCCGAGCTGCCCGACCTCGCCGCGCCCGAGTCTCTGATCGGGGAGTCCTCGTCCGCCTGCGGGGCGGAACTCTCCTTCGAGCGGCTGCTCCACGAGGCAGTCCACGGCATCGCCGCCGCCCGCGGCGTCCGGGACACCTCGCGGGCCGGCCGCTACCACAACCGCCGGTTCCTCGCGATCGCCGAGGAGATGGGCCTCGACCATGCCGACGAGCCGCATGCGAGCAGCGGCTTCTCGCTGGTGAGCCTGAACCCGGAGGCCCGCAAGCGCTACCGCCCGACCATCGAGCGGCTCCAGCGGGCCCTGCGGGCGCACACCGTCGCCACGGCCGCCGACACCAAGCGCAGCTTCCGCGGACCGGCCGCCCGGCACGGCTCCTCGGGCGGCGGCGTCCGGGTCAAGGCCGTCTGCGACTGCGGGCGCAACGTGCGCGTGGTCCCGTCGGTGCTGGCCCAGGCCCCGATCGTGTGCGGCGGGTGCATGAAGCCGTTCCGCATCCCCGAGGCAGCGGTGGCGGCCGCCGCGTCCTGACCCGGCGCGGGCATGTGGCACAATGGCTAGCTGTACTCGACAGTCGCACAGGACCCCTCTCTCCTCCGGCTGACGCGTCCATCGGGCACCCGAGTACCGCAACCCCACGTGGCATCCCGTTGTGCCCACCCACGTCAAGTTCAGGAGACACCACTCCAGTGGCAGTCAAGATCAAGCTGAAGCGCCTCGGCAAGATTCGCCAGCCGCACTACCGCATCGTCGTCGCCGACGCCCGCACCCGTCGGGACGGTCGCGCGATCGAGGAGATCGGCATCTACCAGCCGACCTACAACCCCTCGCGCATCGAGGTCAACGGCGAGCGTGCCCAGTACTGGCTGTCCGTCGGCGCCCAGCCGACCGACGCCGTGCTCGCCATCCTGAAGCTCACCGGTGACTGGCAGGCCGCCAAGGGCCTGCCCGCCCCGGAGAAGCCCCTGCTCGCCCCGGCGACCAAGGAGCAGAAGCGCGCTTCCTTCGAGGAGTTCGCGAAGGCCCTGGAGGGTGGCGACGCCAAGGGCGAGGCCATCACCCAGAAGAAGAAGGCCGAGAAGAAGGCGGACGAGGCTGACGCCGCCGCCGAGTCGACCGAGGCCTGAGCATGCTCGAGGAGGCTCTTGAGCACCTCGTAAAGGGCATTGTGGACAACCCCGATGACGTGCAGGTCGCCTCGCGCAACCTGCGGCGCGGGCAGGTGCTGGAGGTCCGGGTCCACCCCGACGACCTCGGCAAGGTGATCGGCCGCAACGGCCGCACCGCACGTGCTCTGCGCACCGTCGTGGGCGCCATCGGCGGCCGTGGCATCCGTGTCGACCTCGTCGACGTGGACCAGGTCCGCTGAGAAGTTGAATCACCGGCACGGGCCGGGGAGGGCTGAGGCCCGCCCCGGCCCGTCGTCGTATGGACAGGAGAAGGAAGAGTGCAGCTGGTAGTCGCGCGGATCGGCCGCGCCCACGGCATCAAGGGCGAGGTCACCGTCGAGGTGCGCACGGACGAGCCCGAGCTCCGGCTCGGCCCCGGCGCCGTACTCCACACCGAGCCCGCGTCGGCGGGACCGCTGACCATCGAGACCGGCCGGGTGCACAGCGGCCGCCTGCTGCTCCGCTTCGAGGGAGTCAAGGACCGCACCGCCGCCGAGGCCCTGCGCAACACCCTCCTGATCGCCGACGTGGACCCCTCCGAGCTGCCGGAGGACCCCGACGAGTACTACGACCACCAGCTCATGGACCTCGACGTGGTCCTCGCCGACGGCACCGAGGTCGGCCGCATCACCGAGATCTCCCACCTGCCCTCGCAGGACCTGTTCATCGTGGAGCGCCCCGACGGCAGCGAGGTGATGGTCCCCTTCGTCGGGGAGATCGTCACCGAGATCGACCTGGAGAACCAGCGCGCCGTCATCAGCCCGCCGCCCGGCCTGATCGACGACCGCGCCGAGATCGCCTCCGCCCGCGACGCCGCGGCCGCCGAGGACTCCCGCGACGCCGCGGCCGCCGAGGACGACGAGCACGACGAGGACGCCTCCTGATGCGGCTCGACGTCGTCACGATCTTCCCCGAGTACCTCGAACCGCTGAACGTGTCCCTCGTCGGCAAGGCCCGCGCCCGCGGCGTGCTCGACGTACACGTCCACGACCTGCGCGACTGGACGTACGACCGGCACAACACCGTCGACGACACCCCCTACGGCGGCGGACCCGGCATGGTCATGAAGACCGAGCCCTGGGGGGACTGCCTGGACGACACCCTGGCCGCCGGCTTCGAGGCCGGCGCCCACGGACCCGTCCTCGTGGTGCCCACGCCCAGCGGCCGGCCCTTCACCCAGGAGCTCGCCGTCGAGCTCTCCGAGCGGCCCTGGCTGGTCTTCACCCCCGCCCGCTACGAGGGCATCGACCGCCGCGTCATCGACGAGTACGCCACCCGCATGCCCGTCTACGAGGTGTCCATCGGCGACTACGTCCTGGCCGGCGGCGAGGCCGCCGTCCTGGTCGTCACCGAGGCCGTCGCCCGGCTGCTCCCCGGAGTCCTCGGCAACGCCGAATCGCACCGCGACGACTCCTTCGCCCCCGGCGAGATGGCCAACCTGCTCGAAGGGCCCGTCTACACCAAGCCCCCGCAGTGGCGCGGCCGCGGCATCCCCGAGGTGCTGCTCAGCGGCCACCACGGCAAGATCGCCCGCTGGCGGCGGGACGAGGCCTTCCGCCGCACCGCCGCCAACCGGCCCGACCTGATCGAGCGCTGCGAGGCCTCCGAGTTCGGCAAGAAGGACCGCGAGATCCTCTCCATGCTGGGCTGGAGCCCCACCCCCGACGGCCGATTTTGGCGCAGGCCGCCGGCCGTGGAAGAATAGGCGGCTGCTGTACGCCCGCGTGCGCCCCTGCCACAGGGGGACCGTCGCCCGCCGGGTGGCACAGCTCCCGAATTCTCTACGAAAACCCGTACGGCGACCTGTGGCGTCGTGCGAAGAAAGCAGACGAAGAACATGTCTTCTCTCCTCGACGGTGTGAACGCCGCCTCCCTGCGCTCGGACGTCCCGGCCTTCCGCCCGGGTGACACGGTCAACGTGCACGTCCGCGTCATCGAGGGCAACCGCTCTCGTATCCAGCAGTTCAAGGGTGTCGTCATCCGCCGCCAGGGCTCCGGCGTCTCCGAGACCTTCACCGTCCGCAAGGTCTCGTTCTCCGTCGGCGTCGAGCGCACCTTCCCGGTGAACTCCCCGATCTTCGAGAAGATCGAGCTGGTCACCCGCGGTGACGTGCGCCGCGCGAAGCTGTACTACCTCCGTGAGCTCCGCGGCAAGGCCGCGAAGATCAAGGAGAAGCGCGACAACTGAGCTCGTCTCCGGGTCCCGGGGGCGGCCGGATAGGCTCGCTCCCGATGGACACCGAAGCACGAGACACGCAGCGCGGCCGTTCCTCCTCCGAACCGGGGGAGGAGCGGTCGCGCTTCGCGCGTTTCCGGGCCGGTGCCGCCGGGGCGATGTCCTGGCGGCGGGCCGCACTCCTCGGAGCGGCCTGCACCGTCTTCCTGCTGCTGTTCTCCCACTACGCGGTCCAGCCCTTCCTGATCCCCAGCCGCTCCATGGAACCCACCCTGAAGGTCGGGGACCGGGTCCTGGTGAACAAGCTGGCGTACCGTTTCGGCAACCAGCCCCGCCGCGGGGACGTCGTCGTGTTCGACGGCACCGGCTCCTTCGTGCGCGAACAGCCCGCGGGCGACCCCGTCGGCGCCCTGGTCCGCGGCGCGGCCGCGGCCCTGGGCCTCGCCGAGCCCGCCGACACGGACTTCGTCAAACGGGTGGTCGGGGTCGGGGGCGACGACGTGGTGTGCTGCGATGCGCGGGGCCGGCTGAGTGTGAACGGGGTGCCGGTGGACGAGGAATACCTCCAGCCCGGAGACGCCCCCTCCAAGGTGCCCTTCCGGATCGTCGTGCCGCTCGGCACGCTGTGGGTGATGGGCGACCACCGGTCGCAGTCGCGCGACTCCCGGGACCACCTCGGGGAACCGGGAGGCGGGATGGTGCCGGTGGACAAGGTCATCGGGCGGGCCGACTGGCTCGGCTGGCCGGTGTCCCGCTGGGGCTCGGTCCCGGCCACGACCGCGTACGAGAAGGCCGGGGCGGCCAGACCGGGCGGGGGCCATGGGTAGCCGCGGCCGGCCGCGCGGAGCCGCCCGTACCGTACCGGTCGCCGCCGCCGCGACCGCCGGAGCCGCCCGGGCCGCGGTCTCCGCCCCGGCGGCCCCGGCCACGCGCGCCGAGCGGCGCCGGCTGGCCCGGCGGGTCAAGCGGCGCCGGCGCACCCGCAGGGCCGGCGAGGTGCCGCTGCTGATCGTGGTGGCCCTGCTCATAGCCCTGGTCCTCAAGACCTTCCTCGTCCAGGCCTTCGTCATCCCCTCCGGCTCCATGGAGCAGACGATCCGGATCGGCGACCGGGTGCTCGTCGACAAGCTGACCCCGTGGTTCGGCTCCCGGCCCGAACGCGGGGACGTGGTGGTCTTCAAGGACCCCGGCGGCTGGCTCCAGGGCGAGAACGGGCACCTCGGGCACGACCCGGCGGGCGTCAAGCAGATCAAGCAGGTCCTGACCTTCATCGGCCTGCTGCCCTCCGCCGACGAACAGGACCTGATCAAACGCGTGATCGCGGTCGGCGGGGACACGGTCGCCTGCTGCGACACACGGGGCCGCATCACCGTCAACGGCACCCCGCTGGACGAGCCGTACGTCCACCCCGGCAACTCGCCCTCGGACATCCGCTTCTCCGTGCAGGTGCCCCCGGGCCGGCTCTTCGTCATGGGCGACCACCGGGCCAATTCGGCCGATTCCCGCTTCCACCTGGACGAGAAGTACCACGGAACGATCTCCGAAGAAGGCGTGCTCGGACGCGCGGTCGTGATCGCCTGGCCGTTCTCGCACTGGCGGAAGCTGGAAGAACCGGCGACCTTCCGATCCGTCCGAGAACCAGCGCGCCGGGGACGGCGCCGCGAGCGCCCCGTCGCATAGTCTGTGCTCTTGGATCTCTACGGAAACGGGCCCCGGCGGAGAGGATCTCCACGGAACGGCCCGGCTCCCGACCCCTGCGGAACTCCCGCTCGTTAGGGGAGTGGAGGTTCCGTGTCCTTCCGGACGCGGGCGGCATGCGGAGTGAGGAGTGGACGTGGGGGATGTGGCGGTCGGCGCACGAACCGGACGCGAGGAACCCGAAGAGCGGCCGGAGGTTGCCGTGGACAGCGAGACCGCCCCGAGCGGTGAGCCCGGTGACGGCAAGACCGGCCCCGGCGACGGCGCAGAGCACGCGGAGCAGGACGGCGAGCAGGAAGGCGCCGGGCGCAAGCAGCGCTCCTTCTGGAAGGAGCTGCCGCTCCTCGTCCTCATCGCGCTCGTCCTCGCCCTGCTGATCAAGACCTTCCTGGTACAGGCCTTCTCGATCCCGTCCGACTCGATGCAGAACACCCTGCAGCGCGGGGACCGGGTCCTCGTGGACAAGCTGACGCCCTGGTTCGGGTCCGAGCCGGAGCGCGGCGAGGTCGTGGTCTTCCACGACCCGAACAACTGGCTCGAAGGCGAGCCCACCCCGGACCCGAACGCGGTGCAGAAGTTCCTGAGCTTCATCGGCCTGATGCCCTCCGCGGAGGAGAAGGACCTGATCAAGCGGGTCATCGCGGTCGGCGGGGACACCGTCCAGTGCGAGAAGGGCGGACCGGTCAAGGTCAACGGCAAGGCGCTCGTCGAGCCGTACATCTACCCCGGGAACACCGCCTGCGACGACAAGCCCTTCGGCCCCTTCAAGGTGCCCGACGGCAAGATCTGGGTGATGGGCGACCACCGCCAGAACTCGTACGACTCCCGCTGGCACATGGACGACTCCACCAAGGGCTTCGTCCCCGTGGACAAGGTCGTCGGACGCGCCGTGGTCATCGCGTGGCCGGTCACCCGCTGGGCCACTCTGCCGGTCCCGGACACCTTCGACCAGCCCGGCATCAACACCACCGCGGCCGCCGCGCTCGGCGCGGCCCCGGTGGGCCTGGGCCTGGCGGGCGCGGTACCGCTGGTGCTGTGGCGCCGGCGCAAGCTCACCCGCGACCGGGGCTGACCCGGCGGCCTACCCCCGGGTAGGGTGCCGTCCCAGGTCACGACTCCGGAGCATGGGGGCGCTGGGATGAGCGGTACGGGCGGAACCGGCGGAGCCGGCGGACGCGGAACAAGAGGCAGTGGCGGCGGCCACGGCCGTCTCGGCAATGTGCTGTCGGGACTGGCCGTGGCCGTCGGCTTTCTGCTCTTCCTCGGCGGCATGGTGTGGGGCGCCGTCGTCTACCGGCCGTACACCGTCCCCACCGACTCGATGGTGCCGACCGTCAAGCCCGGCGACCGGGTCCTCGCCCAGCGCATCGACGGCTCCGAGGTCAAGCGCGGCGACGTCGTGATCTTCACCGACGCGGTGTGGAGCAACGCGCCGATGGTCAAGCGGGTCGTCGGCATCGGGGGCGACGTGGTCGGCTGCTGCGGCAAGGGCGGCCGGCTCACCGTGAACGGCGTCCCCCTGGACGAGCCCTACCTCGGGCTGTTCACCGGCAAGGCCTCCGACACCCCGTTCGAGGTCACGGTCCCCGAGGGCAACCTCTTCCTGCTCGGCGACCAGCGCGGCGCCTCCCTGGACTCCCGCTCCCACATCGCGGAGGCCGGCCAGGGCACCGTGCCGCGCTCCGCGGTCACCGCCCGTGTGGACGCCGTGGCCTGGTCCGATCCGGCGATGCTGGAGCGGCCCCGGGCCTTCGCCGCCCTGCCCGGCGGGATCTCGTCCCCCGGACCGCTGCGGCTCCAGCTGTACGCCGTCGCGGGCGGGGCGGCCCTGGTCCTGGCGGGAGCCGCGTACGGGCCGCTGGCACGGCTGGCGCGGCGCACCGGCGGCGGGTCCGGCCGGTCCGGCGGCAGCGGCAGCGGCTCCGGCGGGGGCGGGGGAGCGGGCCGGGAGCGGGCGCGTGTCGGCTGACCAGGCCGGACCGGACCGGCGGCCCGAGCCCCGCAAGGTCTCCCGCGTGGTCCTCCTGGACCCTCAGGACCGGATCCTGCTGCTCCACGGCTTCGAGCCGGCCGACCCGGCCGAGGACTGGTGGTTCACCCCCGGCGGCGGCCTGGAGGGCGCCGAGACCCGCGAGGAGGCGGCCCTCCGGGAGCTCGCGGAGGAGACCGGCATCACGTGGGTGGAGCTCGGACCGGTGCTGTGGCGCCGGTACTGCTCGTTCCCCTTCGACGGGCGCCGCTGGGAGCAGGACGAGTGGTACTTCCTGGCCCGTACCGACCAGACGGAGACGGCCCCGACCGGGCTCACCGAGCTGGAACGGCGCAGCGTCACCGGTGCCAGATGGTGGACCTGCGGGGAACTGTCGGCGGCCCGTGAGACGGTGTACCCGACCAGACTCGCCGAGCTGCTCCGCACGCTGCTCGACGAGGGTCCTCCGGATGCGCCGGTGGTCCTGGCCCCGGAAATCGTTTAGGGGCGCACCCGGCTGGCGCACAATAGGGGGACGCACGGCTGAAGGGGAACATGCCATGAGCGCCGAGGACCTCGAGAAGTACGAGACCGAGATGGAGCTGAAGCTCTATCGGGAGTACCGCGACGTCGTCGGGCTGTTCAAGTACGTGATCGAGACGGAACGCCGTTTCTACCTCACCAACGACTACGAGATGCAGGTGCACTCGGTGCAGGGCGAGGTGTTCTTCGAGGTCACGATGGCCGACGCGTGGGTCTGGGACATGTACCGGCCGGCCCGGTTCGTCAAGCAGGTCAGGGTGCTGACCTTCAAGGACGTGAACATCGAGGAGCTCAACAAGAGCGACCTCGAACTGCCGGGCGGCTGATCCCGGGCCCGGACCCGGCTCACCCTGGCGGGTGAGCGAGTTTTCCACAACGGGCAGGTTGTCCACCAAGATCCACTTCGCGGGCGCGGATGCGGGACCGTCGGTGCCGGAGGTGGTACCGATGAACGCTCGAAACCGGGCAGCGGCAGCACTGGCGACGGTACGGAAAGCGGCCCCGCCCTGCGCGGACGGCCCGTCGCGGAACGACGGGCCGACCCGCAGGACCCCCACACCCGCCCCACCCGCCCCGCGAGGCGGCGACCTGTCCCGCAGGGACGGTCCACGGCGAGACGCCGGCCCACCGCGGGACAGCGGCACGCCCGACACCCACGGAGCGCCGACAGGCGGCGGTACGCCGCGGAGCAGCGGCCTGCCGGTGGACGGCAGCCCACCCGACAGCCACGGAGCGTCGCCGACCGGTGATACGTCCGGGAGCGGCGGTACGTCGGCAGACGGCAGCACGTCCGGCGGCGGCGGTACGTCGCTGGGCGGCGGCAGGGACCAGGCGCCCTCCGGGCCCGCCTGGAGCGGCGACGCAGCCCGGAGCCATGGATCCGGGAGCCACCGGGAAACCGGCGGGCCGGGCGGCGGCGCCGAACGGGCCGCAGTCCGTACACACGGGAATGGCGGTACGTCGGCAGGCGGCGGTAAGTCCGGGAGTGGCGGCCTGTCGGCAGGCGGCAGTACGTCCGGCGGCCGCTTGTCGGCGGGCCGGGGTGTGTCCGGGAGCGGCGGTACGCGGGTAGGGCGCGGTCCGTCGGCAGGCGGCGGTGCGTCGCTGCCGGGCGGTGGGGTGCCGGGCGGCATGGCCCAGGGGGCGCGCTGCGGGCCCGCCGGGCGGGGCGACCCGGCCGGGAGCGAACGGGCCGGGTGCGACCCGGCCGGGACCGATCGGGCCGGGTGTGACCCGGCCGGGACCGATCGGGCCGGGTGTGACCCGGCCGGGACCGATCGGGCCGGGTGTGACCCGGCCGGGACCGATCGGGCCGGCGGGCGCCGGGGAACGGCCGGGGCCGGCGGTCCTGCGGAGCGGGCCGCGGCCGTGACGCGTGCCGGGCTCGCCCGGCGGGCCCTCGGACGGTACGGGGAGGACCTGGCCGCCCGGTGCCTGTCCCAGGCCGGCATGACCGTGATCGCACGGAACTGGCGCTGCCGCACCGGCGAGATCGACATCCTCGCCCGCGACGGCGACGCCCTCGTCCTCTGCGAGGTCAAGACCCGCCGCGAAGGCCCCTTCGAGCACCCCATGGCCGCGATGCGACCCGCACAGGCGGCGCGGCTGCGCCGGCTCGCCGCCCGCTGGCTCGCCGAACACGGCGGACCGCCCCCGGGCGGAGTCCGCATCGACCTGATCGGCGTGGTCCTGCCGCGCCGCGGAGCACCCCGCGTGGAGCACGCCAAGGGGGTGGCGTGATGGGATTCGCCCGCGCCTGCTCGGTGGCCCTCGTCGGCGTCGAAGGAGTCGTCGTCGAGGTCCAGGCCGACCTCGAACCCGGCGTCGCCGCCTTCACCCTCGTCGGACTGCCCGACAAGACCCTCGTCGAAAGCCGCGACCGGGTCCGCGCCGCCGTGGTCAACTCCGGAGCCGAATGGCCGCAGAAGAAGCTCACCGTCGGACTCAGCCCGGCCGCCGTCCCCAAATCCGGCAGCGGCTTCGACCTGGCCGTGGCCGCAGCCGTGCTCGGCGCCGCCGAATGCATCGACCCCCGCGAGATCGCCGACCTCGTCCTCATCGGCGAACTCGGACTCGACGGCCGGGTCCGGCCCGTCCGCGGAGTCCTGCCCGCCGTCCTCGCCGCCGCCGAAGCCGGATACCGGCAGGTCGTCGTCCCCGAACAGTCCGCCGCCGAAGCGGCACTCGTCCCCGAGGTCTCCGTCCTCGGCGTCCGCACCCTGCGCCAGCTCATCGCCGTACTCACCGACAGCCCCGTCCCCCAGGAGGAACCACCCGACCGCGAAGGCCGCCCCGACCCCCTGCTCGCCGGACTCGTCCTGCCCGGCGCCGGAGCCGGCAACGGACTCGCCGCCGGCCGCGGCGACGCCCCCGACCTCGCGGACGTCGCCGGGCAGCAGGCCCCCCGCCGCGCCCTGGAAGTCGCCGCGGCCGGCGGCCACCACCTCTTCCTCACCGGCCCGCCCGGAGCCGGCAAGACCATGCTCGCCGAACGGCTCCCCGGAATCCTGCCGCCCCTCACCCGCCAGGAATCCCTGGAGGTCACCGCCGTCCACTCCGTCGCCGGGCTCCTGCCGCCCGGCGAACCCCTCATCACCGCACCGCCCTACTGCGCACCCCACCACTCGGCGACCATGCAGTCCCTCGTCGGCGGCGGGAACGGCCTGCCCCGGCCCGGCGCCGTCTCCCTCGCCCACCGCGGCGTCCTCTTCTTGGACGAAGCCCCCGAATTCAGCAGCCGCACCCTCGACGCCCTGCGCCAGCCCCTGGAATCCGGCCAGGTCGTCATCGCCCGCGCCAACGGAGTGGTGCGCCTCCCCGCCCGCTTCCTCCTCGCCCTCGCGGCCAACCCCTGCCCCTGCGGACGGCACACCCTGCACGGCTCCGGATGCGAATGCCCCGCCTCCGTCATCCGCCGCTACCAGGCCAGACTCTCCGGCCCCCTCCTCGACCGCATCGACATCAGAGTCGAAGCCGAACCCGTCACCCGCGCCGACCTGCTCGGCCACGGCGGCCGCGGCGAACCCACCGCCGCCGTCGCCGACCGGGTCCGGGCCGCCCGCGAACGCGCCGCAGCCCGCCTCGAAGGCACCCCCTGGACCCTCAACGCCGAAGTGCCCGGACACGAACTGCGCTCCCGCTGGCAGGCCGCCCCCGGCGCACTCGCCCCGGCCGAACGGGACATGGAGCGGGGCCTGCTCACCGCCCGCGGACTGGACCGCGTACTGCGCGTCGCCTGGACCGTCGCCGACCTCGGCGGTCGCGACAGACCCGGACCCCTCGACGTGGCCGTCGCCCTCGAACTCCGCACCGGCATCGCCCGCGGCACACCCCTCACCACAGGAGCACCCCGATGAGCACCGAAACCGAGCGGCTCGCCCGGGCCGCCCTGACCCGGGTCCTCGAACCCGGCGACGAACACGGCGGCCGCTGGCTGCGCACCCACGGAGCAGCCGGACTCCTCGGCCTGCTCACCGGACCCGAAGCCGGAACCGCCGCCCTCGCCGGCGTCGGCCCCCACCGGCTCGCCGGATACCGCAGCCGCGCCGAAGCCGCCGACCCCGCCCGCGACCTCGCCACCGCCGAAGCAGCAGGCAGCCGCTTCATCTGCCCCGGCGACCCCGACTGGCCCCGGCAGCTCGACGACCTCGGAGACGCCCGGCCCATCGGACTCTGGGTCCGCGGCAGCCCCTCCCTGCGCACCTGGGCCCTGCGCTCCGTCGCCGTCGTCGGCGCCCGCGCCTGCACCCCGTACGGAGCCCACATGGCGGCCACCCTCGCCACCGGACTCGCCGAACGCGGCTGGGTCGTCGTGTCCGGCGCCGCCTACGGGATCGACGGGGCCGCCCACCGCGGGGTCCTCGCCGCCGGCGGGGCCACCGCCGCCGTCCTCGCCTGCGGAGTGGACACCAGCTACCCGCGCGGACACGACGGACTCCTGCGCCGCATCGCCGCCCAAGGGCTGCTCCTCGGAGAACTCCCGCCCGGCAGCCACCCCACCCGCAGCAGGTTCGTCCTGCGCAACCGCGTCATCGCAGCCCTCACCCGGGGCACCGTGGTCGTCGAAGCCGCCCTCCGCAGCGGCTCCCTGGTCACCGCCCGGTGCGCCCAGCGGCTCGGACGGCACACCATGGGTGTGCCCGGTCCCGCCACCAGCGGACTGTCCGCCGGAGTCCACGAACTCCTGCGCGGCGAAGGGGTACTCGTCACCGACGCGGCCGAAGTCGTCGAACTCGTCGGCGACATGGGCGAACTGGCACCCCCGAGACGCGGACCGGTGTGCGCCCGGGACCTGCTCGACCCGCACACCGCCCGGACCCTCGAAGCCCTTCCGGCCGGACGGGCCGCCACCGTAGCCGAACTCGCCCTCGCCGCAGGCTCGGACACCGATGAAGTCATCGGCAGACTGTACGAACTTCACTCTCTGGGGTTCGTCGAACGGCAGGGCGACGCCTGGCAGTTGACCACCCGCCGGGACCCGCCCGCGACACAAACCGGGGAACCCCGGCGAGGCGGTGCTTGACCTGGGGCGTTCCGGTGAAAGGGTGAAACCGATGAGATACGCCGTCCTCCCGGTCTCACCCGCCGGGGCCGCGCACCCGGCGCCCGGCCCGGACCGCCCGCGCGTCCCGGAGAACCGCTGCGCCCCCTCGCCATCCCGTACTCTTCGCGCACCGCGACACTCCAGTCACGCTACGCTCCCAGGGATCCCGAACCGGCCACGGCCTCCCGCACAGATCAGCCAGTACACAGCAGAACGGCTCAAGGCGACGCATGCCCCAGCACACCCCAGAGTCTGACCGCGCTGCGGTGCCCCCCGCTGCCCGCGGCAGCGTGCGGCCCACCGCACCCTCGTCCCTCGACGAGCTCTGGCGGTCGTACAAGGACTCGGGTGACGAGCGCCTGCGCGAGCAGCTGATCCTGCACTACTCGCCGCTCGTCAAATACGTGGCCGGCCGGGTCAGCGTCGGCCTGCCGCCCAACGTGGAACAGGCGGACTTCGTCTCCTCCGGCGTCTTCGGCCTGATCGACGCGATCGAGAAGTTCGACATCGACCGCTCCATCAAATTCGAGACATACGCCATCACCCGGATCCGCGGCGCGATGATCGACGAGCTGCGCGCCCTCGACTGGATCCCCAGGTCCGTACGCCAGAAGGCGCGCGCGGTCGAACGGGCCTACGCCACCCTGGAGGCCCAGCTGCGCCGGACCCCCACCGAGAGCGAGGTCGCCGCGGAGATGGGGATCGGGCTGGAGGAGCTGCACTCTGTCTTCAGCCGGCTCTCCCTGGCCAACGTCGTGGCCCTGGAGGAACTGCTCCACGTCGGCGGCGAAGGCGGCGACCGGCTCAGCCTCATGGACACCCTGGAGGACACCGCCGCCGACAACCCGGTCGAGGTGGCCGAGGGCCGGGAACTGCGGCGGCTGCTCGCCCGGGCCATCAACACCCTCCCCGAACGGGAGAAGACCGTCGTCACCCTCTACTACTACGAAGGACTCACCCTCGCGGAGATCGGCAACGTCCTCGGGGTCACCGAGAGCCGGGTCAGCCAGATCCACACCAAGTCGGTGCTGCAACTGCGCGCAAAGCTGGCCGATGTCGGCCGGTGAGCGCGCCCTCCCTCCGTAGAGTGGAAGGGTGCCCAGGATTCGAGCGGCCTCCGTGGCCGAGCACCGGACCATGCAGCGCGGCGCCCTCCTGGACGCCGCGCGCTCCCTGCTGTCCGAGGGCGGCACCGACGCCCTGACCTTCCCCGCTCTCGCCGCCCGCACCGGACTGGCCCGCTCCTCCGTGTACGAGTACTTCCGCTCGCGCGCCGCCGTGGTCGAAGAGCTGTGCGCCGTGGACTTCCCCGTCTGGGCGGCCGAGATCGAAGCCGCGATGCAGGCCGAGGAAACCGCCGAGGCCAAGATCGAGGCCTACGTGCGCAGCCAGCTGGCCCTGGTGGGGGACCGGCGGCACCGGGCCGTCGTCGCCATCTCCGCGAGCGAGCTGGACGCCGGCGCCCGCGAGAAGATCCGCGCGGCCCACGGCGGACTCGTCGCCATGGTCGTGGAAGCACTCGGAGCGCTCGGACACGCCCAGCCCCGGCTGGCGGCGATGCTGCTCCAGGGCGTCGTCGACGCCGCCGTCCGCCGCATCGAACTCGGCGCGGCCGAAAACCCCGCCGAGGTCACCGAGGCGGCCGTCGGGATGGCGCTGCGGGGCGTCCGCGGCTGAAACACGGCCTTCCGGGGGCCCTCCCCCCCGCCCCCGCCCCCCTCTCCCCCCGCCCCTCCCGCCTCCGCGCCCTCTCCCTTCGTCGTTCGGTTTTCGGTTTTCGTGCAGGGCCGCTCGCGCTCTCCCCTGTGTCTGCTCCCCCTGCCTCTGCGCGCGTCCCGTCCGCAGCCTTCCCTCCGCTCACGGGAGCGGCAGGAGCCGGGGTGTGGGGCGGGGGAGGAGGCGGAGGGGGTTCAGGTAGGTGTCGCCGGCCAGGAGGCCCCAGTGGAGGCAGGGCTCCGGGCAGTGGGTGCCGGGGGCCAGGACGGCGACCAGCTGCCCGGGGCGGACCTCCTCGCCCTCCGCGACCAGGGGGCGGACCGGCTCATACGTGGTGCGCAGGCCGCCCGGGAGGGTGAGCGACAGCACGCCGCGCCCCGCCACCTGTCCGGCGTAATGCACCCGGCCGGGGCCGACCGCCCGGATGCCGGTGCCCACCGGGGCCGCGAGGTCCACGCCGCGGTGGCCGGCCGCGTACGGCGTGGGGGGCGGATGCCACCAGCGCAGGACGCGCAGCGGGGGCGGCAGGGGGCGGACGGGGCCGTGGGGGACGGGGGCGGGTACGAGGGCCAGCAGCAGGGCCAGGACGAGAGTGCTCATGGGGAAAGGGTGCCGGGCGGGGGTGTCGGGGCGGGCCGGCCTGTGGACAAGTCCGGGGCTGTGGACAGGCACGTCACCCGGCACGGGTACCGGTCCCGTACACTTCTTGTGGCGATCCGGGTCACCGGGTCGACTTCGCACGCCCCGCCACCGGACCCGCAAGGGCTGGTGGCCGCGCTCCTCGGTCCCTCGTGGCACGGCGCGTCGGGGCGTCAGGCGCGACCGCCGTCCGGCGGCCGCGGTAACCGAGCACCTCAAGGAGTACGGCCATGGCCGTCGTCACGATGCGGGAGCTGCTGGAGAGCGGCGTCCACTTCGGTCACCAGACCCGTCGCTGGAACCCGAAGATGAAGCGCTTCATCTTCACCGAGCGCAACGGCATCTACATCATCGACCTGCTCCAGTCGCTGTCGTACATCGACCGCGCCTACGAGTTCGTCAAGGAGACCGTCGCGCACGGCGGCTCCATCATGTTCGTCGGCACCAAGAAGCAGGCGCAGGAGGCGATCGCCGAGCAGGCGACCCGCGTCGGCATGCCCTACGTCAACCAGCGCTGGCTGGGCGGCATGCTCACCAACTTCTCCACCGTCTACAAGCGCCTTCAGCGTCTGAAGGAGCTCGAGGCGATCGACTTCGAGGACGTGGCCGCTTCCGGCCTCACCAAGAAGGAGCTCCTGGTCCTCTCCCGCGAGAAGGCCAAGCTGGAGAAGACCCTCGGTGGTATCCGCGAGATGCAGAAGGTGCCGAGCGCCGTCTGGATCGTCGACACCAAGAAGGAGCACATCGCCGTCGGTGAGGCGCGCAAGCTCCACATCCCGGTCGTCGCGATCCTCGACACCAACTGCGACCCCGACGAGGTCGACTACAAGATCCCGGGCAACGACGACGCGATCCGCTCCGTCACCCTGCTCACCCGCGTGATCGCCGACGCCGTCGCCGAGGGCCTCATCGCCCGTTCCGGCGTTGCCGCCGGTGACTCGAAGCCGGGCGACAAGGTCATCGGCGAGCCGCTGGCCGAGTGGGAGCGCGACCTCCTCGAGGGCGAGAAGAAGGCCGACGAGGCCCCCGCCGCCGAGGCTCCGGCCGCCGAGGCCACCGAGGCCGCCCCGGCCGCGGACGCCGAGCAGGCCTGACCCACTGGGAGCGCCCGGAGTTCACTCCCCGGGCACTCGCAGCACGGACGATGACGACGGGGGACGGTGCTCACGAGGCACCGGCCCCCGCCGTTCACCCGTAGATCTACGACTTCGAGAGAGAATCACAGACTCATGGCGAACTACACCGCCGCTGACGTCAAGAAGCTCCGCGAGCTCACCGGCGCCGGCATGATGGACTGCAAGAAGGCCCTGGAAGAGTCGGACGGCAACGTCGACAAGGCCGTCGAGGCGCTCCGCATCAAGGGCCAGAAGGGCGTCGCCAAGCGCGAGGGCCGTTCCGCCGAGAACGGTGCCGTCGTCTCCCTCCTCGCCGACGACAACACCTCCGGTGTCCTCGTCGAGCTGAAGTGCGAGACCGACTTCGTCGCCAAGGGTGACAAGTTCCAGGCCGTCGCCAACCAGATCGCCGCGCACGTCGCCGCCACCGCCCCGGCGGACATCGAGGCGCTGCTCGCGTCCGAGATCGAGGCCGGCAAGACCGTCCAGGCGTTCGTGGACGAGGCCAACGCCAACCTCGGCGAGAAGATCGTCCTGGACCGCTTCGCGCAGTACGGCGACGGGTTCGTCACCGCGTACATGCACCGCACCATGCCCGACCTGCCCCCGCAGATCGGCGTTCTCGTCGAGTTCGACAAGGACACCGAGGTTGCCCGCGGCATCGCGCAGCACATCGCCGCCTTCGCGCCGAAGTACCTCTCCAAGGACGACGTCCCGGCCGAGGTCGTCGAGTCCGAGCGCCGCGTCGCCGAGGAGACCACCCGCGCCGAGGGCAAGCCCGAGGCCGCGCTCCCGAAGATCGTCGAGGGCCGCCTGAACGGCTTCTTCAAGGAGGCCACCCTCCTCGGCCAGCCGTACGCGCTGGACAACAAGAAGTCCGTCCAGCAGATCCTGGACGAGGCCGGTGTCACCCTGAAGCGCTTCACCCGCATCAAGGTCGGCATCTGAGTCCGTCCGTACGCGACGGACACCGGACCCCGGTAGGGTCTGAGGCAGTCGTCCGCCTCCGCGCAGGACGACCGCAGATCTGACGAGGAGGCCATTGCCGTAGAGGGAACCGCAAGGACCCACCGGCAATGGCCTTCTTCGTATGTGCACGAGGAGATCTCCATGAATCAGGGCGTGGACCCCCACACCGCTTCCGAAGACCAGAGCGACCACGACAAGAAGGGCCGCCGCTTCATGCTGAAGCTGTCCGGCGAGGCCTTCTCCGGCGGCGGCGGCCTGGGTGTCGACCCCGACGTCGTGCACGCGATCGCCCGCGAGATCGCGGCCGTCGTCCGTGACGGCGCCGAGATCGCCGTGGTCATCGGCGGCGGCAACTTCTTCCGCGGCGCCGAGCTGCAGCAGCGCGGCATGGACCGGGCGCGCTCCGACTACATGGGCATGCTCGGCACCGTCATGAACTGCCTGGCCCTCCAGGACTTCCTGGAGAAGGAGGGCATCGACTCGCGCGTCCAGACGGCCATCACCATGGGCCAGGTCGCCGAGCCGTACATCCCGCTGCGCGCGGTGCGTCACCTGGAGAAGGGGCGCGTCGTGATCTTCGGCGCGGGCATGGGCATGCCGTACTTCTCCACCGACACCACCGCCGCCCAGCGCGCCCTGGAGATCGACGCCGAGGCGCTGCTCATGGGCAAGAACGGCGTGGACGGGGTCTACGACTCCGACCCGAAGACCAACCCGGCCGCGGTGAAGTTCGACGCGCTCGAGTACGGCGAGGTGCTCTCCCGCGACCTCAAGGTCGCCGACGCCACCGCCATCACGCTGTGCCGTGACAACAAGCTGCCGATCCTCGTGTTCGAGCTGCTCGCCGAGGGCAATATCGCTCGCGCCGTCAAGGGTGAGAAGATCGGCACGCTGGTGAGCGACCAGGGCACCCGGGCCTGAAGGTGCGGCCCCGCCCGCCCCGCCCGAACCATCCACTCAAGACATGCAGGAGCACGTGGTGATCGAAGAAATCCTCCTCGAGGCCGAGGAGAAGATGGAGAAGGCCGTCGTGGTCGCCAAGGAGGACTTCGCCGCGATCCGCACCGGCCGTGCGCACCCGGCGATGTTCAACAAGATCGTGGCCGACTACTACGGCGCCATCACGCCCATCAACCAGCTCGCGTCCTTCTCGGTGCCCGAGCCGCGCATGGCCGTCGTCACCCCGTTCGACAAGAGCGCGCTGCGCAACATCGAGCAGGCCATCCGCGACTCCGACCTCGGCGTCAACCCCAGCAACGACGGCAACATCATCCGTGTGGTGTTCCCCGAGCTGACGCAGGACCGCCGCAAGGAGTACATCAAGGTCGCGCGCACCAAGGCCGAGGACTCCAAGGTTTCCATCCGCTCCGTCCGCCGCAAGGCGAAGGACGCCCTCGACAAGCTGGTCAAGGACAAGGAGACCGGCGAGGACGAGGTCCGCCGCGCGGAGAAGGAGCTCGACGACACCACCGCGAAGTACGTCGCGCAGGTGGACGAGCTGCTCAAGCACAAGGAAGCCGAGCTGCTCGAGGTCTGATGAACGACTCTCCCTGGGGGGCTCCGCCGGGCGCCGGACACTCCGGCGGCCGGCCGCCGTCCGACCAGGGGCCTGTCCCGGAGCCGGTTCCGGCGGGTCCCGCATACGATGCGCAGGCGGGTCCCGCATACGATGCGCACCAAGGTCAGCACACACGGCCCATGCCCGTCGTGCCCGACCGCTTCGGAGACCAGGAAGCACGCGACCGGGGGGTTGCTCTGCCGAGCAGCCCCCCGTTCCGCGACGAGACGCCGTTGCAGGAGCCCATGCCCACGCCGCCGCCCCCATCGCAGGCCCCCCAGGCCTCGCAGCCGCCGCAGAAGAAGCGCGCGGGGCGGGACCTGCGTGCCGCCATAGGGGTCGGCGTCGGCCTCGGCGCGGTGATCTTCGCCTCGCTGTTCATCGTGAAGGCCGTGTTCGTCGGCGTGGTCGTCGTCGCCGTGGTCGTCGGGCTGTGGGAGCTGACCTCCCGGCTGGCCGAGCGCAAGGAGATCAAGGCGCCGCTGGTGCCCCTCGCGGTCGGCGGCGCGGCGATGGTCGTGGCCGGATACGTGCGCGGAGCCGAGGGGGCCTGGGTCGCGATGGCCCTCACCGCCCTCGCCGTCCTGGTCTGGCGGATGACCGAACCGCCCGAGGGCTACCTCAAGGACGTCACCGCGGGCGTGTTCGCCGCCTTCTACGTGCCGTTCCTCGCCACGTTCGTGGCGATGCTGCTGACCGCCGACGACGGCCCGCAGCGGGTGATCACCTTCCTGGTGCTCACCGTCGTCAGCGACACCGGCGCGTACGCGGTCGGCTGGCGCTTCGGCAAGCACAAGCTCGCCCCGCGCATCAGCCCCGGAAAGACCCGCGAGGGCCTGTTCGGAGCGGTCGCCTTCGCCATGGGCGCCGGCGCCCTGTGCATGGAGTTCCTCATCGACGGCGGCGTCTGGTGGCAGGGCCTGCTCCTCGGCCTCGCGGTCGCGGTCAGCGCCACCCTGGGCGACCTCGGCGAGTCGATGATCAAGCGGGACCTCGGCATCAAGGACATGGGCACCCTGCTCCCCGGCCACGGCGGGATCATGGACCGGCTGGACTCGCTGCTGCCGACCGCCCCGGTGGTCTGGCTGCTGCTGGCCGCGTTCGTGGGTACCGGCTGACCTGCGGAAAGCCGCTCAGCCCCGGCGGGTGAGCGGTACGGGTTATCCTGAAGGGCGCGTCACTCGCGAGTGGCGCGCCCTTTCTGCCGGGCCCGTCCCGTCAGGATCCGTCCCGATCCGTCCCGCGACCGCGCGGACGGACCCCATGAGGTCTCCCGGCTCCGGTCGAGCCGCCCGTCCGCTCCGCGACCGCGCGGAGGCGCGCCCAGGCCTCGCCGTACCGAGGAGTACCCGTCATGGCCCCCCGTCCCGCCCCGGGCGAGCTCACCTTCGTCGCGCCCCGCGGTGCCAAGAAGCCGCCCCGGCACCTGGCCGACCTGTCGCCCGCCGAGCGCCGTGAGGCCGTGGCCGCGATCGGCGAGAAGCCGTTCCGCGCCAAGCAGCTCTCGCAGCACTACTTCGCCCGCTACGCGCACGACCCGGCGGAGTGGACCGACATCCCGGCCGCCGCCCGCGAGAAGCTCCGCGAGGAGCTGCTGCCCGACCTGATGTCCGTGGTCCGGCACATCTCCTGCGACGAGGACACCACCCGCAAGACCCTGTGGAAGCTCCACGACGGCACCCTCGTGGAGTCCGTCCTGATGCGCTACCCCGACCGGGTCACCATGTGCATCTCCTCCCAGGCCGGCTGCGGCATGAACTGCCCGTTCTGCGCCACCGGCCAGGCGGGTCTGGACCGCAACCTGTCCACGGCCGAGATCGTGCACCAGATCGTCGACGGCATGCGGGCCCTGCGCGACGGCGAGGTCCCCGGCGGGCCGGCCCGCCTGTCCAACATCGTCTTCATGGGCATGGGCGAGCCGCTCGCCAACTACAAGCGGGTCGTCGGCGCCATCCGCCGCCTGACCGACCCCGAGCCCGACGGCCTGGGCCTGTCGCAGCGCGGGATCACCGTCTCCACCGTCGGCCTGGTGCCGGCCATGCTGC
Organism: Streptomyces sp. NPDC030809; assembly: GCF_055572195.1. Lineage (NCBI taxonomy): Bacteria > Bacillati > Actinomycetota > Actinomycetes > Kitasatosporales > Streptomycetaceae > Streptomyces > Streptomyces sp. NPDC030809. The sequence continues at coordinate 76,723 of NZ_JBVIDV010000022.1, forward strand.
GGTTCGCCGACGAGGGCTTCAAGTGCCGCCTCGCCGTCTCGCTGCACGCCCCCGACGACGAGCTGCGCGACACCCTCGTCCCCGTCAACACGCGCTGGAAGGTCCGCGAGGTCCTCGACGCGGCCTGGGAGTACGCCGAGAAGTCCGGCCGCCGGATCTCCATCGAGTACGCCCTGATCCGCGACATCAACGACCAGGCCTGGCGCGGCGACCTCCTCGGCCGCCTCCTCAAGGGCAAGCGGGTGCACGTCAACCTCATCCCGCTGAACCCGACCCCCGGCTCGAAGTGGACCGCCTCGCGCCCCGAGGACGAGCGGGCCTTCGTCGAGGCCATCGCCGCCCACGGGGTGCCGGTCACCGTCCGCGACACCCGCGGCCAGGAGATCGACGGCGCCTGCGGGCAGCTCGCCGCCAGCGAGCGCTGACCCGGCCCGCGCCGGGCGGGGAGCGCCGTACCCGCGGGCAGCGGGCGGGCGCCGAAGCGGCGGTTCGGGCCCGGGGTACGCTGGGCCCGAACCAATTGCATATTCCGACAGGGGAGCGCCACAGCGCTGAGAGTGCGGGAACCGTCAGTCCGCAGACCCTCTGAACCTCGCCCAGGTCATTCTGGGTAGGAAGTTCGGTCAACACACCTCAAGCTGTTGCGCCCTGCCCCGGCGTCCGCTCTCCGAGCGCCGGGGCAGGGCCGCGTCTTCTCCTGGACACCCCAGGAGGAAAAACCGTGAGCACCACCAAGAAGCTGGCCGGCGCGGCGCTCGCCGTCGCCCTCGGCGCCGGGACCCTCGTCGCCTGCGGCGGCGCGGACGGCAAGGCCGAGGACGGCCCGGCCGCCGGCACGCCGAAGAGCAAGCAGGTCACCCTCGTCAGCCACGACTCCTTCGCCGCCAGTCCGGCCGTGCTGAAGGCGTTCGAGAAGCAGACCGGCTACACCGTCAAGGTGCTGAAGAGCGGGGACGCCGGCGCCGCCCTCAACCAGGAGATCCTCACCAAGGGCTCGCCCCGCGGGGACGTGTTCTTCGGCGTGGACAACACCCTGCTCTCCCGCGCCCTCGACAACGGCATCTTCACCCCGTACGAGGCCAAGGGCCTGGCCGCGGTCCCCGAGCAGTACCAGCTCGACAAGGCCGGGCACCGGGTCACGCCCGTCGACTCCGGCGACATCTGCGTCAACTACGACAAGAAGTACTTCGCCGACAAGAAGCTCGCCCCGCCGCAGACGCTGGACGACCTCGCCAAGCCGGAGTACAAGGACCTCCTCGTCGTCGAGAACGCCGCCACCTCCTCGCCCGGCCTCGGCTTCCTCCTCGCCACCGTCGGCAAGTACGGGGACCAGGGCTGGGAGGCGTACTGGGGCAAGCTGAAGGCCAACGGGGTCGAGGTCGTCGACGGCTGGGAGCAGGCGTACAACGAGCGCTTCTCCGGCTCCGCCGGCGGCAGGAAGGCCAAGGGCGACCGCCCGCTCGTCGTCTCGTACGCGTCGAGCCCGCCGGTCGAGGTGCTGTACGCCGAGCCGCAGCCGAAGGAGGCCCCCACCGGCGTCTCCACCGGCACCTGCTTCCGCCAGACCGAGTTCGCGGGCCTGCTGAAGGGCGCGAAGAACGAGGCCGGCGGCAAGGCGCTGCTGGACTTCCTGATCGGCCGGCAGTTCCAGGAGGACATGCCGCTCAACATGTTCGTGAACCCGGTCGTCAAGGACGCCAAGCTGCCCGAGCTGTTCACGAAGCACGGAGTGGTCGTCGACCGGCCCGAGACCGTGGCCCCGGACCGGATCGCGCAGAACCGCGAGCAGTGGGTCAAGGCATGGACCTCGCTCGTCCTGAAGTAGCCGCGCGCGCCGAAGGCCCGCCGGGGCGGGGGGGGGGGGGGGGGGGGGGGGGGGAGGCGAATACTCCCGGCCCCGCCGCGGCGAGGGGGCGATTTCTCTCCGCTTTTTTTTGTTTCTTTTTGGCGTCCTCTCCGCATCCTCGTTGCGGGAG
>NZ_JBVIDV010000022.1:78708-132382 GCF_055572195.1 Streptomyces sp. NPDC030809
AGACGGCGAACAGGGGGGCGGGTGTGAGGCGTCGGATCTCTTTGTGCCTTGCGGTGTTGCCATCCCAGGCATCAGCCGGGGGGGGGGGGGGGTCCCCCCCCCCCCCCCCCCCCACCCGCGCCCTCGCGGCCCGGCTGGCCCTGATGGCCCTGCCGCTCGCCTTCTTCGGGCTGTTCTTCGCGTATCCCGTGGCCGCGATCGTCGGCCGCGGCTTCGACACCGGCGCCGGCTGGCGGTTCGGGCGGATCGGCGAGGTGCTGGGCCGCCCGGACATCGCCGAGGTGCTGTGGTTCACGACCTGGCAGGCGCTGGCCTCCACCGCGCTGACACTGGTCGTCGCGCTGCCCGGGGCGTACGTGTTCGCCCGGTTCGACTTCCCCGGCAAGCAGCTGCTGCGGGCCGTGGTCACCGTGCCCTTCGTGCTGCCCACGGTGGTCGTCGGCAGCGCCTTCCTCGCCCTCGTCGGCCGCGGCGGGCTGCTCGACGAGCTGTGGGGGGTGCGGCTCGACACCACCGTGTGGGCGATCCTGCTCGCCCACGTCTTCTTCAACTACGCCGTCGTGGTGCGGACCGTCGGCGGCCTGTGGGCCCAGCTCGACCCGCGGCAGGAGGAGGCCGCCCGGGTGCTGGGCGCGAGCCGGTTCGGGGCCTGGCGGCGGGTGACCCTGCCCGCGCTCGGCCCGTCCGTGGCCGCCGCCGCCCTCATGGTCTTCCTCTTCACCTTCAGCTCCTTCGGCGTCGTCCAGATCCTCGGCGGGCCCGCGTACTCCACCCTGGAGGTGGAGGTCTACCGGCAGACGGCGCAGCTGCTGGACCTGCCGACGGCGGCCGTGCTGACCCTGGTGCAGTTCGCGGCCGTGGGGCTGATCCTCGCCGTGCACGCCCGCACGGTCCGCCGGCGGGAGACCGCCCTGCGGCTGGTGGACCCGGCGGGGACCGCGCACCGGGTGCGGGGCGCCGGGCAGCGGGCCCTGCTGGGCGGGGTGCTGCTGACGGTGGCCCTGCTGCTCCTGCTGCCCCTCGGGGTGCTGGTGGAACGGTCCTTCGACACCCCCGGCGGGTACGGCACCGCCTACTACCGGGCCCTCGGGGACGAGGGTGCGGGCGGCGGGACCTTCCTGGTGCCGCCGCTGGAGGCGATCGGCAACTCCCTGGAGTACGCGCTGGCCGCCACCGCCATCGCCCTGCTCGTCGGCGGGCTGGCGGCCGCCGCGCTCACCCGGCGGGCCGGACCGCTGGTCCGCGGGTTCGACGCGCTGCTGATGCTGCCGCTGGGCGTGTCCGCGGTCACCGTCGGCTTCGGCTTCCTGATCACCCTCGACGAGCCGCCGCTGGACCTGCGGACCTCGTGGATCCTGGTGCCGCTGGCGCAGGCGCTGGTCGGGGTGCCGTTCGTGGTGCGCACCATGCTGCCCGTGCTGCGGGCAGTGGACGGGCGGCTGCGGGAGGCCGCGGCGGTGCTCGGGGCCTCCCCGCTGCGGGCCTGGCGGGAGGTGGACCTGCCGCTGGTGCGCCGGGCGCTGCTGGTGGCCGCCGGGTTCGCGTTCGCCGTCTCGCTCGGCGAGTTCGGCGCCACGGTCTTCATCGCCCGGCCGGACCGGCCCACGCTGCCGGTGGCCGTGGCCCGGCTGCTCGGGCGGGCGGGGGAGCTGAACTACGGGCAGGCGATGGCCCTGAGCACGATTCTGATGGGGGTGTGCGCGGTGTCCCTGCTGGTGCTGGAGCGGCTGCGGCCCGAGCGATCATCCGGGGAGTTCTGATGGCGCTGCTGGAACTGGACGGGATCTCGGTCCGCTTCGGGGCGCGTACGGTGCTCGACGCGGTGGACCTGACGGTGGACGCGCACGAGACGGTCTGCGTGCTCGGGCCCAGCGGCAGCGGGAAGTCCACGCTGCTGCGGGTGATCGCCGGGCTCCAGCCGGCCGCCGGGCGGGTGCGGCTGGACGGGGCCGACCAGGGCGGGGTGCCGGTGCACCGGCGCGGGGTGGGCCTGATGTTCCAGGACCACCAGCTGTTCCCGCAGCGGGACGTCGCCGGGAACGTCGCCTTCGGGCTGCGGATGCACGGGGTCGGGCGGGCCGAGCGGGAGGCCCGGGTCGCCGAGCTGCTGGAGCTGGTGGGGCTGCCGGGCGCGGGCCGCCGGGCGGTGGCCGCGCTGTCCGGCGGGGAGCAGCAGCGGGTGGCGCTGGCGCGGGCGCTGGCGCCGCGGCCGCGCCTGCTGATGCTGGACGAGCCGCTGGGGCAGCTGGACCGGGGGCTGCGGGAGCGGCTGGTGGTCGAGCTGCGGGCGCTGTTCTCGGCGCTGGGCACGACCGTGCTGGCCGTGACGCACGACCAGGGCGAGGCCTTCGCCCTCGCCGACCGGGTGATCGTGATGCAGGAGGGGCGGATCGCGCAGGCGGGTACGCCGCTGGAGGTGTGGCAGCGGCCGGCGTCGGAGTTCGTGGCCCGCTTCCTGGGCTTCGACAACGTGGTGCCGGGCCGGGTGACGGGGCCCTGCGCGGACACGCCCTGGGGGAAGATCCCCGTTCCGGAGGGGACGGCCGAGGGGGACTGCCGACTGCTGGTGCGGCCGGCGGGGGTGCGGGTCGTCGCGGTGGCGGACGGGCTGGAGTGCGAGGTGGTCTCGCGGACGTTCCGGGGGGCGCACGTGGCGCTGGGGCTGCGGCCGGGGGCCGGGGGGCCGGGGCTCGAGGCGGAGTGCGAGCTGGTGGGTGCGCCGGATGTGGGGGCGCGGGTGGGTGTCGCCTTCGCGGCGTCCGAGGTCGTGCCGCTGCCGACCCCGTAGCTGCACGGGGCTCCGCCCCGTGACCCCGCGCCTCAAACGCCGGCGGGGCTGGAACTGCCTCGGGGGCTCCGCCCCGGACCCCCGCGCCTCAAACGCCGGCGGGGCTGGTTTTTGGGCTCTGCCCCCGGGCCTGCGCGCCTCAAACGCCGGCGGGGCTGGGCTGGGCTCTGCCCCCGGGCCTGCGCGCCTCAAGCGCTGGCGGGGCTGGGTGTTGGGGCTCTGCCCCGGGCCCGCACGCCTCAACGCGGCGGGCTGGTTTCGGGGGCTCTGGCCCCGGACCCCCGGTCCTCAATCGCCGGACGGGCTTGATTGGGCCCCGGCCGCGTGTCGAGTGCGGGGCACAACCCGGCTCGGGATCTGGATCCTGCCGGGCAGGATCAAGCCCCGCCGGCGCTTGAGGCGCGGGGGTCCGGGGGCAGAGCCCCCGGGACGGGCGCCGGGTTACGGGACCGGGACCGGCGGGCGGGGTTCCGCCTGGGCGGGGGCGGGGGCGGGGGCGGGGTCGTGGTTGCCGTACCACGCGACGGCCACCGCACCGGCCACGGCCAGCGCGAACCCGAGGACCGCCAGCCACCCGAAGCCCGCCCGGGACGCGTCGCCGAGCCACAGGACGCCGATCGCCCCCGGCAGCACCGTCTCGCCGACGACCAGCGCCGCCGTGGCCCCGTTGACGGAGCCGATCTGGAGGGCCACCGTGTGCAGGTACATGCCGCCGACGCCCGCGATCACGATCGCGTACAGGGCCGGGTCGGTGAGCAGGGCCGTCAGGTCGAAGGGGTCGATGCCGTCGAGGATGCGGACGCCGACGCCCAGGGCGCCGAAGCCCAGGCCCGACAGCAGGCCGGCGAGGATCGCGGCGCGCGCGCCGAGGAGGCGGACGGCGACCGTGCCGCCGAGCATCAGGAGCACGGTGACGGCCAGCAGCCACCAGTGCGTGGAGCGGTCCGCGTGGTGGCCGCCCTCGTGGCCCGCGGCCGTCGCCAGCAGCACCAGCGCCCCGCAGACCACGCCGATCGAGGCCCATTCCCTGCGGCTGAGCCGGATGCCGAGCATCCTGACGCTCAGCACGGCGGTGATCACGAGGTTGGCGCTGATCACGGTCTGGGAGAGGAAGAGGGGCAGCAGTCGGGCGGCGAGCGCGCCCAGCCCGAAGCCGACGAAGTCGAGGACGGTGCCGACGATGAACTCCCAGGTCATCGCCGCCTTGGCGGTGGACGACAGGTTGGGGCCGCCGTGCTGGGTGGTGCCCGAGCCGGCTTCGGCGCGGGCGGACCGGCGGGAGCCCACGGCTTGCAGCACCGATCCCGTGCCGTAGCAGATCGACGCCGCGACGGCGGTCAGCAGGCCTATGAGCACAGGGGGCTCCGTTCACTTCTGGCAGGTTCTGCGGGTTCTGCGGTTGCTGCGCATGTTTTGCGCTCCGCATGCCAGACGTGTCCGGGGGCTCCGGGGTTGCCTCGGAGCGGCGGCCGGTCCGGGTCAGGCCATGGCGGCCAGGGCCGCCGGGGCCTCGTCCACCGAGTCGACCAGCGCGATCCGCGCGGCCATGGGCCGGCCCGCGGCCAGGGTCCGCAGCAGGGGCCAGGCGGGCAGGCGCTCGGTCCAGTGGGCCCGGTCCACCAGCACCATCGGGGTCGGCTCGCCGCGCGACCCGTAGTAGTTCGGGGTCGCGTTGTCGAAGATCTCCTGTACGGTGCCGGCCGCGCCGGGCAGGAACACCACGCCCGCGTTGCAGCGGGCGAGCAGTCCGTCCTCCCGGGTCGCGTTGGCGAAGTACTTCGCGATGTGGCCGGCGAAGGCGTTGGGCGGCTCGTGGCCGTAGAACCAGGTGGGGATGCCGACCGAGTCACCGCCGCCCGGCCACTGCTTGCGCACCGCGAAGGCCGCGCCCGCCCAGTCGGTGACCGAGGGGGTGAAGGACGGGCAGCCGGCCAGCCGCTCCAGTGCCTCCGCCAGCGCCCCGTCCTCGAAGGGGGCCAGGTAGGCGCCGAGGTTGGCGGCCTCCATCGCGCCGGGGCCGCCGCCGGTGGCGACGGTCAGGCCGGTGCGGGCCAGGGTCCGGCCCAGCCGGGCCGCGCCCGCGTACGGCTCGCCGCCCCGGGCCATGGCGTGCCCGCCCATCACCCCGACCACGCGGGCGCCGTCGAGGAGCTCGTCGAGGGCGTCGGAGATGGCGTCGTCGTGGAGGGAGCGCAGCATCGAGGACAGGACGTCCCCGTCGGCCCTGGTCTCCTGGAACCAGTCGTACGCGAGGAAGTCCGGGGTGGCCTCGTACCCCTCGGACAGTCCGTCGAAGAGCTCCCCGGGGGTGTAGAGCAGCGCGCGGTACGGGTTGAAGGGCAGGTCGGGGATGGGCGGGAAGACCAGCGCCCCGTCCGCCCGGACCTTCGCCGCGGCGTCGGCCTCCATGGGGCAGCCCAGGAAGACGGCGGCCGAGGTGTCCAGCGACAGCAGCGCGAGGGTGCGCTCCCGGAGGTCGACCGACTGGATGCGGTAGCCGCAGAGCGAGCCGCCGGCCGCCACCCGGTCGAACTCGGCCAGGGTCTCTATTTCGAAGCCTGCTGCCTGTCGCGTGCCCACCCGGCCACCCTACGGCGCCCTTCCGCGGGGCCGCTCAGCGGGTGAGGGCGAGCGTGGTCAGCCGGGCCACCGCCCAGACCAGGGGGGCGCAGCACAGGAGGAGGGCGAGGACGCGCAGGCAGGCGGCGGTGCGCAGGACGGGTCCGGCGGTGCCGAGGTCCCGTACCGCCTCGCGGGTGGCCTGCCGGGCCTGGCGCGATTCCACGGCGGTGACGAGGAGGGTGGCGGCGGCGCAGAGGGCGGCGAGGGCCGCGGCGGGGGCGGTGAGCGGGCCGAGCGGCACTCCGACGCGGTCGCGCAGCGCGGGGAGGGCGAGGGCGGCGGCGGCCATCGCGCACAGCACGCCGAGCGGCGGGCCGATGCGGGCGGCCTCTTCCTGGAGGGCGCGGCCGGCGAGCAGCCGGGCGGCGCCGGGCCGTACGAGCCGGACCAGGGCGCCGGCCCCGTGGGTGACGGCCGGTCCGGCCAGGGCGAGTCCGGCGGTGGTGAGGGACCAGCCGGCGAGGGCGCCCGCGGGGTGCCGGCCGCCGTAGAGGAGGACGGCGAATCCGGCGGCGAGCAGGGCCACCCCCCAGGGGAGGAGCTGCTGCGGGGGGCGGGCGGCGCGCGGCCGCTGGGCGAGGGCGGCCGCGGGGGCTCCGGCGAGGGGGACCAGGGCCAGCAGGGTGAGGGCGGCGGGTACGGGGAACGGCCGGTCGGCGTGGAGGGCCCGGGCTGCGGCCCCGTCGAAGGGGAGCCCGGCGATGTCCCCGCGCAGGTGCAGGAAGACCAGCAGGGCGAGGGCGCTGCCGAGGGCGCAGGAGATCGCGGTGGAGAGGGCCGCGACCACGGTGAGCCGGACCCGGCCCAGGCCCATGGCGGACAGTCCCTCGCGGGTCCGGGTGGCGGGGTCGGTGCGGGCGACGGCGACGGCGAACTGCACGGTCAGCGCGAGGGGCACGAGGCACCACAGCAGCCGGGGGGCGGAGCCCTGCGGCCGGGCCACGGCCCCGGCGAGGACGTACAGGAGGAGGAAGCCGGTCCCGGCGGAGGCGGCGGCGACGAGGAGCCGGCGCAGCTGGACCAGGGGCCGGGAGCCGCGGGTCAGACGGAGAGTGAGCACGGGGCCCGGCCCTCCGTGTCGGTGGGGTGCGGGCCTGCGGCGCCGGCGGTCCGGCCGTCGAGGAGGGCCACCCGGCGGTCGGCGTGGGCGGCGGTCTCCTCGTCGTGGGTGGCGAGGACCACGGTGATCTCGTGGGAGCGGGCCGCGGTGGTGAGGGTGCGCAGCAGCTGGGCGGCCTCGGCCCGGTGCAGGGGGGCGGTGGGCTCGTCGGCGAAGACCACGGCGGGCAGGGCGACCAGGGCGCGGGCGAGGGCCACCCGCTGGGCGTCGGCGCGGCCGAGGGAGGCGGGGCGGCGGCGGGCGGCGGGGCCGATGTCGAGCCGGTCCAGCCATTCGGCGGCGGCTCGTTTGGCGGTGCGGTGCGGGGTGCCGGCGAGGAGCAGCGGCAGGGCGGCGTTCTCCCACACGGTGAGCTCGGGGACGAGCTGCGGTTCGGGGCCGATCCAGCCGAAGCGGTCGCGGCGGAGCCGTTCCCGGGCGAGGGGGCCCATGGTGTGGACGGGGAGGCTGTTGAACCAGACCTCGCCCTCGTCGGGCCGCAGCTGTCCGGACAGGCAGCGCAGCAGGGTGGTCTTGCCGCTGCCGCGGGGGCCGGTGACGGCGAGGACCTCGGCGGCGCGGACCCCGACGGACACCCCGCTCAGTGCGGGGGAGCCGCGGTGGGAGTGGTGCAGGGAGCGTGCCCAGAGCACATCGTTGTCGGGCGGGGCCACCATGGCGTACACCTCGGTTCACATCGACTGCGGACCGGACTCGCTGCCCGGCTCCCCCGTACGGGGGAACGAAGCTGCGGCCGATCGGTCACGAGGCACCGTAAGGAGCGGGAGGCGCGCGGGGCGGACGGCACACGGCCCGGACCCGCCCGTTCTCACTCGAACGGGCGCATCCGGGCCGTGGGGCATGACAGCGGTGAGGGTGGCTGTCATGGGCTCAGCAGGACCCGCAACGTCCTGGGAGAGCCTGGCTCGCCAGGCCGGGACGGTTGGCCTGGGAGTCTGGGGGTGGTTACAGCTTGGTCCACGCCTCGGTGAGCACCGAGCGCAGGATGCCTTCGATCTCGTCGAAGGTGCCCTGGTCGGCGATCAGCGGCGGGGCCAGCTGGATGACCGGGTCGCCGCGGTCGTCGGCACGGCAGTAGAGGCCGTTGTCGAAGAGCGCCTTGGAGAGGAAGCCGTAGAGCACGCGCTCGGTCTCCTCGTCCGTGAAGGACTCCTTGGTGTTCTTGTCCTTGACGAGCTCGATGCCGTAGAAGAAGCCGTTGCCGCGGACGTCGCCGACGATCGGCAGGTCGTGCAGCTTCTGCAGCGTCGAGAGGAAGTTGCCCTCGTTGTCCAGCACGTGCTGGTTGAGGCCTTCCTTGTCGAAGATGTCGAGGTTGGCCAGCGCCACCGCGGAGGACACCGGGTGCCCGCCGAAGGTGTAGCCGTGCAGGAAGACGTTGTCGCCCTGGTAGAACGGCTCGGCGATGCGGTCCGAGACGATGCAGGCGCCGATCGGGGAGTAGCCCGAGGTCATGCCCTTGGCGCAGGTGATCATGTCCGGCACGTAGCCGAACTTGTCGCAGGCGAACATCGTGCCGAGGCGGCCGAAGGCGCAGATGACCTCGTCGGAGACGAGCAGCACGTCGTACTGGTCGCAGATCTCGCGGACCCGCTGGAAGTACCCGGGCGGCGGCGGGAAGCAGCCGCCGGCGTTCTGCACGGGCTCCAGGAAGACCGCGGCGACGGTGTCGGGGCCCTCGAAGAGGATCTGCTGCTCGATCTGGTCGGCGGCCCAGCGGCCGAAGGCCTCGGGGTCGTCGCCGTGGATCGGGGCGCGGTAGATGTTGGTGTTCGGCACCTTGTGGGCGCCGGGGACCAGCGGCTCGAAGGGGGCCTTGAGGGCCGGCAGGCCGGTGATCGACAGGGCGCCCTGCGGGGTGCCGTGGTAGGCGACCGCGCGGGAGATGACCTTGTACTTGGTGGGCTTGCCCTTGAGCTTGAAGTACTGCTTGGCGAGCTTCCAGGCGGTCTCGACGGCCTCGCCGCCGCCGGTGGTGAAGAAGACCTTGTTCAGGTCGCCCGGGGCGTAGTCGGCGAGGCGCTCGGCCAGCTCGACGGCCTTCGGGTGGGCGTAGGACCACACGGGGAAGAACGCGAGGTCCTGGGCCTGCTTGTACGCGACCTCGGCCAGCTCCTTGCGGCCGTGGCCGGCGTTGACCACGAACAGTCCGGCGAGACCGTCGAGGTAGCGCTTGCCCTTGTCGTCGTAGATGTAGGTGCCCTCGCCACGCACGATGGTGGGGACGGGGGACTTCTCGTACGAGGACATGCGGGTGAAGTGCATCCACAGGTGGTCGTACGCGGTCTTGGACAGGTCCTGGGTCACGGCTATCGGGTTCCCCACATGTAGGTCTGCTTCTTCAGCTTCAGGTAGACGAAGCTTTCGGTGGATCGCACGCCGGGGAGCGTGCGGATCCGCTTGTTGATCGTTTCCAGCAGGTGGTCGTCGTCCTCGCAGACGATCTCCACCATCAGGTCGAACGAGCCCGCGGTCATCACCACGTACTCGCACTCGGCCATCGCGGTCAGCGCGTCGGCCACCGGGTCGAGGTCCCCCTCGACGTTGATGCCGACCATCGCCTGGCGCCGCAGGCCCACCGTGAGCGGGTCCGTGACGGCGACGATCTGCATGACGCCCTGGTCGAGCAGTTTCTGCACGCGCTGGCGCACGGCGGCCTCCGACAGGCCGACGGCCTTGCCGATTGCTGCGTACGGACGGCGTCCGTCCTCCTGCAGTTGCTCGATGATCGCCAGCGACACAGCATCGACCGAAGGGGACGGCTGTCTGTTCCTGGCATCTGTGCTTCGACTGACCACGACCTCACTGTGCACGAGGACTCGACAGTTCCGCAACCCGAAATCAATGAAATCCGTTGTTGTGGTGATCCAAAGACACTGATTTCGTAGTTGGTGGGGTCTGGCTCTGTCGAAAGCGTCACCCGAGGGACTAGGCTGGGGGACTGTCTCAACCATTGGACATGTGATCAGGAGAGTGGCTGTAGTGACCACCGAACTGCGTCGTCTGCGCAACTACATCGGCGGAGAGTTCAGGGACGCCGCCGACGGGCGGACCACCGAGGTGGTCAACCCCGCCACCGGCGAGGTGTACGCGACCGCTCCGCTGTCCGGCCAGGCCGACGTGGACGCGGCCATGGCCGCCGCCGCGGCCGCCTTCCCGGGCTGGCGCGACACCACCCCGGCGGAGCGCCAGAAGGCCCTGCTGAAGATCGCGGACGCCTTCGAGGCCCGCGCCGACGAGCTCGTCGCCGCCGAGTCCGAGAACACCGGCAAGCCGCTCGGCCTCACGGCCAGCGAGGAGCTGCCGCCCATGGTCGACCAGATCCGCTTCTTCGCGGGCGCGGCGCGCATGCTGGAGGGCCGCTCGGCCGGCGAGTACATGGACGGGATGACCTCGATCATCCGCCGCGAGCCGGTCGGCGTCTGCGCCCAGGTCGCGCCGTGGAACTACCCGATGATGATGGCCGTGTGGAAGTTCGCCCCGGCCATCGCCGCGGGCAACACCGTGGTGCTGAAGCCCTCGGACACCACCCCGGCCTCCACCGTGCTCATGGCCGAGATCATCGACTCCGTCCTGCCCAAGGGCGTCTTCAACGTGATCTGCGGCGACCGCGAGACCGGCAAGGCCATGGTCGAGCACCCGGTCCCGGCGATGGCCTCCATCACCGGCTCGGTCCGCGCCGGCATGCAGGTCGCCGAGAGCGCCTCCAAGGACGTCAAGCGCGTCCACCTGGAGCTCGGCGGCAAGGCCCCCGTCGTCGTCTTCGAGGACGCCGACCTGGCCAAGGCCGTCGAGGACATCGCGGTCGCCGGCTACTTCAACGCCGGCCAGGACTGCACCGCCGCCACCCGCGTGCTCGTGCACGAGTCCGTCCACGACGAGTTCGTGACCGCCCTCGCCAAGGCCGCCGCCGACACCAAGACCGGCCAGCCGGACGACGAGGACGTGCTCTACGGCCCGCTGAACAACCCGAACCAGCTCAAGCAGGTCGCGGGCTTCATCGAGCGCCTCCCCGCGCACGCCAAGGTCGAGGCGGGCGGCCACCAGGTCGGCGACAAGGGCTACTTCTACGCCCCGACCGTCGTCTCCGGCCTCAAGCAGGACGACGAGATCATCCAGAACGAGGTCTTCGGCCCGGTCATCACCGTCCAGTCCTTCACGGACGAGGCCCAGGCCCTGGAGTACGCGAACGGCGTCGAGTACGCCCTCGCCTCCTCCGTGTGGACCAAGGACCACGCCCGCGCCATGCGCATGTCCAAGAACCTCGACTTCGGCTGCGTGTGGATCAACACCCACATCCCCCTCGTCGCCGAGATGCCGCACGGCGGCTACAAGAAGTCCGGCTACGGCAAGGACCTCTCCGCGTACGGCTTCGAGGACTACACCCGCATCAAGCACGTGATGACCTCGCTCGACGGCTGAGCCGCGGCCGGCACCCCGGCCGGCTGATCACGTCCGTTCCCCGGAGGGGCGGGCAGTAGACAGACTGTCTATTGCCCGCCCCTCCGCGTTCCGCCGAAGGTGTGCGCATGGCCCCACGCATCGCACCCCCCACGATCTCCCGCCGCGCGGCGCTGCGCGGCCTCGGCGCGGCGGGTCTCCTGACCGCCCTCACCGGCTGCGGCGTGCCCGCGGCGTACGTCGAGGAGGGGCGGCGCGCCGCGGCCGACCGGTCGGCCGCCGACCGGAGCGTCGCCTTCGCCAACTGGCCGCTGTACATCGACACGGACGACGAGGACCGGTCGCGCCGGCCCACGCTGGACGCGTTCACCGAGCGCACCGGGGTGCAGGTGCGCTACACCGAGGAGATCAACGACAACGACGAGTTCTTCGGCAAGGTCAGCCCCTCCCTGATGAACCACCAGGAGACCGGGCGGGACCTGCTCGTCGTCAGCGACTGGATGGCGGCCCGGTTCGTCCGGCTGGGCTGGGCGCAGGAGATGGACCGCACGGCCCAGCCGAACGTGGCCGAGCACCTGGACCCGCAGCTGCGCTCGCCCGCCTTCGACCAGGGCCGGATGCACACCGTGCCCTGGCAGTGCGGGATCACGGGCATCGCGTACAACCGCCGGAAGCTGGGCCGCGAGCTGAAGTCGACGGCCGACCTGTGGCGGCCCGAACTCGCGGGCAAGGTCACCCTCTTGTCCGGGCTGGACGAGTCCTTCGCGCTGCTCATGCAGGGGGACGGGGTGGACGTCACGCGGTGGACCGAGGCGGACTTCCACCGGGTGTGCGACCGGGTGGAGGGGCTGGTGCGCAAGAAGCACATCCGGCGCTTCACCGGCAACGACTACATCAAGGACCTGTCCACGGGGGACGTGCTCGCCTGCCAGGCGTACTCCGGGGACGTGATCCAGCTCCAGGCCGACAACCCCGACATCGAGTTCGTCGTCCCCGAGGAGGGGGCCGAACTCTGGGCGGAGAGCCTGCTGGTGCCCAACCTCGCGCGGCACAAGGCCAATGCGGAGGCGCTGATCGACCACTACTACCGGCCGGAGGTGGCCGCGGAGCTGGCGGCCTGGGTCAACTACGTGTGCCCGGTGCCGGCCGCGCGGGACGTCCTGGCCGACTCCGACGACGCGGACACGGCTGCGCTGGCCGAGGACCCGCTCGTCTTCCCGGACGGGGAGATGCGCAAGCGGCTCGCCATCGCGCGGGACATCTCGGCCGCGGAGCGGCGCCCGTTCGCGAAACGCTGGAACGCGATCGTGGGCCTGTAACGTTTGAGCCCGTTCACCTTCCAATGAACGGGCTCAAACGTCATCACGTGAAAAGGTTCAGAGGTCCTTCACCACGCGTGCTCTGCCGAGGGTCCGAAACCCGAGGGCGTGCCGGTAGATCTCGGGCATGCGGTAGCGGCCGTCCGAGTCCCTGGCCAATGCCCCCCACTGCTTCAGGGCCTCCACGTCGTCGGTGCTCAGAGCCACATCCGCGGCTTCGAAGGGCATCTTGACGGTGTCCGCGAAGTTGGCCATGTCCTTTAGCAGTTTGCCCAGACGCGGATTTTCCTGGTTGATCTCATCGATCTTCTGTCGACTGCACTCTCCGAGGGCATGGCGCATCGCTGCCGGAGTCAGTACCCGGTCACCCCAGCGCTCGTCATCCTGAGAGGCGGCTGCTGCTTCACACAGGAAGCGGACGACATCGCGTGCCTGGATCTGCTTGTTGAAGTCGGCGAGAGCTGCTGGGACCCACCGGTCAGTGCCCGCCTCGCGTGAGTTCTCTGTGCCGAGTTTCGCTCCCCACAGAGGGAGCAACGCTTGCACGATGCCGTCAAAGGTCATGTCTGCCATGGGAAGCACTGGAGCAGCCACAGCTTTTGCGTTCGTTGCGACCCACAACGACAGACGCAGTGCGTCTTCGGTGTCCCACCGGAGTTCGTAGGGCGCATAGCGGTCCAAGAACTGGCCGAGGTTTTGTTTGATGGCTGCACGGACCAGGTCCTGGCGTACGAAGACCACCATGCCGAGAGAACGGTTGCGCAAGCGGCGAAGCCAGGCCGGCACTTCGATCAGCAGCGTTCGGAGGGCAATTCGCTTTGCCTCCGAATCCAGCAGCTCCAGCCAGTCCTCCAAGCCATCGATGATGAACAGGTGGGCGCCGGTCGTACTGAAGGTTCGCCGGATGAGGAACTCCTCGGCCGACTCGTCGCGCTCGGCGCCAGCTGCCCAGGCCAGGCACTCCAGCCATCGCTGCAGCCAGAAATCCGAATCCTCGGCGCTCTCGTTTCGGAGGCCGGCGTTCAGATGGCTCCGGATGGCGTCAGCGGTGATACCCGATCCGCCTGCCGCTCGGTCTCTCAGGCCTTGGGGCGAAATTCCGGTTGAGGACTCAGAGATATTGGCCGGGTCGAGGACCGGAACCATCATCGCCGACCGCTGAATGTGCTGGCCGTTCTCTTGTGCGAAGGCGTCCCAGCTGCCTGCCGTGCACATTCTGGCGAACGTGAAGGTTTTGCCCGCGCCCTTCGATCCCACAACTACCGTGACGGGCAGGTCGGTGCTGTGGTCTGAGATCAGGCGACGCACTGGTTCGGTGGTCAAGAAGCCGAGGCCCGAGTCCATGCCCTGTCGTTCGGCAAAGATGAGTTGGCGCGCAGTCCTTTCGAGGGCGCGCCGACGTTCGTGCAGAGGGGTGTCCGGCACACCGACAGCGGAGGCAGGCTGGACAACACCGGGTGCGAAGTCGCTCAGCAAGTCCGAGAGACCACAGCGGCGGACGACCTCGACCACAGAGTCCCAACTCTGCGGCAGGGCCAGTAGCTCGTCGCGAAACGGGCTGAGCAGTGGCTCGGTCAAGATCTGTTCGTCCACAGCCAGGTCTTCCGGCGTGTAGTCGGCTGGAGCTTCCCGCGTGATCGCCGAAGAGAGTGCCGTGGAGAGCCTGACGCGTGCGTCCTCGGCGTGTGCATCGTGGACGTCGAGCCGGTATTGCGTGACGATTGCGCCCGGTGTTGGGTCGGTGGCGGCTGCGGCGGGGGAGTGGACGCCGAGCTGGCGGATCATGGTCTCGGTGCCCTGCAGGGACTGGCTGCTGACCGTGGTAACGAAGATCCGCATCACACGCGGGTCCATGAGGATGGGAGCTGCCAGCTCGGAGGCCCCGGCACGAAGATCGAGGACGACGGTGTCGGCTTCTGCTGCAACTGCCAGTGCGGCTAGTGACTCGCTCAAGAAATAGGGGGAGCGGTCCTCGGTCAAGAGGTCAGCCGGCGTGATGTGCGGTGGCCCCAATCGAGCGCGTCGACTGGCTGGGAGAACAGTTACACGGCCGCTTCCCGGATAGTGGGAGACCCGTTGGTTTGGCAGGTAGGCGGCGGCGATCTGCACGGCGGGGGTGGGATCGCCTTGGTGGGAGGAATGCAGGAGCGACAGAAGGTCTTCATAGGAGATGTCGCAGCGGCCCCCTTGCGCCTGGTACATCCAGCTGATTCCAGGAGCCTCCAGGTCCGCGTCTACCAGGAGGACGTGCTGGCCCTGTGCGGCCAGGGAATCCGCGAGCGCCACAGCGTGGAGGGTGCGTCCGACGCCGCCCTTGAACGAGTAGAAGGCAACCAGCTGTTTCTCGCTGGCGAACTGAGCAGACGCCGGGCGGGGTAGGGGATCCGCCAAGGCCGCGGTGATGCGACGCTCGCTCAGCCGTGGCCGACGATCCGGGGCCGCTGAACCAGCCGATTCCACAAGGCGGACGGGCAAGGAGCGAGGTGCGTGTGCCGGAGGGCGGTCCAGCGCCAACTCCAGTCCGAGGCCGCGGTCTGCTGCCGAGCCGAGGCCGAACTGGCCATCGAGCCAGCTCCGCACGTCGAGAGCCTTGGTGCCCGGCAGGACCGTTAGCTCGAGTGCGTCCCACCACGCGTCCACTTCCAGCAGCCAGGCCGGCCACTTGCCCTCGACAGCTGCCTCCGCCAGCTGGGAATCGATGTCCACCCACGTGAAGAGCTTCCCAGTCATACCGCTCAAGATCCTTTCCTGGCGTCCTCCACCAGTGCTTTGAGAGCTTCCAACGCCGATTTTTGATCACTCGGGTGCAGTTCTGCACCATAACGCCATGCTTCGTGAAGCTCATGGGGCTCGATCCAAGAGCCGCCCTTGTGTCGACGGCAGCGCAACGGATCGGGGCCGGAAGTGGGGTCGCGAAGGTTCAGAGCCTTGGCCAAGCCGCGAAGGTTGTGCGAGCGTAGATGGCCGGGAAGGCCCGACGTGTCCTGCCGTCGGAGGATCCGGCGCAAGATCTCTGCCTTCAAGGCATTCTCGGCGGCGTAGAAGAGGAGGAGCCCGCAGGTGGCTTGGTCCCCGTCGCTCTCGGCTGCTGCTCCCCGCTTTGCGAGCCGGTCGCGGCTTCGCCGCAGCTCGCTGACCCCCACGTCTACCATTGCGCCAGGCTAGTAGGTGGTGACTGGTGGCGGGACGTTTTCCGCCAACCCCTCGGCTCCTCCCGGCCCTCCGCAATAAGGGATCTTATGCGCACAGGTGGGGGCGGGGCCGCCCTGTCGGAGGCCGACTGCTTACGGGGCAGGGCCGAAACTTCCTCATGCGTCCCGCAGGCCCGCTTCGGTGCGGACCGCCGCCAGGGCGTCCGGGCGGTTCGTGGTGATGGAGTCCGCGCCCGCTGCGACCAGCCGCCGCATCGTCCGCTTCGTGTCGGCCGTCCACGCCGAGACGAGGAGCCCCTCCCGGTGCACGGCATCCGTGAGGCCCCGGCTCAGCAGCCCCCAGCGGTAGTTCAGCCAGCGCGGCGCCAGCGCGTCGATCAGCACCCGCCGCGGCGGGCTCAGGCTGGTCCACGTCAGGGCGATCTCCGCCCCCGGGTCGGCCGCCCGCACGGCCAGCATCGTGTCCGCGCCCGCGCAGTAGTACGTCCGCTCCCGCGCCCCGCACTCGCGCACCAGTCCGACCACCGCGCGGACGGACTCCGCCGTGGCCCCCGGCAGGTCGATCATGACCCGGGCGGCCCCGACGGCCATCAGGGCCTCCCGCAGGGTCGGGACCTCGCCGGCCGTGAGCTCGCGCAGCTGGGCCGCGGTCATCGCGTCCAGCCGCACCTCGTGCCGCCACAGCCGGCGCAGGTCCTCGTCGTGCATCAGTACGGGCACCCCGTCGCGGGTCAGCCGCACGTCGATCTCGACCGCGTCCGCACCCCGTGCGAGGGCCGAGCGCAGCGAGGGCAGGGTGTTCTCACGGGCGGCGTACGGGTCTCCGCGGTGGCCGACGGCCGTCAGGGTGCGCATGGGCCCATTCTGGGCGGTCGTCAGCGGGCGAGCCAGGCGGCGGTGTACGTGTCGATCTCCGCGCTGAGCTCCGCCTTGCCGGCCGGGTCGAGGAAGGAGGCCTCCACGGCGTTCTTGGCGAGCTGCGCGAGACCCCGCTCGTCGAGGTCCAGCAGCCGGGCGGCGACCGCGTACTCGTTGTTGAGGTCCGAGCCGAACATCGGCGGGTCGTCGCTGTTGATGGTGACCAGCACCCCGGCGGCCACCATCTCCTTGACGGGGTGCTCGTCGAGGTCGGCGACGGCGCGCGTGGCGATGTTCGAGGTGGGGCAGACCTCCAGCGCGATCCGGTGCTCGGCGAGGTACGCCAGCAGCTCCGGGTCCCGGGTCGCACTCGTGCCGTGGCCGATGCGCACCGCGCCGAGCTCGCGGATCGCGTCCCAGACGGTCTCCGGTCCGGTGGTCTCGCCCGCGTGCGGCACGCTGTGCAGGCCGGCCGCGCGGGCCTGGTCGAAGTACGGCTTGAACTGCGGGCGCGGCACGCCGATCTCGGGGCCGCCGAGGCCGAAGGAGACCAGGCCCTCCGGGCGCAGGTCCACGGCCAGCCGGGCGGTCTCGGCCGCGGCCTCCAGGCCGGCCTCGCCGGGGATGTCGAAGCACCAGCGCAGCACGACGCCGAGCTCGTCCTCGGCGGCCTTGCGGGCGTCCTCGATCGCGGCCATGAAGGCCTTCTCCTCGATGCCGCGGCGGGTGGAGGAGTACGGGGTGATGGTGAGCTCGGCGTAGCGGATGTTCTGCCGGGCCATGTCGCGGGCGATCTCGTAGGTGAGCAGCCGGACGTCCTCGGGGGTGCGCACGAGGTCGACGACCGACAGGTAGACCTCGATGAAGTGGGCGAAGTCCGTGAAGACGAAGTAGTCGGCGAGCGCCTCGGGGTCGGTGGGCACCTTGGAGTCGGGGTGTCGGGCAGCGAGTTCGGCGACGATGCGCGGGGAGGCCGAGCCGACGTGGTGGACGTGGAGCTCCGCCTTGGGCAGCCCCGCGATGAACGCGTGCAGATCGGGCATGAGGGCCTCCGGTCGAGGGGTAGGGGCGGTTCGGGATCATCGTAGGCAGGCCGGAGTGCCGTCGGGGGCAGCCCGTAGCATGGCCGTACGAGAGGGGGCCTGAACACATGTCCGACCAGCATCCGGGGCCCGAGCAGGAGCCGTCCCGGGACCCGTGGGCACCACCGGAACCGCCGAAGGTCCGGCTGGGCAAGGAACGGGCCGAAGGCCGGACCCCCGCGACACGGCCCGACCCCGACCCCGCACCGCCTGCGCCCGTGCCCGCGCCGGACTCCGCGCCCGGCCCGGCGCCCGCGGGCGCAGCGGAGCCCGGCCCGGCGGCCGCCCCCGCCGCCACGAGCGGCGCTCCCGCGAGCAACCCCGCCGCCCCGCCGGCGTACGAAGCCGCAGGGGGAACGCCGTCCGGTGCCCCCGCCGATGCGGCCGGTGCGCCCGCCGATCCGTTCGCCCAGTCCGCCGCCACGGGCGGGGCCCCGGCGGCCGATCCGTTCGCCAAGGCCGCCGGTGCGGCCCCCGCGCCGTCCGGTGCGCCCCTCGGCGGGCAGCAGGTGCCCGGTGGGGACTGGGTGCCGGCGGGCGGTTACGGCGTGCCCGGGGCGGGGGCGGGCCCGCAGGGCGGGGCCGGGGAGGCACCGAATCCGTTCGCGCCGCCCGGGCCGTCCGGTCAGCCCGGGGCACCGAACCCGTTCGCGCCGCCCGGGGCGTCCGGTTCCGCTCCGCCTCCGTATGCCGCGCCCGGGCAGCCCGGTCCCTGGGGGCACCAGCCGACGACGGCCGGGACACCCGGGGCCGGGCCGGAGGTTCCGCCGAACTTCATCCCGGCGTACCCGGTCCCGCCGCAGCAGACGACGCCGTACGGCGCCCCGGGCGCACCCGGGTACGGGTATCCGGGGCAGCCGTACCCCGGGCAGCCGTACCCCGGCAGCCCGTACGCCGGTCAGCCGGGCTGGGGTGTGCCGCAGGCGGACAACACGCTCGGCACGGTCGCGATGGTGCTCGGCATCCTGTCCGTGTGCCTGTTCTGCACCAGCTTCCTCGCGGTGATCCTCGGCATCTCGGCCCTGGTCTGCGGGGTCCTCGGCCGCGGCCGGGTCCGGCGCGGGGAGGCCACCAACCCCGGACAGGCGCTGGCCGGGATCATCCTCGGCTCGATCGGCACCGTCCTCGGACTCGTCCTCGTCGCCCTGCTCGTCGTCGGCGTGGTCAACGGTGAGGTGGGCGGGGACGAGGACGGGGGCACCCCCGAGCCGCTGGAGATCACCCAGGTGCACCGCCGGACGGCCGCCTGAGCCGCGGCCGGACACGGGAGCGGGAAGCGCGCGGGCCGCGGCGGGGCGACAAGCCCGCCGCGGCCTCCGCGCCCGGGGGGTCACCCCGCGCCGCCCGCCCCCGCCCGCAGCCGCTCGCGCGCCTCCATCAGGGCGAAGCCCAGCAGGTTCAGCCCGCGCCAGCGCGCCGGATCCAGCGCGCGCTCGTCGTCCGCGGCCAGGCCGATGCCCCAGATGCGGTCCATCGGGGAGGCCTCCACCAGGACCCGCTCCCCGGTGCCCAGCAGGTAGGCGGTGAGCTGCGGGGAGGAGGCGAACTTGTGCACGCTTCCGGCCACCACGATCCCGAAGCGCTCCCGCTCCCAGACCGGGCCGTCGAAACCGCGCACCAGCCGCCCGGCCTTCTTCGCCTCCGCCGGGGTCCGCGCGGACAGGGCGGCGGCCTCCGCCTCCGGGTCCCCGAAGAGCCGCGCCTTGCCGGCCATCATCCAGTGCTCGGCGGTTGCATACGTGACGTCACCGACGGTGAAGGGAGAGGGCCACCACTGGCTGAGGCAGCTCGGGCCGAGGGAGCCGTCCGGCCGCGGCCGGTGGCCCCAGAACGGCAGGTACTTCACCCGGACACCACGGTTGACCTGCTCGATCAGCTTGTCGATCTTCTCCATGCACGCGAGTCTGGCAGTCGCCACGGACACTTCGTACGGGATTTACGGATCGACGCGACACATGGTCGACCGATTCCGTCGCGTAATCAAAAGGCAACAACGGAATCACTTGGCGGAGACGAATGCCTCTGTCAGGATCGGCACTCAATTCGAGCTGGAGCTACGGAGAGCGTGATGGGCAACCGCTTCCAGGTTAAGGACCGCTTCGCAGACGGCGCGCAGTACATCGACGGGCGCCTGAGGTCCGGTACCTCGGGACACTCGCACACGGTGGTCGATCCGGCCACCGGAGAGGACGTGCTCACCTACGAGCTGGCCTCCACGGCCGACGTGGACGCGGCGGTCGCCGCGGCCAAGGCCGCCTTCCCCGCCTGGTCCGCCGCCACCCCCGGCGAGCGCTCCGACGCCCTGCACCGGCTGGCCGCCGTGCTCGCCGAGCAGGCCGAGGACTTCGCATTCGCAGAGTCGCTCCAGTGCGGCAAGCCGCTGAAGCTCACCACCGAGTTCGACGTGCCGGGCACCATCGACAACACCGCCTTCTTCGCGGGCGCCGCCCGGCACCTCCAGGGCCAGGCCGCCGCCGAGTACTCCGGCGACCACACCTCGTACGTACGCCGCGAGGCGATCGGGGTGGTGGGCTCCATCGCCCCGTGGAACTACCCGCTCCAGATGGCTGCCTGGAAGATCCTCCCGGCGGTCGCCGCGGGCAACACGATCGTGCTCAAGCCCGCCGAGCTGACCCCGCTGACCTCGCTGATGTTCGCCCAGGCGGCGAAGGAGGCCGGGATCCCGGACGGTGTGATCAACATCGTCACCGGTGCGGGCCGCACCGCCGGCGAGCACCTGGTCGGCCACCCCGACGTGGTCATGACCTCCTTCACCGGCTCCACCGCCGTCGGCAAGAGGGTCGCCGAGATCGCGACCGCCACCGTCAAGCGGCTCCACCTGGAGCTCGGCGGCAAGGCCCCCTTCGTCGTGTTCGACGACGCGGACATCGAGGCCGCCGCCCACGGCGCGGTCGCCGGCTCCCTCATCAACACCGGCCAGGACTGCACCGCCGCCACCCGCGCCTACGTCCAGCGCCCGGTCTACGAGGCCTTCGTCGCCCGCACCGCCGAGCTGATGGAGACCGTACGGCTGGGCAACCCCTTCGCCCCCGGCACCGACCTCGGCCCGCTCGTCTCCCACGTGCAGCGCGACCGCGTCGCCGCCTTCGTGGAGCGCGCCCGCGGCTACGCCACCGTGGTCACCGGCGGCGAGGCCCCGCAGGGCGAGCTGGCCGACGGGGCCTACTACCGGCCCACCCTGATCACCGGCGCCGCCCAGGACAGCGAGGTGGTCCAGTCCGAGATCTTCGGCCCGGTCCTGGTCGTGCTGCCCTTCGACACCGACGACGAGGGCATCCGCCTCGCCAACGACACCCCCTACGGGCTCGCCGCCTCCGCCTGGAGCCGCGACGTCTACCGGGCCGGCCGCGCCACCCGCGAGATCAAGGCGGGCTGCGTCTGGGTCAACGACCACATTCCGATCATCAGCGAGATGCCGCACGGGGGCTACAAGGCCAGCGGCTTCGGCAAGGACATGTCGGCGTACTCCTTCGAGGAGTACACGCAGGTCAAGCACGTGATGTACGACAACACCGCGGTGGCGGCCAAGGACTGGCACCGCACGATCTTCGGGGACCGATAGCAGCGCTCCGCCCGACCAGCGGACACACCACACCCGAAAGGGCACAGCGCATGGAGCAGTACGAGCCCGACCGCCTCTCCGCGGTACAGCTTGCCGCGATGCGGCGCAGCCTCGAAAGCGGCCGCGGGGCCCTGACCCGCCGCTCGCTGCTGCGCGCCTCGGGCGTCGGGGCGCTCACGGTCGGCGGCCTGGCGGGCCTGGCCGGCTGCGGGATCCCGCCCGCCAAGCGCGAGGGCGGCGACGCACCGGCCTCCGACGACCACTCGGCCCAGGAGAAGGTGATCAACTTCTCCAACTGGACCGAGTACATGGACATCAGCGAGGACGAGAAGAGCCGCCCCACGCTGGACGCGTTCGCCAAACGCACCGGGATCAAGGTCAAGTACACCGAGGACATCAACGACAACGTCGAGTTCTTCGGCAAGATCCGCCCGCAGCTCGCCGCCGGCCAGGACACCGGCCGCGACCTGATCGTGGTCACCGACTGGCTGGCCGGCCGCATGATCCGGCTGGGCTGGGCGCAGAAGCTGGACCCCGCGCACCTGCCGCACGCCTTCGCGAACCTGTCCCCGCAGTTCCGCAGCCCCGACTGGGACCCGGGACGGGCGTACTCGTACCCGTGGACCGGCATCTCCACCGTCATCGCCTACAACGCGAAGGCGACCGGCGGGAAGAAGGTCGACTCGGTCACCCAGCTCCTGGACGACCCCTCGCTCAAGGGCCGGGTGGGCTTCCTGACGGAGATGCGCGACACGGTCGGCATGACCCTGCTCGACATGGGCAAGGACCCGGCGCACTTCACCGACGCCGACTACGACGCGGCCATCGGCCGGCTCCAGAAGGGCGTGGACAAGAAGCAGATCCGCCGCTTCACCGGCAACGACTACACCGCCGACCTGGACAAGGGCGACCTCGCCGCCTGCGTCGCGTGGGCCGGCGACGTCATCCAGCTGCAGGCCGGCAACCCGGACATCAAGTTCGCGATCCCCGCCGCCGGATACATCACCTCCAGCGACAACCTGCTCGTCCCCGCCAAGGCCCGGCACAAGGCCAACGCCGAGAAGCTCATCGACTACTACTACGAGCTCCCCGTCGCCGCCCAGCTGGCCGCGTACATCAACTACGTCTGCCCCGTCGACGGGGTCAAGGACGAGCTCGCCAAGATCGACCCGGAGCTCGCGAACAACACCCTGATCGTCCCGGACAAGGCCATGGCGGCGAAGTCCCATGCCTTCCGCTCCCTCACCAGCGCGGAAGAGACGGCGTACGAAGAGAAGTTCGCCAAGCTCATCGGCGCCTGACGGGCGTTCCCGCTCCCCTTCCGACACCACCCTTGGGACCGCGACCCATGACTGACAAGACCGCAGGCGGCGATGTCCGCCTCACCGGCATCAGCAAGCACTACGGCTCCTTCACCGCGGTGCACCCGCTCGACCTGACCATCCCGCAGGGCTCCTTCTTCGCCCTGCTCGGCGCCTCCGGCTGCGGGAAGACCACCACCCTGCGCATGATCGCCGGCCTGGAGGAGCCCTCCACCGGCACCGTCTTCCTCGGCGACCAGGAGGTCACCCACCTCCCGCCGTACAAGCGCCCGGTCAACACCGTCTTCCAGAGCTACGCGCTCTTCCCGCACATGGACATCTCCGAGAACATCGCCTTCGGACTGCGCCGCCGCGGCATCAAGTCGGTCAAGAAGCAGGTGGACGACATGATCGAGCTCGTCCAGCTCGGCGAGCACGCCCGCAAGAAGCCGCACCAGCTCTCCGGCGGCCAGCAGCAGCGCGTCGCCGTGGCCCGCGCGCTCATCAACCACCCGCAGGTGCTGCTCCTCGACGAGCCCCTCGGCGCGCTCGACCTCAAGCTGCGCCGCCAGATGCAGCTGGAGCTCAAGCGCATCCAGACCGAGGTCGGCATCACCTTCGTGCACGTCACCCACGACCAGGAGGAGGCCATGACCATGGCCGACACGGTCGCGGTCATGAACGGCGGCCGGGTCGAGCAGATGGGCGCCCCCGCCGAGCTCTACGAGAACCCGCGCACCACCTTCGTCGCCAACTTCCTCGGCACCTCGAACCTGATCGAGGCCTCCGTCGAGGCCGCCGGGGACGAGGTCGTGGTCTCCGCCGCCGGCACCCGGCTCCGGCTGCCGGGGGAGCGATGTTCGACCACCCCGCGCACCGGCGGCAAGCTGCTCGTCGGCGTACGCCCGGAGAAGGTCTCGCTGGTTCCCGCCGAGGAGGAGCACACCGTCGCGGCCGGCCGGAACAAGGTCACCGGCCGGATCACCGCCTCCTCCTTCATCGGCGTCTCCACCCAGTTCGTCGTCGACAGCCCGGTCTGCCCCGAGCTGGAGGTGTACGTGCAGAACATCGAGCGCGACACCCGGCTGACCGCGGGCGCCGAGGTGGTCCTGCACTGGAACCCGGCGCACACGTTCGGGCTGGACGCGGCCCAGGACATCGACGCGGGCATCGAGACCGTCGAGGAGAGCGCGTGACCGCCGCCGCCCCGGCCGCCGAGCCCCCCGTCCACAGGCCCTCGGCCCGCAAGCGGCTGGTGCCGTACTGGCTGCTGCTCCCCGGCATCCTGTGGCTGCTGGTGTTCTTCGTCCTCCCGATGGTCTACCAGGCCTCGACCTCCGTGCAGACGGGCTCCCTCGAAGAGGGGTTCGAGGTCACCTGGCACTTCCAGACCTACTGGGACGCCTTCACCGAGTACTACCCGCAGTTCCTGCGCTCCCTGCTGTACGCGGGCACCGCCACCGTGCTCTGCCTGCTGCTGGGCTACCCGCTGGCCTACCTGATCGCCTTCCGGGCCGGCCGCTGGCGCAACCTGCTGCTGATCCTGGTCATCGCGCCGTTCTTCACCAGCTTCCTGATCCGCACCCTGGCCTGGAAGACGATCCTCGCCGACGGCGGCCCGGTGGTCGGCGCCCTGAACGGCCTGCACGTCCTCGACGTCACCAGCTGGCTGGGCATGACCGAGGGCAACCGGGTGCTCGCCACCCCGCTCGCCGTGGTCTGCGGTCTGACGTACAACTTCCTGCCGTTCATGATCCTTCCGCTGTACACCTCGCTGGAGCGGATCGACACCCGCCTCCACGAGGCCGCCGGGGACCTGTACGCCACCCCCGCGACCACCTTCCGCAAGGTGACCTTCCCGCTGTCCATGCCGGGCGTGGTCTCGGGCACCCTGCTCACCTTCATCCCGGCGAGCGGCGACTACGTCAACGCCGAGCTGCTCGGCTCCACGGACACCCGGATGATCGGAAACGTCATCCAGTCGCAGTACCTGCGCATCCTCGACTACCCGACGGCGGCCGCGCTGTCGTTCATCCTCATGGCCATCGTGCTGATCATGGTCACCATCTACATCCGCCGAGCGGGGACGGAGGACCTGGTCTGATGAGCGCTCCCGTGGGCTGGCTCCGCCGCAACCTCGTCGTCATCGCGGGTCTGGGCACCCTCGCCTACCTGACCCTGCCGAACGTCGTGGTCACCGTCTTCTCCTTCAACAACCCCACCGGGCGGTTCAACTACGCCTGGCAGGAGTTCTCGCTGGACGCCTGGAAGGACCCGTGCGGGGTCGCCGACATGTGCGGCTCCCTCTCGCTGTCCCTCCAGATCGCCCTGTGGTCGACGATAGGCGCCACCGTGCTCGGCACGATGATCGCCTTCGCCCTGGTCCGCTACCGGTTCCGGGCCCGCGGCGCGGTCAACTCGCTGATCTTCCTGCCGATGGCCATGCCGGAGATCGTGATGGCCGCCTCGCTGCTCGCCCTGTTCCTCAACATGGGCATCGAGCTGGGCTTCTGGACGATCCTGATCGCCCACGTCATGTTCTGCCTCAGCTTCGTCGTCGCCGCCGTCAAGGCGCGCGTGCTGTCGATGGACCCGAGGCTGGAGGAGGCGGCCCGCGACCTGTACGCCGGGCCCGTGCAGACCTTCCTGCGCGTGACCCTGCCGATCGCGGCCCCCGGCATCGCCGCCGGCGCCCTGCTCTCCTTCGCCCTGTCCTTCGACGACTTCATCATCACGAACTTCAACTCGGGCAACACCGTCACCTTCCCCATGTTCGTGTGGGGATCGGCGCAGCGGGGTACGCCCGTGCAGATCAACGTCATCGGCACGGCGATGTTCGTCATCGCGGTGCTGGTGGTCCTCGCCGGCCAGGTCGTGACCAGCCGGCGGAAGAAGCAGCAGCACTGAGCAAGCAGTTCCGTAAGGAGTTGGAAACCATGGCCCCAGTCGCCATGCGTACCGTTGCCTCATCCCTTTCCGAAGCACTGCCGGTCTCGTACTGGCTCGACGACCCCGGCAAGCCCGCCCCGCTGCCCGCCCTCACCGGGGACGAGCACTGCGACCTCCTGGTCATCGGCGGCGGCTACAGCGGACTGTGGACCGCGCTCCTGGCCAAGGAGCGCGACCCGCAGCGGGACGTGGTCCTCATCGAGAGCCGCGAGGTGGGCTGGGCCGCCTCCGGCCGCAACGGCGGCTTCTGCGCCGCCTCCCTCACCCACGGGCTCTACAACGGGCTGACCCGCTGGCCCGGCGAGCTCGCCAGGCTGGAGGAGCTGGGGGCCCGCAACCTCGACGAGATCGAGGCGGCGGTGGCCCGCTACGGCATCGACTGCGACTTCGAGCGCACCGGTGAGATCGACGTGGCCACCGAGCCCCACCAGGTGGAGGAGCTCAGGGAACTGCACGCCGAGGCCGAACGCCTGGGCCTGGCCGGCGGGTACGAGTTCCTCGACCGCGACGCGCTGCGCGCCGAGATCGACTCGCCCACCTTCCTCGGCGGGCTGTGGGACCGGGACGGCGTGGCCATGCTCAACCCGGCGCGGCTGGCCTGGGGCCTCAAGGAGGCCTGCCTCGGCCTCGGGGTGCGGATCTACGAGAACACCCGCGGGCTGAGCCTGAAGTCCAGCGGGCCCGGCATGGCCGTGGGCACCCCGTACGGCCGGATCCTGGCCCGCCGGGTGGCCCTCGGCACCAACATCTTCCCCTCCCTGGTCAAGCGCATCCGGCCGTACACCGTGCCGGTCTACGACTACGCGCTGATGACCGAGCCGCTCAGCCCGGAGCAGCTCGACGCGGTCGGCTGGAAGAAGCGGCAGGGGCTGGGCGACAGCGCCAACCAGTTCCACTACTTCCGGATCACCCCGGACCACCGCATCCTGTGGGGCGGCTACGACGCCATCTATCCGTACGGCGGCAAGCTGGACTCGGAGTACGACCACCGTCCCGAGACCTACCTGAAGCTCGCCGGGCACTTCTTCCACTGCTTCCCGCAGCTGGAGGGGATCCGCTTCAGCCACGCCTGGGGCGGCGCGATCGACACCTGCTCGCGCTTCTCGGCCTTCTTCGGCACCGCGCACTCCGGCAAGGTCGCGTACGCCGCCGGGTACACCGGGCTCGGGGTCGGCGCGACGCGCTTCGGCGCGGACGTCATGCTCGACATGCTCGCCGGGGAGCGCACGGAGCGGACCGAGCTGGAGATGGTCCGCAAGAAGCCGATGCCCTTCCCGCCGGAGCCCTTCAAGTGGACCGGCATCTCGCTCACCAAGTGGTCGCTGGCCCGGGCGGACGAGCGGGCCGGGCGGCGCAACCTCTGGCTGAAGACGCTGGACCGCTTCGGCCTCGGGTTCGACAGCTGATCCCACTCGACAGCTGATCCGATCATCCAGGGTGGTGCGCCCCCGTCCGCGGGGCGCACCACCCCGGCGCGTCCGCGATCCCCCGCACCACCGGACGCCGTCCCAACCCGCGTCACGTTCCCGGCCCGGCGCGCTCTCGCCCGTAGGACTGCCTCTACGAGCAAGGAGACCGGGAGATGAACACAGCGGGGGCCAGGAGCGCGGTGGAATGGCTGGCTGCGGCGGCGCCGGATCCGGACGCCTGCCGCTGGGAGTGGGAGCGCAACCCGCTGGGGGTGGCCCTGCTGCCCGCCGGGCGGCGCTGGGACGTGCTGATCCTGCCGGGGGAGCTGGCGCGGCCCGCGTTCGAGGTGCTGACCCGGCTGGTGGTCCGGCACGGGCCGGTGCTCGCGGACTTCGGGGAGGACCGGCTGGGCTTCTTCGTCCCGGCGGGGACGGCGGCGCGGTGGCTGGGCACGGGGGTCCGGGCGGCCGGGACCGGGACGTGGATCGCGGTGCCGCACCCGGCGCGCGGGGCGGGCGGGGTCCACTGGGTGGTCCCCCCGGACGGCTCCGGCCTCCTGACCGATCCGGTCCTGCTGGAACTGGCGATGCACGAAGCGGCGGCCCGGTCCGCCGACGACCCCCTGTAACGGGGCCGCGCCCCGGCCGGGACTCCGTGCCCGGCGGCTGGATGCCGGCGGCGAATCAAGCCTCGCCGGCGGGTGAGGCGCGGGGTCCGGGGCGGAGCCCCGGGAGGGGGGAGAGCAGGATCCCGCCGAGGAGGAGGCTGGCCAGGACGTCCAGGGGCCAGTGGAAGCCGCGCAGGACCAGGCCCACCGCGGTGGCGGCCGTGAGGAGGAGGGCGGCGGGGAGGGGCCAGGCCCGGCGGACGTACGGCCGTACGAGCAGCGCCGCACCGACGTACGCGACCGCCGCCGTGGCCGTGTGCCCCGACGGGTAGTAGCCGGCGGCCCACGGCTCCAGCGGACCCGGCCGCCCCGTCCACTCCTTCAGCGGCACGATCACCGCCGGGACCAGGGCCATCGCCAGCCCGGCGGCCAGCGGGGCCCGCACGCCGTGCCCGAGGCCCCGCCCGCGCCAGGCCGCGTACGCCATCGCCAGGGCCAGGACGGGCACCGCGACCGGCACGTTGCCGAGGTCCGCGAGCCGCTCGGTCACCGCGTCCGGCACGGTGCGCACCAGGGCGCGGCTGAGGCGCTCGTCCGGGCCGAGCAGCGGGCCCGAGACCAGGACCTGCCAGGTCGTCAGGGCGAAGAGGGCCAGAGCGGCGAGCACCGCGAGGAGGAGGTGGGCCGGCCGTCCCGGAACAGGGGGGATGGTTCCGGGACGGCCGGCCGGACCGGTCTGCCGTGCGCCCCGGGGGGTGTGGGGCGGACGGCCGTCCGATCGGTGAGGAGTGTGCGCGAGCGCACGTCCGGTACGGAGCTGGGGAAGCCCGGTGCCGGTGTCGCCCGCAGTGCCCTGCGGGCGAGTTGTTTCACTCATCTGCAGAAACCGTACGGCAGTGGAAAGGGGACCGACAGCGGGAACGCGCACCCGCCATCGGCCCCCCACACCATCTTCACAGCGCCCGCCGGTTACCGGCGGTACCGCCCGATGGCGTCCGGACAACCGTTCCAGACGTTCGATCAGATGGCCGCGAGCGCGGCCTCGATGACGTCCAGGCCCTCGTTCAGCAGGTCCTCGCCGATGACGATCGGGGGCAGGAAGCGGAGCACGTTGCCGTACGTGCCGCAGGTGAGGACGAGGACGCCCTCCGCGTGGCAGTACTTGGCGAGCGCGGCCGCGGCCTCCGGGTTCGGGGTCTTGGCGGCCGGGTCCTTCACGAGCTCGATGGCGATCATGGCGCCGCGGCCGCGGATGTCGCCGATGATCTCGTGCTTCTCCTGCATGGCCGTCAGACGGGCCTTCATGATGGCCTCGATCTTCTTCGCCTTGGCGTTGAGGTCGAGCTCCTTCATGGTCTCGATGGAGCCGAGCGCACCGGCGCAGGCCACCGGGTTGCCGCCGTAGGTGCCGCCGAGGCCGCCCGCGTGCGGGGCGTCCATGATCTCGGCGCGGCCGGTGACGGCGGCGAGCGGCAGACCGCCCGCGATGCCCTTGGCGGTGGTGATCAGGTCCGGGACGATGCCCTCGTCCTCACACGCGAACCACTGGCCGGTGCGGCAGAAGCCGGACTGGATCTCGTCGGCCACGAAGACGATGCCGTTGTCGTTGGCGAACTTCACGATCGCCGGCAGGAAGCCCTTGGCCGGCTCGATGAAGCCGCCCTCGCCGAGGACCGGCTCGATGATGATCGCGGCGACGTTCTCGGCGCCGACCTGCTTGGTGATCTGGTCGATGGCCTGGGCGGCGGCCTCGGGGCCGCAGTTCTCCGGGCCGGTGGGCCAGCGGTAGCCGTAGGCCACCGGCACCCGGTAGACCTCGGGGGCGAACGGGCCGAAGCCGTGCTTGTACGGCATGTTCTTCGCCGTCAGCGCCATGGTCAGGTTGGTGCGGCCGTGGTAGCCGTGGTCGAAGACGACGACGGCCTGGCGCTTGGTGTACGCGCGGGCGATCTTGACGGCGTTCTCGACGGCCTCGGCGCCGGAGTTGAACAGCGCCGACTTCTTCGCGTGGTCACCCGGGGTCAGCTCGGCCAGGGCCTCGCAGACCTCCACGTAGCCCTCGTACGGGGTCACCATGAAGCAGGTGTGGGTGAAGTCGGCCAGCTGGGCGGAGGCGCGGCGCACCACGGCCTCGGCGGAGGCGCCGACGGAGGTCACGGCGATGCCGGAGCCGAAGTCGATCAGGCGGTTGCCGTCGATGTCCTCGATGATGCCGCCGTCCGCGCGGGCCGTGAAGACGGGGAGCACGGAGCCCACGCCGCCGGCCACCGTGTTCAGGCGACGGGCCTGCAGCTCCTGCGACTTCGGGCCGGGAATCGCGGTGACGATGCGACGCTCCTGCGGGACAGCGCTCATGGGGGCTCCTGGGGGGTTTCGGACGCACTTGTTCTTTGTCCGCAGGCTAGGCCCGGCCGGGGGCCCGAGGCATGCTCCATCAGGGAGTGGTGTCCGCGTGTCCTTGTCCGCTGCGGCCATAGGGAGTGCGCGGCCGCCCGTGCCCGGGCACCGCACGGCGGCTCGTGCGCGGGTCCCGCACCGCGGCCGCGCCCGGCGGCTAGATTGAGCGGCGCAGCAAGGGATCGCGGGCAGGGGGCAGGGGTTCATGGACACCGAAGGCACGTACGACGCAGTCCGGCGCGCGGAGGTACCCCGCCCGGCCGGGCCGCCGCCCGCGCTGCCGCCCCGGCCCGCCCACGCCCCCGGCGCGGGCCCCTCCCTCGCCGACTGGCTGCGGGTGCCGCGCCCCGAGGCCGAGCCGGGCGTCTGGCGGTACGGGCACGTCCCGCGACCCGACCGGGAGGTCCAGCTCACTCCCGTCCGGGCGCTGCTCAGCGGGGCCGCGATCTCCTTCCTCACCTGCGTCCTGGTGTGGTCGCTCGTCCACAACCACTACATCCCGCACTGGGACCTGCCGCTGCGGCTGTTCACCCCCGGCGAGTGGTGGACCGCCACCGGCGCCCCCGCCAAGGCCACCGGCGGCCTGACCGCCCTCGCCGTCTACGAGCTCCTGATCACCGGCGGCCTCCTCTACGGCTTCGGGCGGCTCGGCAGCTGGCCCGAGGCCTTCCGGCGGCTGGTCGCCGCCCGCGGCACCGCCGCCCGGGCGGCCTTCGCCCTCGTGGCCGCGACCGCGGTCTACGCCATGGTCCGGGCCGGCACCCTGCCCCTGAACCAGGTCGCCTACGGGTTCCTGCCCTTCGACTACACCCGGCCCGGCACGGCGGCCGAGATGCAGACCGTCATGCAGTACAACCAGGAGCTGATCGAGCGGGCCGAGCTCGTCGTCCAGGTGCTCCTGGCCCTCCCCTTCCTCTGGCTGGCCGGCCTGGCGGCGCCGCTGCGCGCCGCCCTGCGCCGGAAGGCAGCCGCCCCGGCCGGCGGCCCGGCCGCCGTCGGAACCGGGCCGGCGGCCGCCCCCGCCGCGCCCGCCGACCCCGCCGACTGGCCCGAGCTGCGCGCCGCCGGACTCGGTGCGGAAGCCGACCGGCTCGCCGCCGAGACCGGCTCCGGCCGCATGAACGACGTGGACTACGTCCGCATCCGCCGCGCCTGGCAGTCCGTACAGGCCGACCCCACCCGGCTGCGCGCCTTCACCGAGGCCGTCCGCGACCGGGGGGCCGCCGCCTGCGTGCACCCCTCCACCGCCCGCGACCTGCCGGTCCGCGCCGCCCGCCACGACCTCGCCGTCCGGCAGGTGCGCATCGGCGCCGCCGACCCCGGCGTGCGCAACCCCTACCCGCGCCGCGGCACCGGCCTGGCCCTCGACCCCGAGGTCCTGGGCACCTCCCTGCTCGCCGTCGGCCCCTCCGGCGCCGGCAAGACCCGGCACCTGGTGCGGCCCGTGGTGGAGTCCCTCGCCCTCCAGGCCCTGGCCGGGCAGGCCGCGGTGGTCGCGGTGGCCGCCGCCGGCACCCCGCTCGGCCCCGACGAGGCGTACGACGTGGTCGTCCGCATCGGGGACCCCGGCTCCGTCTACGACCTCGACCTGTACGGCGGCACCACCGACCCCGACGAGGCCGCCGCCCTGCTCGCCGAAGGCCTGGCCGGAGACGCCCCGGGCGAGGGCACCCGCCGGGCCGCCACCGTGCTCGCCCAGCTGCTCGGCCCCTTCCGCGCCGCCCACGGCCGCTTCCCCGCCGTCCCCGAGCTGCGCGAGCTCCTCGACGGCGGCCCGGCCGCGCACGCCGCCCTGCGGGCCGCCCTGGAGCGGGCCGGGGCGCACGCCATGCTGCGCGAGCTCGACGCCCGCGAGCGGCAGGCCGGGGCCGCCGGCGACCCCGCCGCCCTCCTCGCCGACCGGGTCGCCCTGCTCGACCGCCCCGCCTTCGCCGGGTTCTTCGACACCTCGGGCCGCGGCCGCCCGTTCTCCCTGCGCGCCCTGGAACACCCGCTGCGGGTCCGCATCGACCTGCCCGAACGCGGGCACGCCGAGGCCTCCCGGATGCTGGCCCGGCTGCTCCTCGCCCAGTTCGCCGCGAGCGCCGCCGCCCGCACCGACCGCTCCCTGTTCGCCTGCCTGGTCCTCGACGACGCGGCGCACACCCTCACCGCCGAGACCGTCCGCGCCGTGCAGCGGCTGCGCTCCGCCCACGCGGGCGTGGTCCTGCCGCTGCGCACCCTGGACGACGTACCGGAGCAGCTGCGCACCCCGCTGCTCGGGGCGGTCGGCTGCCGGATGGCCTTCTCCGGGGTCACGACCTGGGACGGCAAGCGGTTCGCCGAGGCCTGGGGCACCGAGTGGGTGGAGACCCGCGACGTCACCAGCCGGACCGTGTACGCCGACCAGCCGCTGACCCGCATGGTCAACTCCTTCCGCAAGCTGGTCACCGGCAAGGCCGTCACCACCGACGCGGTCACCGTGCGCCAGGTCGAGCGCGAGCGCTGGTCCGCCTCGGAGCTCGCGCACGCCGTGCCCGCCGGCCACGCCGTGCTCTCGCTGACCTCGGTGCGCGGGGAGCGCACGGCCCCGCTGCTCGTGGATCTGGACGGCTGAGGCCCCCACCCTTACGAGGTGGCAGAATCGAGCTACGGAGTTCATACGCCACGGCGAAAAGCCCGTAGCTCCCGCCCTGCCGCCACCTCCTGCCGAAAGCGCCGGTACCGATGCCGCTCACCCTCGCCTCGCTCGTCCAGCACTCGGCGCTCAAGCTGCGCGTCCGGGCGGGGGAGGACCGGCTGGACACCCCCGTCCGCTGGGCCCACGTCAGCGAGCTGGCCGACCCCGTCCCCTACATGGAGGGCGGGGAGCTCCTGCTGATCACCGCGATGAAGCTGGACGCCGGGAACCCCGAGGAGATGCGCCGCTACGTCCGCCGGCTCGCCGCCGCCGGGGTGGTCGGGATCGGCTTCGCGGTGGGCGTGAACTACGAGGACATCCCGCAGGCCCTCCTCGACGCGGCCCGCGCCGAGGACCTGCCGCTCCTGGAGGTGCCCCGGCGCACCCCCTTCCTCGCCATCAGCAAGGCCGTCTCCGCCGCCCTGGCCGCCGACCAGTACCGGGCCGTGACCGCGGGCTTCGAAGCCCAGCGCGAGCTGACCCGGGCCGCCCTGTCCGCCGACGGGCCCACCGAGCTCCTGAGCCGGCTCGCCGCCCACGTCCAGGGCTGGGCGGCCCTCTACGACGCCTCCGGGATGGTGGTCGCGGCGGCCCCCGAGTGGGCGGCCCGCCGCGCCGCCCGGCTCACCGCCGACGTGGAGCGGCTGCGCGAGCGGCCCGCCCCCGCCAGCGCCGTGGTCGGCGGGACCGAGGACCGGGTCGAGCTCCAGTCCCTCGGCACCGGCCGGCGCGCCCGCGGCGCCCTCGCGGTCGGCACCGGCGCCCCCCTGGGCACGGCCGAGCGGTACGCGGTGCACTCCGCGGTGGCCCTGCTCACCCTCACCACCGAGCGCTCCCGGTCCCTGCACGACGCCGAGGCCCGGCTCGCCGCGGCCGTGCTCCACATGCTCCTCGAAGGGCAGCACGAGCACGCCCGGCCGGTGGCCGCCGCCCTGCACGGCGGGCTCCTGGACGGCCCCTTCCGGCTGGTCCTCGCCCAGTCCACCACCCCCGAGCCCCTCGCCCTGCTCGCCGACGCGGTCGAATCGGCCGCCGCCCGGGCCGGCGAGCCCGTGCTCGTGGTCCCCGAACCCGCCGCCGGCCGGCTCGTGGTGCTCGCCGCCGACGGCGGGGCCGCCGTCCAGGCCTGCG
Organism: Streptomyces sp. NPDC030809; assembly: GCF_055572195.1. NCBI lineage: Bacteria > Bacillati > Actinomycetota > Actinomycetes > Kitasatosporales > Streptomycetaceae > Streptomyces > Streptomyces sp. NPDC030809. Next base: position 112,088 of record NZ_JBVIDV010000022.1, read on the forward strand.
TGGACCACACCGAATCCCTCGAAGGCGCCGACCCGGCCAACGGCCCCCAGGAGGACCTGGTCGTCGGCCTGTCCGCCCCCGCCCGCCCCGAGACCGCCCCCGAGGCCTTCACCCAGGCCGACCAGGCGCTCGCGGTGGCCCGCCGGCGCGGCCGCAAGCTCGTGGAGCACGAGGAGCTGGCGGCCGGCTCGGTGCTGCCGCTGCTCGCCGACGAGGCCGTACGGGCCTTCGCCGACGGCACCCTGCGCGCCCTGCGCGAGCACGACGAGAAGGGCCGCGGGGACCTCGTCGCCTCCCTGCACGCCTGGCTCTCCCGGCACGGCCAGTGGGACGCCGCCGCCGCCGACCTCGGGGTCCACCGCCACACCCTGCGCTACCGGATGCGGCGCGTGGAGGAGATCCTCGGCCGCTCCCTCGACGACCCGGACGTCCGCATGGAGCTGTGGCTCGCCCTGAAGGCCACCAGCACCCCCCTCCCGGCCTCCGCCCCCGCCGCCGCGGCCACGGGGCCGGCCGCACCCGGCGGGAGCGGCACTTAGCTCATCAAGGCGCCCGCCCGGACAGTGACAAACCGGAGCGGGCGCCCCGCAGGGTGCTCCAGAGCGGACAAGCGCCGAAAACGGCGGATCCCCCTACGGTGGGAGGGACAGGAACCCCACCGCACAGATCCGAAGGGCCGGGATTCGCATGACTTCCACCCACGCCTTCTGGCTCGCCGGCCGCCAGGCCACCGGCGAGGACAGCTTCGACGTCCACAACCCGTGGGACGGCCGTCTCGTCGGCACCGTCAGCGTGCCCACCGACGCCCAGGTCGAAGAGGCCGTGGCCGCGGCGCACGCCGTGACGGCGGAATTCTCCGCGACCCCCGCCCACGTGCGCGCCGCCGCCCTGGACCACGTGTCCAAGCGCCTGGCCGAGCGCACCGAGGAGATCGCCCAGCTGATCTCCGCCGAGAACGGCAAGCCCATCAAGTGGGCGCGCGGCGAGGTCGGCCGTGCGGTGTCCGTGTTCCGCTTCGCCGCCGAGGAGGCCCGCCGCTTCAACGGCGGCGAGGCCCAGCGCCTCGACACCGACGCCGGCGGCAACGGCCGCCTCGCGCTGGTCCGCCGCTTCGTCAAGGGCCCGGTCCTCGGCATCGCCCCGTTCAACTTCCCGCTGAACCTGTGCGCCCACAAGGTGGCCCCGGCCATCGCCGTCGGTGCGCCGATCATCCTGAAGCCGGCCCCCGCCACCCCGCTGTCCGGCCTCATCCTCGGCGAGCTGCTCGCCGAGACCGACCTGCCGGCCGGCTCCTGGTCCGTGCTCCCGGTCGCCAACGCCAAGATGCCGGCCCTGGTCCAGGACGACCGCCTGCCCGTCATCTCCTTCACCGGCTCCGACACCGTCGGCTACGCCATCCAGCAGTCGGTGCCCCACAAGCACTGCACCCTGGAGCTCGGCGGCAACGCCGCGGCCGTGGTCCTCGGCGACTGGGCCTCCGAGGCCGACCTCGACTGGGCCGCCACTCGCATCGCGACCTTCTCGAACTACCAGGCCGGCCAGTCCTGCATCTCCGTGCAGCGCGTGATCGCCGACGCCTCGGTCTACGACCGCCTCGCCGAGAAGGTCGTCGCCAAGGTCCAGGCCCAGGTCACCGGCGACCCGTCCGACGACGCCACCGACGTCGGCCCGCTCGTCTCCGAGGACGCCGCCAAGCGCGTCGAGTCCTGGGTGGACGAGGCCGTCTCCGCCGGGGCCAAGCTCCTCGCGGGCGGCAAGCGCGAGGGCGCCTCGTACGAGCCGACCGTCCTCGCCGACCTGCCCGACGGCGTGACCCTCGCCTGCGAGGAGGTCTTCGGACCGGTCCTGACCCTCCACAAGGTCGAGAACACGGACGAGGCCTTCGCCAAGGTCAACGACTCCAAGTTCGGCCTCCAGGCCGGCGTGTTCACCCACGACGTCCAGACGGCCTTCCGCGCCCACCGCGAGCTGGAGGTCGGCGGCGTGATCATCGGCGACGCACCGTCCTACCGCGCCGACCAGATGCCGTACGGCGGCGCCAAGCAGTCCGGCGTGGGCCGCGAGGGCGTCCGCTACGCGATGGACGACTACACGTACGAGCGAGTCCTGGTCCTGACCGGCCTCGACCTCTGATCTCGTACGTCCACATGGCCGACGGCCGGAGCCTACTGTGCGGGGGCTCCGGCCGTCCCCCTTTTCCCGGGCGGGCAGAACGGGTACGACTCACAGGTAGCACCAGCCGGTAATCCGGCGATCCGGTAAGTCATCCGACTTCGGCGGCGAGGTGAGTCCCCTCATGTCCGCAACACAGCCCGCACAGCCCAAGGTGACCGAACGCGAAGCGCGGCAGGTCGCGGAAGCGGCCCGGGAACAGGACTGGCGCAAACCCAGCTTCGCCAAGGAGCTGTTCCTCGGCCGGTTCCGGCTGGACCTGATCCACCCCCACCCGCTCCCCGCCGACGAGGACGTCCGGCGCGGCGAGGCCTTCCTCGCCCGGCTGCGCGACTTCTGCGAGCAGGAGATCGACGGCGCCCGCATCGAGCGCGAGGCCCGCATCCCCGACGAGACCGTCCGCGGGCTCAAGGAGCTCGGCGCCCTCGGCATGAAGATCGACCCCAAGTACGGCGGTCTCGGCCTCACCCAGGTCTACTACAACAAGGCCCTGGCCCTGGTCGGCTCCGCCAGCCCCGCCATCGGCGCGCTGCTCTCCGCCCACCAGTCCATCGGGGTGCCGCAGCCCCTGAAGATCTTCGGGACCCAGGAGCAGAAGGACGCCTTCCTGCCCCGCTGCGCCACCACCGACATCAGCGCGTTCCTGCTCACCGAGCCGGACGTGGGCTCCGACCCGGCCCGCCTGGCCACCACCGCCGTCCCCGACGGCGAGGACGCGTACGTACTGGACGGCGTGAAGCTGTGGACCACCAACGGGGTGGTCGCCGACCTGCTCGTCGTGATGGCCCGGGTGCCGCGCAGCGAGGGCCACAAGGGCGGCATCACCGCCTTCGTGGTCGAGGCGGACTCGCCCGGGATCACCGTCGAGCACCGCAACTCCTTCATGGGCCTGCGCGGGCTGGAGAACGGGGTCACCCGCTTCCACGGGGTCCGGGTGCCCGCCGGCCACCGCATCGGCCCCGAGGGGGCCGGCCTCAAGATCGCCCTCACCACCCTCAACACGGGCCGGCTCTCGCTGCCCGCGATGTGCGTGGGCGCCGGCAAGTGGTGCCTGAAGATCGCCCGGGAGTGGTCCGGGGCCCGCGAGCAGTGGGGGCGCCCGGTCGCGAAGCACGAGGCCGTGGGCGCGAAGATCTCCTTCATCGCCGCCACCACCTTCGCCCTCGAAGCCGTCGTGGACCTCGCCTCCCAGATGGCCGACGAGGACCGCAACGACATCCGGATCGAGGCCGCCCTCGCCAAGCTCTACGGCAGCGAGATGGCCTGCCTGATGGCCGACGAACTGGTCCAGATCCGCGGCGGCCGGGGCTTCGAGACCGCCGAGTCCCTCGCCGCCCGCGGGGAGCGGGCCGTACCTGCCGAGCAGATGCTCCGCGACCTGCGCATCAACCGGATCTTCGAGGGCTCCACCGAGATCATGCACCTGCTGATCGCCCGCGAGGCCGTGGACGCGCACCTCTCGGTGGCCGGGGACCTCATCGACCCGGACAAGGACCTGGGGGACAAGGCGAAGGCGGGGGCCCGGGCCGCGGGCTTCTACGCCCGCTGGCTGCCGAAGCTGGCCGCCGGCCCCGGGCAGCTGCCCGGCACCTTCCGCGAGTTCCACCCGCGCGGGCACACCGACCTCTCCCCGCACCTGCGCTACGTCGAGCGCAGCTCCCGCCGGCTCGCCCGCTCCACCTTCTACGCGATGTCCCGCTGGCAGGGCCGCATGGAGACCAAGCAGGGCTTCCTCGGCCGGATCGTGGACATCGGGGCCGAGCTGTTCGCGATGAGCGCGGCCTGCGTGCGGGCCGAGCACCTGCGGGCCTCCGGGGACCACGGCCGGGAGGCCTACCAGCTCGCGGACGCCTTCTGCCGGCAGTCCCGGCTGCGGGTGGAGGAGCTCTTCGGGCGGCTCTGGGCGAACACCGACGACCTCGACCGCAAGGTGGTCGACGGGGTGCTGTCGGGCACGTACGCCTGGCTCGAACAGGGCGTCATCGACCCCTCGGGCGAGGGCCCGTGGATCGCCGACGCCACCCCCGGCCCGTCCCGCCACAAGAACGTCCACCGCCCGATCCGCTGAACCCGGGGAGGCCCGGTCACGAGGAGTGCGGGCACCGGCAACAATGGGGGGATGAGCGACAGCCCAGCCCCCCTCGCCGACCCGCACCTCCTCTTCGACGCCGCGGACGGCCGCCGGGACATCGTGGTCCTCGGCTCCACCGGGTCCATCGGGACCCAGGCCGTGGACCTGGTCCTGCGCAACCCCGACCGCTTCCGGGTGACCGGTCTGTCCGCGGCCGGCGGCCGGGTGGGCCTGCTCGCCGAGCAGGCCCGCCTGCTGCGCGTCGCCACGGTGGCCGTGGCCGACGAGGCGGCCGTGCCGGCCCTGCGCGAGGCCCTCGCCGCGCAGTACGCCGGCGAGCCGCTGCCCGAGATCCTCGCCGGGCCCGGAGCGGCCGCCGAGCTCGCCGCCTCCGAGTGCCACACCGTCCTCAACGGCATCACCGGTTCCATCGGCCTCGCGCCCACCCTGGCGGCCCTGGAAGCCGGGCGGACCCTCGCCCTCGCCAACAAGGAGTCGCTGATCGTCGGCGGCCCGCTGGTGAAGGCCCTGGCCAAGCCCGGCCAGATCATTCCGGTGGACTCCGAGCACGCGGCCCTCTTCCAGGCCCTCGCCGCGGGCACCCGCGCCGACGTCCGCAAGCTCGTGGTCACCGCCTCCGGCGGCCCGTTCCGCGGCCGCACCCGCGCCGAGCTGGCGCAGGTCACCGTCGAGGACGCGCTCGCCCACCCGACCTGGGCGATGGGCCCGGTGATCACCGTGAACTCGGCCACCCTCGTCAACAAGGGCCTGGAGGTGATCGAGGCGCACCTCCTCTACGACATCCCCTTCGAGCGGATCGAGGTGGTGGTCCACCCCCAGTCGTACGTCCACTCCATGGTCGAGTTCACGGACGGCTCCACGCTGGCCCAGGCGACCCCGCCCGACATGCGCGGCCCCATCGCCCTCGGCATCGGCTGGCCCGAGCGGGTCCCGGACGCGGCCCCCGCCTTCGACTGGAGCAAGGCCTCCACCTGGGAGTTCTTCCCCCTGGACACCGAGGCCTTCCCGTCCGTGGGCCTGGCCCGGCACGTGGGCGCGCTCGGCGGCACCGCCCCCGCCGTCTTCAATGCGGCGAACGAGGAATGCGTGGACGCCTTCCTCGCCGGTCGGCTGCCGTTCACAGCAATCACGGATACGGTCACCGCAGTGGTCGAAGACCACGGGATTCCGCGTACGGGAACTTCGCTCACCCTCGCGGACGTCCTCGAAGCGGAGACCTGGGCCCGGGCCCGGGCCAGGGAGCTGGCGGCGAAGGCCGCAGTGGAGGCGCGCGCATGACCCTTCTCATGACGGTCCTCGGGATCGTCGTCTTCGCGATCGGCCTGCTCGTCTCCATCGCCTGGCACGAGCTGGGGCACCTGTCCACGGCCAAGATGTTCGGGATCCGGGTGCCGCAGTACATGGTGGGCTTCGGCCCGACCATATGGTCGCGGAAGAAGGGCGAGACCGAGTACGGGATCAAGGCCATCCCGATGGGCGGCTACATCCGCATGATCGGGATGTTCCCGCCCGGCGAGGACGGCAAGGTCACCGTCCGCTCCACCTCCCCGTTCCGCACGATGATCGAGGACGCCCGCTCGGCGGCGTACGAGGAGCTCCAGCCGGGTGACGAGCAGCGGCTCTTCTACACGCGCAAGCCGTGGAAGCGCGTCATCGTCATGTTCGCCGGACCGTTCATGAACCTGGTCCTGGCCGTGGTGATCTTCATCGGGGTGCTGATGACCTTCGGCCTCAACACCCAGACCACCACCGTCAGCTCCGTCTCCGCCTGCGTGATCCAGCAGAGCGAGAAGCGCACCGAGTGCACCGCGAAGGACCGCGAGGCCCCCGCCAAGGCCGCCGGGCTCAAGGCCGGGGACAAGATCGTCGCCTTCAACGGGCGCGCGGTGGAGGACTGGTCCTCGCTCCAGAAGGACATCCGCAGCACCATCGGCCCCGCCACCATCACGGTCGAGCGGGCCGGGCAGCGCCTGGACCTGCACGCGAACCTGATCGAGAACAAGGTCGCCAAGACCGACGGCAGCGGCCGCTACGTCAAGGACCAGTACGTCACCGCCGGATTCCTCGGCTTCGCCCCGGCCGTCGGGTACGTCGACCAGTCCTTCGGACAGGCCGTCGACCAGATGGGGGAGATGTTCCAGGCGGGCGTGGACTCGCTGGTCGCCCTGCCCGGCAAGGTGCCCGCCCTGTGGGACGCCGCCTTCAACGGGGCCGAGCGCGAGCAGGACTCCCCGATGGGCATCGTCGGCGCGGCCCGCGTCAGCGGGGAGATCTTCAGCCTCGACATCCCGCCGCAGTACCAGCTGGAGTTCTTCCTGAAGCTGCTGGCCGGCTTCAACCTGTCGCTGTTCCTGTTCAACATGCTGCCGCTGCTCCCGCTGGACGGCGGGCACATCGCGGGCGCCCTGTGGGAGTCGGTGCGCCGGCACACCGCCCGGCTGTTCCGCCGCCCCGACCCGGGCCCCTTCGACGTGGCGAAGCTGATGCCCGTCGCGTACGTCGTGGCCGGCGTGTTCGTCTGCTTCACGGTGCTGGTGATGGTCGCGGACGTGGTCAACCCGATCAAGATCTCGTAGTCCGGACGGGCGCATACACCGTCGGGCCGGGGGCCGGGCACGCTTCGTGCCCGGCCCCCTGCGTTCGGGTGGCCCGGGCGGGGGGCTGCACGGGGCGGGCGCTGATTGGCGTAATCTCGAAGGCTGGAGCCCGCCGATATCGGGACCTTGATCCACACCTTGGGGTTGCACAGCAGATGACTGCGATTTCTCTCGGAATGCCCGCCGTGCCGACGAAGCTCGCCGACCGTCGGGTCAGCCGCAAGATTCAGGTCGGTTCCGTGGCCGTCGGCGGCGACGCACCCGTTTCGGTGCAGTCCATGACCACCACGCGGACCTCGGACATCGGCGCCACCCTGCAGCAGATCGCCGAGCTGACCGCCTCCGGCTGCCAGATCGTCCGGGTGGCCTGCCCGACCCAGGACGACGCCGACGCCCTCGCGGTCATCGCGAAGAAGTCGCAGATCCCGGTCATCGCCGACATCCACTTCCAGCCGAAGTACGTCTTCGCCGCGATCGACGCGGGCTGCGCCGCCGTCCGCGTGAACCCGGGCAACATCAAGCAGTTCGACGACAAGGTCAAGGAGATCGCGCGCGCCGCCAAGGACGCGGGCACCCCGATCCGCATCGGCGTCAACGCCGGCTCCCTCGACGCCCGCCTGCTGAAGAAGTACGGCAAGGCCACCCCCGAGGCGCTGGTCGAGTCCGCGCTGTGGGAGGCCTCCCTCTTCGAGGAGCACGACTTCCGTGACATCAAGATCTCGGTCAAGCACAACGACCCGGTCGTGATGGTCGAGGCCTACCGCCAGCTCGCCGCGCAGTGCGACTACCCGCTGCACCTCGGCGTCACCGAGGCCGGCCCCGCCTTCCAGGGCACCATCAAGTCCGCCGTGGCCTTCGGCGCCCTCCTCTCCCAGGGCATCGGCGACACCATCCGCGTCTCCCTCTCCGCCCCGCCGGCCGAGGAGATCAAGGTCGGCATCCAGATCCTGGAGTCGCTCAACCTGCGCCAGCGCCGCCTGGAGATCGTCTCCTGCCCGTCCTGCGGACGCGCCCAGGTCGACGTCTACAAGCTGGCCGAGGAGGTCACCGCGGGCCTGGAGGGCATGGAGGTCCCGCTGCGCGTCGCCGTCATGGGCTGTGTCGTCAACGGCCCCGGCGAGGCCCGCGAGGCGGACCTCGGCGTGGCCTCCGGCAACGGCAAGGGCCAGATCTTCGTCAAGGGCGAGGTCATCAAGACCGTGCCCGAGTCCAAGATCGTGGAGACCCTCATCGAAGAGGCGATGAAGATCGCCGAGCAGATGGAGAAGGACGGCATCCCCAGCGGCGAGCCGCAGGTCTCCGTCGCGGGCTGATCCGCCGCCGGCCGCCCGGCCGGCTTCCGGCACCCCGCCGGCCCCGTTCGCGCAGCTCGCGGACGGGGCCGGCGCGTTTCCCGGCTCAGGGCGGGGCGGCGCTCCGGCGTGTCGCCGGGTACAGTGCGGAGATCAGCAGACTTGCATGGTGAGGCCCCGACAGTGTTGACGCAGACCACCACCCGGGTCCTCGAGCCCAGCGATCTCGACGCCGCGCTCGAGGTGCTGGACCGCGATCCCGTCGCGAACGCCTTCGTCACCTCGCGGGTCCAGGTGGCCGGGCTCGACCCGTGGCGCCTGGGCGGCGAGATGTGGGGCTGGTACGCGAACGGCGAGCTGCTCTCGCTCTGCTACGCCGGGGCCAACCTGGTCCCCGTCTGCGCCACCCCCGAGGCCGTACGCGCCTTCGCCGACCGGGCCCGGCGCACCGGCCGCCGCTGCTCCTCCATCGTCGGGCCCGCCGAAGCCACGGCCCGGCTGTGGCGGCTCCTGGAGCCCAGCTGGGGCCCGGCCCGCGAGGTCCGCGGCTGCCAGCCGCTGATGGTCACCGAGGAGTCCTCCGCCGAGGTGGCCCCCGACCCGCTGGTCCGCCGGGTCCGCAAGAACGAGATGGACCTGATCATGCCCGCCTGCGTGGCCATGTTCACGGAGGAGGTCGGCGTCTCCCCGCTCGCCGGCGACGGCGGGCTGCTCTACCAGGCGCGGGTGGCGGAACTCGTCGGCACCGGCCGCTCCTTCGCCCGCTTCGAGGACGGCAAGGTGGTCTTCAAGGCCGAGATCGGCGCCGCCACCGCCCGGGCCTGCCAGATCCAGGGGGTCTGGGTGGACCCCGAGTTCCGCGGCCGGGGCCACTCCGAGACCGGCATGGCGGCCGTCGTCGACTACGCGCTGCGCGACGTGGCCCCGGTGGTCAGCCTCTACGTCAACGACTACAACACCGCCGCCCGCGCCGCGTACCGCCGCGTCGGCTTCCGCGAGGTCGGCGCCTTCATGAGCGTGCTCTTCTGAGCTCCGTGCGCCGCCCCTCCCGGCGCTCCCGCCGCGCCCGGCCGGGCCCGCACTTTCCGATACCGGCGCCGCAACCGGCGAAGTAAGGTCACGGCATGCCGCATGCACCCGGGGGCACCCCCCGCCTCCCCGCCGGAGTCGCGATCGGGCCGCTGGACCTGGCCGCGCGGGTCGACGAGGCCCTCGAAGTCCAGGCCCTGGCCTTCGGCCTGACGGAGGACGAGATCGCCATCCGCCGGTACATCGTGCAGCGCCACATGACCTGCCCCGGCGCCCGCGCGCTCGGGGCCCACGCCGAGGACGGGGCCCTCGTCGGGTTCGTCTACGGCATGCCCAACGACCGGTCCCACTGGTGGTCCGGCGTGGTCGAGCCGTACCTGCGCGCCTGCGGGCACGAGGACTGGCTCGACGACTCCTTCGTGATCACCGAACTGCACGTGCACCCCGGCTTCCAGGGCCGCGGGGTGGGCCGCGCGCTGATCACCCGGATCACGGACGGGTCCGGCCGGCCCCGCTCGATCCTCTCCGCCATCGACATCGAGAGCCCGGCCCGCGGGCTCTACCGCTCGCTCGGCTACACCGACCTTGCCCGCCGGGTGCACTTCCCGAGCGCCGCCCAGCCGTACGCCGTCATGGGCGCTCCGCTGCCGCTGCGCCGCCGTCCGCAGGACTGATCCCCGGTCCGGCGTCCGCAGCGGGGGCCGTGGGCGGGGGCGCCGCGGGCCGCGCCGCGGTCGGATCCGGCTGCCCCTGCTGCTGGGCCGCCCGCTCCAGGAAGCGCAGCAGCTCCACCGGGAACGGCAGCACCAGCGTGGAGTTCTTCTCCGCCGCCACCGCCACCACCGTCTGCAGCAGCCGCAGCTGGAGCGCCGCGGGCTGGTCGGACATCACCGCGGCCGCCTCGGCCAGCTTCCGCGAGGCCTGGAGCTCCGCGTCCGCGTTGATCACCCGGGCCCGCCGCTCCCGGTCCGCCTCCGCCTGCCGTGCCATCGAGCGCTTCATGGTCTCCGGCAGGGACACGTCCTTGATCTCCACCCGGTCGATCTGCACCCCCCAGCCCACGGCCGGGCTGTCGATCATGAGCTCCAGGCCCTGGTTGAGCTTCTCCCGGTTGGAGAGCAGGTCGTCCAGGTCGCTCTTGCCGATGATCGACCGCAGCGAGGTCTGGGCCATCTGGGAGACCGCGAAGCGGTAGTCCTCCACCTCGATGATCGCGTTCGCCGGGTCGATGACCTTGAAGTACACGACCGCGTCCACCCGCACCGTCACGTTGTCCCGGGTGATGCCCTCCTGCGCCGGCACCGGCAGGGTCACGATCTGCATGTTCACCTTGCGCAGCCGGTCCACGCCCGGCACCACCATCGTGAACCCCGGGGGCCGGACCCCCTCCCGCAGCCGGCCGAAGCGGAAGACCACGCCCCGCTCGTACTGCTTCACCACCCGGGCGGCCGCTCCGACATACACCGCGATGCCGGTGGCCCCGGCCACCGCCGCTGTCAGCAGTTCCTCGACCATGACGGCCCCCTGCCAGGCGTGCCTACCTCCACGGTATGCCCGCCGGGCCGCGGCGGCCCGCGGCACCCGGGGCGCCTACAGCCAGGCCGCGAACTCCAGCAGCAGTTCGGCCTCGCGCCGGCGCCCGGCGGCCACCGCGCGCAGCCCCGACTCCACGGCCCGGTACAGGGTCCAGCCCCGCAGCCGCACCGGGTCCACGTCCAGGGACTCGGCCAGCCGGCCCACCCGGCGCCGCACCCCGGCGGCCCCCGTCGTGGCCGCGACCTGGTCGTCCAGCCGGTCGCGCACCAGTCGCGCCAGGTCGTACGCCCGCTCGCCCACCAGCGGGTCCGGGCCCACCGCCAGCCACGGCGCCCGCTCGCCCGCCAGCACCTTCCCCTGCCGGAAGGCGCCGTGCAGCAGCAGTTCCTCGCCGGACCCGGCCACCAGCTCCTCCCGGGCCGCCAGCGCCGCCGAGGCCAGCGGCCGCAGCGCCTCCGGAGCCTGCCGCAGCCGCTCCGCCTCCCGGCCGGTGCGCTCGGCCACCGTCTCGAACGGGTGCGCCTGCGGGGGCCGCACCCACAGCCGGCGGATCGTGCCCGAGGCCTCCAGCAGCGCCTTCGCCTCGGGCAGCGAGCGCAGCGAGACCTCCGGCTGGAGCCGCTCCAGCAGCAGCGCCCCGTCCCGGTGGCGGGTGTCGAGGACCCGTACGGCGCCGAAGCCCGCCCAGTGCGCCAGCGCGGCCAGCTCCCGGTCCGGGGCGGCGCAGGGCGGGGCGAGCTTGAGGGTGGCGGGCGTGCCGTCGGCGTACCGGACCAGCACCACCAGGCTGCTGCGGCCCCCGGGGGCCTGGACCCGCTGGGCCGTCAGCGCGCGCCGCTCCAGCGCCTGCTCGGTCAGGGCGGGCAGGGCGGCCAGCCACTCGGCGGTGCGCTCTCCAGGGGCCCCGGGCATCTCGCCGAGCGCCCGTACAAGCCGCTCCGGCGGTTCGAAAGCCATGCGTGCAAGGTCCCTTTCAGCTTTTCTCAGCTTTTGTCGGCTCGTTCCGATCGTTCCGCGAGCCCAGGGAAGGCTACGCCGACACCGCGCCAGCGTGCCGACCGCACGGCCGCCTCGCGCATCGCGTCGGAGGCGGAGCGGCGCAGCGGGCCCTGCGCGGCCCGCACCAGATCGGAGTACACCCCGGCGATCCGGTCCTCGATCCCGGCGGCCAGCGCGGTCGCGTCCGCGGGCGTGCGCACCGGCGCGGGCAGGGCGTACGCCGCCTCCGCGGGCCGGGGCGCACCGCCCAGGGAGCGCACCGCACGGGTGAGGGAGTCGCGCCGGGAAAGGTGCGCGGCGTACGCCTGCCGGGCTTCGGGGCGGCGGTCCTCGGCGGTGCGGGCGCCCACCACCCCGTAGCCGTAGACGGCCGCGTGCTCGGCGGCCAGGGCCGCCTGCACGGCGGGGAGGGCGGCGCCGCCCTCCGCGGCGGCCGGGGCGGACTCGGGGGCGGGGGCCGGGGCCGGCTCGGCCCGTCCGCCGAGGAGGTAGGCGTGGACGGCTCCGGCGGCGGCGACCGAGGCCAGCAGCCGGGCCAGCTCCCCGGGCGCCCCGGCGAGGGCGGCGCCGCGGGCCGCGGACAGGCTGCGCTCGGCGTCGGCGAGGGCCCCGAGGGCGGCCTGCGGGGAGGCCGGGACCGGGGGAGCGGCGGCCGGGGTGCCGGCCGGCGCGGACGCTCCGGAGGCGGCTGCCGCGGAGGCCCCGGACGCCGCCGGGGCGGCGGACGGGGTCCGGGCACCGGCCGGGGCCAGCGCGCGGGCGTGGGCGGCCACCGCGGCCCGCAGCGGGGCGAGCCGGCCCGCCAGGGAGGGGTGGGCCGCGGCGGCGGCCTCGTACCGGGCCAGCAGTCCCCGGCTGTCGCGGACGGCCGCCTCCCGCAGCCGCAGTTCGAGGGACCGGGCCCGCTGCTCCGCCCGGGTGGTCCCGCCGTCGTCCGTACAGCCGGTCAGCAGCGCGGCCGCCGCACCGGCGGCGGTACCGGCGAGCAGGCTTCTCCGGGAAGGCAGGGTGAGCGGCACGTGGGGTCCTCGTGGTGACGGGCGGCAGGCAGGTGATCACCGTACCCGGGGGCGCCGCCCCCGGGGCGGACGGCAACACCCCCCGGGACCGGATACCCTTTGACCTGACACGCGACGGAAACCACAACAGCACACGCGGCCGAGGAGTCACCCGGATGAGCACCACCCAGAGCGACAGGCTGCGCGGACTGCTGGAACCGCTTGTCGCCGCGAAGCACCTGGACCTCGAGGACATCGAGGTGTCCCGGGCGGGGAAGCGGCGGATGCTCCGGATCATCGTGGACTCCGACGAGGGCCTGGATCTGGACCTGTGTGCCGAGCTGAGCCGTGAGATCTCCGACCTGCTCGACGAAACCGACGCGATGGGCGAGGGCGAGTACAACCTCGAAGTCAGCTCCCCGGGCGCGGACCGCCCGCTGACCGAGCACCGCCACTACGTACGGGCCGAAGGCCGCCTCGTGAAGTTCCAGCTGGCCGAGGGCGGCGAGCTGATCGCCCGCATCCTCGGCGTGGACGACGAGGGCCTCGACCTGGAGGTCCCGGGCGTGAAGGGCCGCAAGGCCACCGCCCGCCGCATCGCCTTCACGGACGTCGCCAAGGCGCGTGTCGAGATCGAGTTCAACCGCAAGAACGACACGAAGGAAGAGGAGGCGTAGCCGTGGACATCGACATGAGCGCCCTGCGGGGTCTGGTCCGGGAGAAGGAGATCTCCTTCGACCTGCTGGTCGAGGCGATCGAGTCGGCCCTCCTCATCGCCTACCACCGCACCGAGGGAAGCCGCCGCCGCGCACGCGTCGAGCTGGACCGCACCAACGGCCACGTGACCGTGTGGGCGAAGGAGGACCCGCAGGACCTGGAGGAGGGGCAGGAGGCCAAGGAGTTCGACGACACCCCGTCGGGCTTCGGCCGGATCGCCGCCACCACCGCCAAGCAGGTCATCCTGCAGCGCCTGCGCGACGCCGAGGACGACCTGACGTTCGGCGAGTTCGCCGGCCGTGAGGGCGATGTCATCGCCGGCGTGGTCCAGCAGGGCAAGGACCCGAAGAACGTGCTGGTGGACATCGGCAAGCTGGAGGCCATCCTGCCGGTGCAGGAGCAGGTCCCCGGTGAGGAGTACACCCACGGCCTGCGCCTGCGCACGTACGTGGTCCGGGTGGCGAAGGGCGTCCGCGGTCCGTCCGTGACCCTGTCGCGCACCCACCCCAACCTGGTGAAGAAGCTCTTCGCCCTGGAGGTCCCGGAGATCGCCGACGGCAGCGTCGAGATCGCCGCGATCGCCCGCGAGGCCGGCCACCGCACCAAGATCGCGGTGCGGTCCACCCGTTCGGGCCTGAACCCGAAGGGCGCCTGCATCGGCCCGATGGGCGGCCGCGTGCGCAACGTCATGGCCGAGCTGCACGGCGAGAAGATCGACATCGTCGACTGGTCGGACGACCCGGCGGAGATGGTGGCCAACGCCCTGTCACCCGCCCGGGTGAGCAAGGTCGAGATCGTCGACATGGCCCAGCGCTCCGCGCGGGTGACCGTGCCCGACTACCAGCTGTCGCTGGCGATCGGCAAGGAGGGCCAGAACGCCCGCCTCGCCGCCCGCCTCACCGGCTGGCGCATCGACATCCGGCCGGACACCGAGCCGGGCGAGGGCCAGGCCTGAGGCCCGGGGCGGACCGCCCCGCAAGCCCGGAAGCAGACCGGTTCCGGCCCGGCAGCGGCAGCCCGCCGCCCGGGCCGGAGCCGGGTCCGGGAATAAACCGGTACCCGTCGGAGGTTCCCGCCGGGTACACAAGAAGAGACGACATCCGTTCGATTTCTCGCCCGAAGGGGTGAGGTCGGTGCGGGGAGGTAGACTTAAGCGTGTCTGGCCGGACGCAAGCCCGCGCATGCCCTGAACGCACCTGTGTGGGGTGCCGGAAGCGAGCGGCCAAGAGCGACCTGCTGCGGATCGTGGCGATCGAGGACGAGTGTGTCCCGGATCATCGCGGTACGCTGCCCGGCCGGGGTGCGTACGTACACCCCGCCGAGGTCTGCCTCGACCTGGCGGTCCGCCGCCGGGCGTTCACCCGGGCCCTCAGGAGCCCGGGAGCGCTCGACACCGCGGAACTGCGCAAGGCCGTCGAGGCGACACCGTAAGAAGAAGTACGGCACGGAACACCGTGCGGTCAGGTACCTCGCGAGTTGGAAGTAGGTCGAGATTGCGATGAGCACTCGATGAGTACGCGATGAGTACGCCCATGAAGTAGCGACGGTCCGGCGTAACCCGGACCTAAAAGGAGCGAAGTGGCTAAGGTCCGGGTATACGAACTCGCCAAGGAGTTCGGGGTTGAGAGCAAGGTCGTCATGGCCAAGCTCCAAGAACTCGGTGAATTTGTCCGTTCGGCGTCCTCGACGATCGAGGCGCCGGTTGTACGCAAGTTGACTGACGCACTGCAGGGGCCCGGCACCGCCGGCAAGTCCGCTGCAAAGCCCGGCGCGCCCCGCAAGGCCGCGCCCGCCAAGCCCGCGGCGCCCTCCCCGGCCGCCGCGGCACGTCCCGCTGCCCCGAAGCCCGGCGCCCCGGCCCCCAAGCCGGCCGCTGCCGAGGCCCCCGCAGCCGCCCCGGTGACCCCGGCCGCCCCCGGCCCGCGTCCCGGCCCGAAGGCTCCGGCCCCGAAGCCCGCCCCGGCGGCTCCGGCTCCGGCCGCGCCCCAGTTCACCGCGCCCCCGGCGGCCCCCGCGGCCCCGCGTCCGGCCGGTGCCACCCCGGGTCCGCGTCCCGCGGCTCCCGGCCAGCCCGGTGCCCGTCCCGGCGCTCCGCGTCCGGCCGGCGGTGCGACCCCCGGCGCCCAGGCCCCCCGTCCGGGTGGCGCCCAGGCTCCGCGTCCCGGTGCCCGTCCCGCGGGCCCGCGTCCGGGCAACAACCCCTTCACGTCCGGCGGCTCCACCGGCATGGCGCGCCCGCAGGCGCCCCGTCCCGGCGGCGCGCCGCGCCCCGGCGCCCCCGGCGCCGGCCAGGGCGGTCCGCGTCCGCAGGGCGCCGGCCAGGGCGGTCCCCGTCCGCAGGGTCCCGGCCAGGGCGGTCCCCGTCCCTCGCCGGCCGGCATGCCGCGTCCGCAGGGCGGTGCCCCGCGTCCCGGCGGTGCCCCCGGCGGCAACCGTCCGAACCCCGGCATGATGCCGCAGCGTCCGGCTGCCGGCCCCCGCCCCGGCGGTGGCCCCGGTGGCGGCGGCCGCGGTCCCGCGGGTGCCGGCCGTCCCGGCGGTGCCGGTCGTCCCGGCGGCGGCTTCGCCGGCCGTCCGGCCGGTCCGGGCGCCCGTCCCGGCGGCGGTGGCGGCTTCGGCGGCCCGCGTCCCGGCGGCGGCGGCTTCGGCGGCGGTCCGGCGGGTGCCGGCGGCGGTGGCCGTCCCGGCTTCGGCGGCCGTCCCGGCGGCCCGGGTGCCCGTGGCGGCACGCAGGGTGCCTTCGGCCGTCCCGGCGGTCCGGCCCGTCGCGGCCGCAAGTCGAAGCGTCAGAGGCGCCAGGAGTACGAGGCCATGCAGGCCCCGTCCGTGGGCGGCGTGATGCTGCCCCGCGGCAACGGCGAGACCGTTCGCCTGTCGCGCGGTGCGTCCCTCACCGACTTCGCGGAGAAGATCAACGCCAACCCGGCGTCGCTGGTCGCGGTCATGATGAACCTCGGCGAGATGGTCACTGCCACGCAGTCCGTCTCCGACGAGACCCTCCAGCTCCTCGCGGGCGAGATGAACTACGAAGTTCAGATCGTCAGCCCGGAGGAGGAGGACCGCGAGCTGCTCGAGTCCTTCGACATCGAGTTCGGCGAGGACGAGGGCGGCGAGGAGTTCCTCGTGCCGCGTCCGCCGGTCGTGACCGTCATGGGTCACGTCGACCACGGAAAGACCCGACTCCTCGACGCGATCCGCAAGACCAACGTGGTCGCGGGCGAGGCCGGCGGCATCACCCAGCACATCGGTGCCTACCAGGTCTCCACCCAGGTCAACGACGAAGAGCGCCGCATCACCTTCATCGACACCCCGGGTCACGAGGCGTTCACCGCCATGCGTGCCCGCGGTGCCAAGTCGACCGACATCGCGATCCTCGTGGTGGCGGCCAACGACGGTGTCATGCCGCAGACGATCGAGGCCCTGAACCACGCCAAGGCGGCCGACGTGCCGATCGTGGTCGCGGTCAACAAGATCGACGTCGAGGGCGCCGACCCGGTCAAGGTGCGCGGTCAGCTGACCGAGTACGGCCTGGTGGCCGAGGAGTACGGCGGCGACACCATGTTCGTCGACATCTCCGCCAAGCAGGGTCTGCACATCGACTCCCTGCTGGAGGCCGTGGTCCTCACCGCCGACGCCTCGCTCGACCTGCGGGCCAACCCGGAGCAGGACGCGCAGGGTATTGCGATCGAGTCCCACCTCGACCGCGGCCGCGGTGCCGTCTCCACCGTCCTGGTGCAGCGCGGTACCCTCCGCATCGGCGACACGATGGTCGTCGGCGACGCGTACGGCCGCGTCCGCGCGATGCTCGACGACAAGGGCAACAACGTCGAGGAAGCGGGTCCGTCGACCCCCGTCCTGGTCCTGGGTCTCACCAACGTCCCCGGCGCCGGCGACAACTTCCTCGTCGTGGACGAGGACCGCACGGCCCGCCAGATCGCCGAGAAGCGCGCGGCGCGCGAGCGCAACGCCAACTTCGCCAAGCGCACCCGCCGGGTGTCCCTCGAGGACCTCGACAAGGTGCTCAAGGCCGGTCTGGTCCAGGAACTCAACCTCATCATCAAGGGCGACGCGTCCGGTGCGGTCGAGGCCCTGGAGTCGTCCCTGCTCCAGCTGGACGTCGGCGAAGAGGTCGACATCCGCGTCCTGCACCGCGGTGTCGGTGCGGTCACGGAGTCGGACATCGACCTGGCCATGGGCTCCGACGCCATCGTCATCGGCTACAACGTCCGTGCGGCCGGCCGTGCCGCGCAGATGGCGGAGCGCGAGGGCGTCGACGTCCGGTACTACTCGGTGATCTACCAGGCCATCGAGGAGATCGAGGCGGCCCTCAAGGGCATGCTCAAGCCGGAGTACGAAGAGGTCGAGCTCGGCACGGCGGAGATCCGCGAGGTCTTCCGCTCGTCCAAGCTGGGCAACATCGCCGGTGTCCTGGTCCGGTCGGGCGAGGTCAAGCGCAACACCAAGGCGCGCCTGCTCCGCGACGGCAAGGTCGTCGCCGAGAACCTCACCATCTCCGGTCTGCGCCGCTTCAAGGACGACGTCACCGAGATCCGCGAAGGCTTCGAGGGCGGTATCAACCTCGGAAACTTCAACGACATCAAGATCGACGACGTCATCGCGACGTACGAGATGCGCGAGAAGCCGCGCGGCTGACGCGTGGCGGTTCGTACCGTGTCGTGACCGGGGCCGGTCGGCGGAATTTCCGTCGATCGGCCCCGGCCGTTGCGTGTACGGTTCTGGTGTCCCTGCCACGCGCTGGCTGGCAGGCCACCGAACCCGAACCGGCGGGACATCCGGAACTGCATGTACGTGGGGACTCTGTCCTTCGATCTGCTCCTCGGCGACGTCCATTCGTTGAAGGAGAAACGCTCCGTCGTGCGGCCCATCGTCGCCGAGCTCCAGCGCAAGTTCTCTGTGAGCGCGGCCGAGGTGGGCGACCAGGACCTCCATCGCAGGACCCGGCTGGGGGTCGCGCTGGTCTCGGGGGACGCCGGGTTTGTATCGGACGTGCTGGACCGCTGCGAGCGGCTGGTCGCGGCGCGTCCGGAAGTGGAACTGCTGTCGGTGCGACGGCGGCTCCACGGTGATGAAGACTGAATGCAAGGAAAGAAGGAGACGGACCAGTGGCCGACAACGCGCGGGCGAAGAAGCTGGCGGACCTCATCCGGGAGGTGGTCGCCCAGAAGCTGCAGCGCGGTATCAAGGACCCGCGTCTCGGCTCCCACGTGACGATCACGGACACCCGCGTCACCGGCGACCTGCGGGAGGCCACGGTCTTCTACACGGTCTACGGCGACGACGAGGAGCGGGCGGCCGCGGCCAAGGGCCTGGAGAGCGCCAAGGGCATGCTGCGCTCGGCGGTCGGCCAGGCGGCGGGCATCAAGTTCACGCCCACCCTGACCTTCGTCGCGGACGCCCTCCCGGAGACCGCGAAGACCATCGAGGACCTCCTCGACCAGGCGCGCGCCTCCGACGCCCAGGTGCGGCAGGCCTCCTCGGGCGCCACGTACGCCGGCGAAGCCGACCCGTACAAGAAGCCGGGCGAGGACGACACCGCAGAATGAGCACCGACAGGACGAAGACTCCGGACGGCCTTGTCATCGTCGACAAGCCGTCCGGCTTCACTTCGCACGACGTGGTGGCCAAGATGCGCGGGATCGCCAAGACCCGCCGCGTCGGCCACGCGGGCACCCTCGACCCCATGGCCACGGGCGTGCTCGTGCTCGGCGTCGAGAAGGCCACCAAGCTCCTCGGCCACCTCGCGCTGACCGAGAAGGAGTACCTCGGCACGATCCGGCTCGGCCAGAACACGCTGACCGACGACGCCGAGGGCGAGATCACCTCGTCCGCCGACGCCTCCGGGATCACCCGCGAGGCCGTGGACGCGGGGATCGCGAAGCTGACCGGCGAGATCATGCAGGTCCCGTCCAAGGTCAGCGCCATCAAGATCGACGGCGTGCGCTCGTACAAGCGGGCGCGGGACGGCGAGGACTTCGAGATCCCGGCGCGGCCGGTCACGATCTCCTCGTTCCACGTCTACGACATGCGCGAGGCCGAGGCCGAGGACGGCACCAAGGTCGTCGACCTCGTGGTCTCCGTGGTCTGCTCCAGCGGCACCTACATCCGGGCCATCGCGCGCGACCTCGGCGCGGACCTGGGCGTGGGCGGCCACCTGACGGCGCTGCGGCGCACCCGGGTGGGCCCGTACAAGCTGGACAAGGCCCGCACCCTGGACCAGCTCCAGGAGGAGCTGACCGTCATGCCGATCGGCGAGGCGGCCGCCGCGGCCTACCCGCGCTGGGACCTCGACGAGAAGCGGGCCCGGCTGCTCGGGAACGGGGTGCGGCTGGAGATGCCGGACGAGTACACCTCCGGGCCGGTCGCGGTCTTCGGTCCCGGCGGGCGGCTGCTGGCCCTGGTCGAGAGCAAGGGCGGCAAGGCGAAGTCGCTCGCGGTGTTCGTCTGACGGGTCCACCGTCTGACGGGCCTTTCGCCGGCGGGCCTTTCGTCGGCGGGGCTTCGCCGACAGGGTCTTCGTCGGCAGGGCTGCCGGACAGGGCCTTCGCTGCCACGGCCTCCGTGACCGGCGACACGGGTTTCCCGGCCGGCGAGCCCGTCCGGCGGGTCCCGGCGGTCCGGGTGCCCGTCTTCGGGACCGGTCCGCCGCCCGTCCGCAGGTTCCGTGTCCGCCCGGGACCGGCCGCCCGTTCGCGGGCCGCCGGGGCCCGGGCGGTCGCGTGTCCGGGCTGCCGTGGGGGGGGGGGGGGGGAAACCCCCCCCCCCCCCCCCCCCCCCCCCCCCCCCCCCCCCCCCCCCCCCCCCCCCCCCCCCCCCCCCCCCCCCCCCCCCCCCCCCCCCCTACG
>NZ_JBVIDV010000022.1:132388-164414 GCF_055572195.1 Streptomyces sp. NPDC030809
TGGTTGTTGTTGGTTTTTGGTGGGTTTTTGGTTTTGGGGGGGGGGGGGGGGGGAACCCCCCCCCCTCTCCCCCCCCCCCCCCCCCACGCTCCCCCCGCCCCCCTGGCTCCCCCCTCTTTTCCCCCGCACGGTGTCTATCCATCCGACCCCCGCTATTCACCCGACCGAGCAGGCGCTCGGAGTGAATGGAGGGAGCGCAAGGGGGCGCATCGGGGACGCGTTCTGTACCCGCTGATCATCACCGACCTACGGTCTTGCTCTTGTCGGGCAGGGCGGTGGCGTGGCGTGGCGGGTGGCATGGCGGAGAACGGGCCGATGGCGGGGCCGACGGCGGAACCGGTGGCGGGGCTGGTCAGGATCTGCGACGGCGCCGGACGGCCGCGGGGCAGCGGCTTCGTCGCGGACGGCCTCGGCACGGTGGTCACCGCCCACGAGGCCGTCGCCGGTTTGGACCTCCTGGTGCTGCACGGGGCGGGGGAGCGGACCTGCCGGGCCGGGGCGGACGCGGTCACGGCCCTGCCGGGGGCGGGGCTGGCGCTCGTACGGACGGACGGGCTCGGGGTGCGCCCGCTGCCGGTGGGCCCGCGCCCGGGCATCGCGCCCGGAACGTACGTACGGCTGGCCGCGCGGGGCTGGCGGCAGGCTCGGGTGCTGGGCCCGGCCCGGGCCTCGTACACCGCGGACGGCCGCCGCCACGAGCCGGCCGGGGTGCTGGCGCTGGCCATCGGGACGGACGGCCGGGACGCCGTGCAGCGGGGCGGCGAGGCCTGCGGGGGCCCCGTCCTCGATTCCCGGACCGGAGCGGTGCTCGCGGTGCTGGGCACTGCTCTCGACGCGGAGCACCGTCCGGCCGCCTTCGCCCTCGCGCTGCGGGCGCCGGCGGCCGCGGACCCCGGCGGGGAGCTGGCCGCCCTCCTGGCCCGCAACGCGGCCACCGTCCCCTGCTACGGCAGCGACCTCAACCTCGCGGGCGCCCTCCAGCTGACCGGCACCTGCATCGGCACCTCCATCGGCTACGCGGGCACCCCCCGGAGCTGGCCCGAACCGGTCGAACGGCCCGACATCACACGGGAGTTCGCCGTATTCGAGACCGGCGCGGAGGCCGCCGTGCTCGCCCTCGTCGGCGACCCGGGCACCGGGCGCACCACCGAACTCGCAGCGCTCGCCGCCCGCCGGGCCCGCGGCCCGGAACCCGCCCCCACCGTCTGGCTGCGCGGCGCCGACCTGCTCGCCGCGGACGGCTCGGTGGCCGACGCGGTGGCGAGGGCGCTCGGCGCCGCCGGCCGCATCCTCGCCGCCTCCGGGGCCGAGGGAGACCCGGCCGGGGCCACCCCCGAGCAGGTCGCCGCCCTGGCCCGGGCCGCCGGCCGGCCCCTGCTCGTCCTCCTCGACGGCCCCGAGGAGATGCCCCCGGCCCTCGCCCACCGGCTGCCGGAGTGGTCGGCCGGGACCGCGCACTGGCTCCGGGAGGCGGGCGCGCGCCTGATCACGGGCTGCCGGACGGAGCACTGGGAGCGGGCGGCGCCGTGCCACCCGCCCGAGTCGCTGCACCGGCCCGCCCGGCCGGTCCGCGGGCTGCCCGGGGCGGTACGCCTCGGCGGGCTGGCCCCGGCGCAGGCGGCCGCCGCCCGGGACCGGTACGGGATCCCCGAGGGCATCCTGTCCGGCGCGGACGCGGCACACCCGCTCACCCTGCGGCTCCTCGCCGAGCTGCGGGCGGCGGGGGCGACCGGCGGTCGCCCGGACCGCGCCGAGGTGTTCGCGGCGTACCTGGACCTCGTATGCCTGCGCACCGCCGTCCGGCTGGCGGCGCAGGAGCCCTCGCCGCCCGGAGGCACCGCGGTACGACGGCTGGCCGCGCGGGTCTCGGCCCGGCTGCACGAGGCGGCCCGGCGCTGCCTCGGGCCGGGCCAGGGCGCGCTGGACCGGGCGGGCTTCGAGGAACTGTTCCCCTGGCGCACCGGCTGGGCCTCGGCCGTGCTCACCGAGGGGGTCCTGACCCCGGCCGGGCCGGGCTACCGCTTCGGCCACGAGGAACTGGCGGACTGGCTCCAGGGCCGCCACCTGGACGTGCCGGCGGCCCTGGCGGCGCTGGTGCACGGGGACGGGGGAGTCGTCGCCGCGGCGGGGGAGCCGGAGGGGGCGGGGACCGGGGGGCCCGTCCTGCCCGTGGCCCGGGAGCGGGTGGGGGTCGTGACCGAGGGACTGCTGGGGGAGGCGGCGCGCGGGCGGCTCGGCGGCCACCTCATGGGGCTGGTCGCCGCCCTCCAGCGGGGCGCGGGCGCGGACGGCGACTGGTGGGCCGCCCGGCTGCTGCGCGAGGTGCTGCTCCGCTGCGCGGACGCCGAACCGTACCTGCCGGTGCTGCACGCCCTGGCGGAGTACGTGGCGCAGTCCGGCCCCGGCCGGTTCGGCGGCACCTTCTGGAACCGCCTCCCCGTCTCCGAGGACACCCGCCTCGACCTGCTCCGCCGGCTGCTGCCGTGCGATCCGGGGGCGCGGGAGGCGGGGGCGGGTGCGGGTGCGGGGTCCGGTTCCGCGGGGGCGGGTACGGGGGTTGGCTCGGCAGCGGGTCTGCACGGCAGTGCGGGCGGTGGCGCCGGGCCGGGTGCCGACGGCGGCGGTCGCCCCGGCGAGGGCGAGGCCTCCGGAGGCGGCCGCGGCCGCGGGGGGACCGGCTGGGGCGGGACCGGCCCGGCCGCCCGGGACGGTGACGCAGGCCGACTCCGGGCGGAGGGCTGTGCCGGTGCCGGCCGGCCGACTCCCGGTGCGGGGGCGGATGCGGGTGCGGGGCAGGCGGCGGCGCAGGCGGCCGGGCAGACGGCCGCGTCGGCCGGCGGGCCGGGGGACCCCGGCGGGCCGGGGGACCGGTTCATCGAGGCCGCTGCGCGTCGGCTGCGGCGGGATCCGCAGGCCGTTCAGCCGCTGCTCTGCCGGTGGTTCGGCGACGAGCGGGCGCTGCGCGCCCGCCCCGGTGCCACGGTGGCCACTGCCGCCCAGGCCCTGCTGCACACCCACCGCGGTCTCGCCCTGGACGAACTCACCGAGACCCTGGTCGGATGCGCCCACCGCCGGGCCGACGAACTGCTGGCCGCGCTCGCCGAGGAGGAGCCCGCCGCGCTGTGCCGGGCCGTGGACCGCTGGTCCCGCGACCCCCGCCCCGAACGCCGGGTCGCGGCCGCACTCTACGGACCGGTGACCGCCCGGCACGCCCGCACCCCCGGCGACCGAAAGCTGCTGCGCCGGGCCGCGCTGGCCCTGCTCGCCCGTCCCGGCGACGGCTCCCTGCACGGCGCCGCCCTCGCCCTGCTGGTCCGCGACCCCGAGACCCGGGACCAGCACCTGCCGGCGGCCCTGGAGCGGTTCGCGGCCGGCGACCCCCGGCTGCCGCCCGACGCGCTGGCCGCCGCCCTGCCCACCCACCCCGAACCGGTGTTCGCCGCCTTCCGGCAGCGGCTGGCCGCCCCCGCCGGAACGGAAACGGGAACCGGAGCGGAAGCGGCAACCGAAGCGGAAGCGGGAACCGCAGCGGAAGCGGGAACGGGACCCGGTGCGGGAGCGGGGCCGGGTCCCGGCGGGCCCGCGGCACCCGGCCCCGCCGCCGCGGTGCTGCGCGCCCTCGCCGACGTGACGGGGCCCGTCCCGGCCCGCCGGGCCGCGGCCCTCGTCCACGAGCACCTCCTCCGCAGCGCCGGCCTCCCCGGGACCGCCGCGGCCGCGGCCGACTTCGTCGAGCGCCGCCTCGGCCACGGCCCCGCCGCCCGCGACACGCTCCTGCCGCTCGTGGCGGACCTGCTGCGGGACCGGCCGGCGGGGGTCTGCCGCGCGCTGGCCCCCGTACTCGCCGCGCCCGGCACCGAGGAGGCGGAGCCCCTGCGGGCCGAGCTCCTCGCCGAGTTGTTCGCCGTCCTGTCCGCCGGCCCGCCG
Organism: Streptomyces sp. NPDC030809; assembly: GCF_055572195.1. Classification (NCBI taxonomy): domain Bacteria; kingdom Bacillati; phylum Actinomycetota; class Actinomycetes; order Kitasatosporales; family Streptomycetaceae; genus Streptomyces; species Streptomyces sp. NPDC030809. The sequence continues at coordinate 136,316 of NZ_JBVIDV010000022.1, forward strand.
GAGTCCGGTGGAGCGCGTGCGGAGGACCTCGGCGCACTCGACGCCCTGCTCTGCGCGGCCGCCCGGCACGCCCCGGCGCGAGGTGCGGAGGCGACCCGCGCGCTGGTGCGCCGTATCGCGCAGCTGCTCCTGCGCACCCCCGAGGGCGCGGCCGTCCTGGACCGCCGCCTGGTGGAGCTGGAGTGCAAGGTGCCCGGGTTCGCCGCCCTCACCGCGGGCCGGCCGGCGGCCCGGCCGCGCGAGTGGGCGGCGGTGCCGGGGCCCGGCGCACGGCGCACGCCGTAGACCTTCGCGGGGGTCGGCGGGCCGGGCGCCGGCCCGATACCGATGAGTGCCCGGGACCAGGGACATGGCAGTCTTAGTCCTGCGTCATCACGGCATACGGGGTTGCGCACCACGGGATCAGGCATCACTACAGGGTTCGGGCGAGGAGCGGTCACAGTGCAGCGCTGGCGTGGCTTGGAGGACATCCCCCAGGACTGGGGACGCAGCGTCGTCACCATCGGCTCCTACGACGGCGTGCACCGGGGCCATCAACTGATCATCGGCCGGGCCGTGGCCCGCGCCCGCGAACTGGGCCTGCCGTCCGTCGTCGTCACCTTCGACCCGCACCCGAGCGAGGTCGTCCGGCCGGGCAGCCACCCGCCCCTGCTCGCCCCGCACCACCGCCGCGCCGAACTCATGGCCGAGCTGGGCGTGGACGCGCTCCTGATCCTGCCGTTCACGGCCGAGTTCTCGCAGCTGTCCCCCTCCGACTTCATCGTGAAGGTGCTCGTCGAGGCGGTGCACGCCAAGGTGGTCATCGAGGGCCCCAACTTCCGCTTCGGCCACCGGGCCGCGGGCACCACGGAGTACCTCGCCGAGATGGGCGAGACGTACGACTACGAGGTCGAGGTCATCGACCTGTTCGCGCACGGCGAGGCCGGGGGCGGCGCGCCGTTCTCGTCCACGCTGACCCGCAGGCTCGTCGCCGAGGGGGATGTCACGGGCGCCGCCGAGATCCTGGGCCGGCCGCACCGCGTCGAGGGGGTCGTGGTGCGCGGGGCGCAGCGCGGCCGCGAGCTCGGCTACCCGACCGCGAACGTCGAGACCCTGCCGCACACGGCCATCCCGGCGGACGGCGTGTACGCGGGCTGGCTGACGGCGGGCGGCGAGCGGATGCCGGCGGCCATCTCGGTCGGCACAAACCCGCAGTTCGACGGCAAGGAGCGGACGGTGGAGGCGTACGCGATCGACCGCGTGGGCCTGGACCTGTACGGGCAGCACGTCACGGTCGACTTCCTCGCGTACGTGCGCGGGATGGCGAAGTTCGAGTCCCTGGAAGGGCTGCTGGAGGCGATCGCGGACGACGTGAAGCAGTCGCGCGAGCTGACGGCGGCGTACGACGCGGGGCGCTGACGCGTGCTCGTGCGACACGTGGCCTTGCGGCAGGCGGCCTTCCGATGCGGGGCCCGGCGGCACGTGTCCGTATGACGGATGGGCGAGGGCCCGCGTCTCCGGTCCGGGTGGACCGGGACGCGGGCCCTCGTCGTCCGTCAGGGGTGGTGGGGCGGCGGCTGCGGCGCCTGGGGTGTCTGCGGTGCCTGCGGCGGCTGGTACGGGCTCTGGGGAGCGGCGTACGGCTGCTGCGGCGCCGGCTGCGCGGGGTGTGCCGGGTGCGCCGGTGGCGGGGCGTACGGGCCGTCGGCGGCGGGGTACGCGGGTCCGGGCACGGGCGCCCCGGGCGTTCCGGGTACGGGCATCCCCGGTGCGGGCATCCCCGGTACGGGCACGCCCGGGGGCGCTCCCCACTGCGGGATGCCCTTCGCCTGCTGGGCGCGGGTGAAGTCCTCGGCCACCAGAGTCGCGAGCTCGAAGTAGGCCTCGCGCGTCTTGGGCCGCATCATGTCGAGGTCCACCTCCGCGCCGGCGGCCAGGTGCTCGTCGAACGGCACGACGACCACCCCGCGGCAGCGGGTCCGGAAGTGGTGCACGATGTCGTCCACCTTGATCATCTTGCCGGTCTCGCGGACCCCCGAGATGACGGTCAGGGAGCGGCCCACCAGCTCGGCGTAGCCGTGGGCGGACAGCCAGTCGAGCGTGGTGCTCGCGCTGCTGGCCCCGTCCACGGAGGGCGTGGAGATGATGATCAGCTGATCGGCGAGGTCCAGGACCCCGCGCATGGCGGAGTAGAGCAGCCCGGTCCCGGAGTCCGTGAGGATGACCGGGTACTGCCTCCCCAGCGTGTCGATGGCCCGGCGGTAGTCCTCGTCGTTGAAGGCGGTCGAGACGGCCGGGTCCACGTCGTTGGCGATGATCTCCAGCCCCGAGGGGGCCTGGGAGGTGAACCGCCGGATGTCCATGTACGAGTTGAGGTGCGGGATCGCCTGCACCAGGTCCCGGATGGTCGCGCCGGTCTCGCGGCGGACCCGGCGGCCGAGGGTGCCGGCGTCCGGGTTCGCGTCGATCGCGAGGATCTTGTCCTGCCGCTCGGTGGCGAGGGTCGCGCCGAGGGCGGTGGTGGTCGTGGTCTTGCCCACGCCGCCCTTGAGGCTGATGACGGCGATGCGGTAGCAGGACAGCACCGGCGTGCGGATCAGCTCCAACTTCCGCCGCCGCTCGGCCTCGGCGGCCTTGCCGCCGAACCGGAACAGCCCGCCCCCGGCGGCCCCGCCCCGGCTGCTGCGCGGCTTCTGCTTGCCCCGCAGCAGCCGCTCGGAGGAGAGCTCCACGTTGGCCGTGTAACCGAGCGGCGCCCCGCCCCCGGGCGCGTGCGGGTACGGCTGCTGCCCCGGCCCGTACCCCGCGGGCACGGCGGCCCCGCCGCCCTGCGGCCAGTGTCCACCGGCCTGCCCACCGGCCGTCGGCTGCGGGTACCAGGGCACCCCGGCGGCGGGGGCGGCACCCGGAACCGCGGCGGGCGGCGGGGGCACGACCGGCGGTACGGGCTGCCCGGGGGCCGGGGGAGCGGGGGGCGCCGGCGGAGCCGGGGCGGGCAGCGGTGCGTTTCCGGCGGGCAGCACGCCCCCGGTCACGCCCTCCGTGCCCGGAACGCCTGCCCCGGGAGGTGCGGGCGCCGGGCCCGCGACGGGGTCGGAGGCGGGGGCGGGGGCACCCCACACGGCCCCCGCCGGAGGCAGCCCGTCCACCGGCCGGTCCTCGCTGCCGGACGCAGCCACCCCGGCCGTGGGCACGGCCTCCCCCGGCGCCGGGGGTGCCGGGAGGGGCGGGGCGGGCGCCGACGGCACGACCGGCGGTACGGGCTGCCTTTGCGGCGCCTGGGGCGCAGGGGGTACCTGCACACTCACCGGCGGGAGTCCGTTCGCGGCCACACCGTCAGCGCCCGCAGCGCCCGCCCCGGCCGAGGGCACGGGACCCGCGGGGACGACCGGCGGAATCCGCATGGTCGGCGGAGACACCAGATCCCCGGGCCGGGGCCCCTCGTCCGCAACGGCGTCCGGCACGTAACCGGGCGGCACGGCGTCCTGCGGCACGGCCTCGCCGTCGGCCAGGGAAACGGGTGCCGCGGGCACGACCTGCACCGGCGCAGCGTCCTGCGGGAGGTCGCCCATGCCCGGCGGGGTGTGGGGTGTTGCGCCGGGGGACGGGGCCGCGGACGGGGACGGTGCGGAGTCCTGCGGGACGGCGATGGTGCCCTGCGGCGGGTGGAGTGCTGGGGGCAGGGCGGGTGTGGCGTCCGGTGGGACCTGGCTGACACCGGGCGGCCGATGGCCGGTTTCGGCCGGTGCCGGTGCTGCGTCCTGCGTGCCGGGGCCCGGCCGGGCCCCGGTGACCGGGGCCGGTACGGGGCCGGTGCCCGGCGGGGAGAGGCGGGCGCTGCCCGGAGCCGGAACCGGAACCGGTACGGCGTCCTGTGGTTCGGCACCCGTCTCCGGCGCGGACGGAACGGACAGGGGCGGCCGCCCGGACATCGCGCCCGGCGCCGGGGGCGCCACGACATCGGAGGGCACAGCGAACGCGCCGGGCGCTGCCTGCGGCTGCGGCGGGAGCGGATCCGGCGGCGGGATCGCGGGGCTTGATCCCGGTTCGTGGTGCGGCGGCGGGGTGGCGCGGCCCGTGGTCGGTGGGCCGTACGAGGGCACTGGATCGGGGACGTGCGCGGCCCCTTCCCGTACGTCTTCGACGGCCGGGGCCGACGTGGGCCCGGGAGCCGGGTCCGCGGCAGGCGCCCCGGCACCGCCCGCCGGCAGGAGCTGCCCGGACTCGGGCGCATGGCCCCCGGTGCCGGAAAACCCTCCCTGCACCGGCTCGTGGGGCGTCGGTTCCACCAGGCGCGAGGGGACCGCACCCGGCACGGCGTCCTCGGTGGCAGGCAACGGACCCCCGAGCGCGGGCCCGCGGGCGTCCGCCGCGCCGTGGCCCTCGCCCTCACCTTCGCCCGAGGGCGGCAACGGCGCGTCCGTGATCACCAGCGGTCGCGATCGCGGCCCCGGGTTGCGGTCCTCTCCGCCCGCCGTGTCCCCATCGCCCGCAGGCCCGTACGGCAGGTCCCAGGGGGCCGCGGACCCCTCGGCCGTGTTCTGCTGCTCCGCAGCCGGGGTGGGCCAGCGCCGGAAGCCGCTGCCGGGCGGCAGGCCCGGGATGACCGGGGCGTCCGGCGCCGAGGCGTTCTGCGTGTACCAGGCCGGCATGGTGAACTCGCCCGCCGCCTCCCGTTCCGCATCGGACTGATCCGGCGGGATGTCCCAGGCTCCGCCGCGGTTCTCGTTCCGATCGCCGGTCAATCGTCCTCCTGGTCGACTCGCGTACCGGCACCCCGCCCGAGGGCGGCGCGCCCACGGCCAGCCTAATCGGGTCCGGCCCACCCGCGCCGGACTCCACCGAGCCGTCACACGGCGGGCACAACGGCACGTCCCCGCGCAGGACGAGGCCGCGGCGGCCCCGCTCGCGGCGGCCGCGCAAGAGAGTTCACCCGCGGGGCGGCCAACCGTCCCGCGGGCAACGCGCCGAACCGCAGGCGCTAGTCCAGCCGTCGGGCCGGGCCCAGGAAGGCGGATTCCGTTCGGGTCGGGTCCGTCAGGACGAAGCGGTGGTCGTGGGGGGTGCACCACAGGGTGACGCCGTCGGTGAGCGTGGGGAGGGCGTCTGCGGTGGCGCGGGGGAGGGACAGGGCGCGGGCGACCTCGGCCGCCTCCGCCGGGGACACCTGCTGTACGCCCGCCAGCGAGGAGCGCGTCAGCAGGCGCAGGCCCTCCGGGGCCAGGTACGGGAGGAGGGTCAGGACCGACTGCCAGGGGCCCGCCGCGAGCCGCCCCCGCGGCGGCCGCGCCCCGCAGTCGCGGATCACCAGGGCCGGGCCGCCCACCGACGCGTCCTGGGCCGGTACGCGGCCCGGCTCGTGCAGGGTCACGCACGGCCGCCCGCCGCCCGCGGCCTGCGCCAGCGCAGCCCAGTCAGGTGCGCGGCCCGTCTCCACCGCCACCCGGGCACCCGTGGCCGCCGTCCGCAGCGCCAGCACCTGCGCCGTCCACAGTCCGCCGACGAGGGCCACCTCGTACGGGGTCGGCCGGATCAGGCCCAGGACCGCGGGCCGGCCCCGGTCGTCCACCCCGATCACCACGCCGTCGTCCCCGACCGGCACCGCCAGCGCGTCCAGCTCCGCCGCCGCTACGAGGTGCCGGCCCGGTACGCGCGGTCCCAGCGGGCCCGGGCCGTACGCTCCCGCCCGCCGCCGGGGGAGCCGCGCGGGGAGGCGCCACCGGCCCGCGGGCCTCACCGCGTGCCGCCCAGCGGCAGCGAGGCCAGTGCCGCGGGTGCCTGCTCGCGGTCCAGCCGGACCAGTCCCGCCCCCGCTCCGCGCGCGATGCGTTCCAACTGCCGTCCCGATGCGTCCAGTTCCTCATCGTTGCGGCCGGTGATCCGGACGTGGCCGGTCAGGGCCACCTCGCGGCGGCCGGCCGGGGCCAGGGTCAGGCTGAAGTTCGCGGCCAGGGCCGGAACCGAGGTGAGGAGCGCGACGAACTGCGGCAACCCTGCGCATCCGCCCCCGAGTTGCGGCCACCGCGCCACCCAGTACGTGGTGTGCCGCCGGTCGTCGCAGCGCCAGCTGCGGGCCGACTCGTCGGTGCGCCGCACCGGCGCGGCCGCCCGCACCGGCGCAGCCGCCCGCACCGGCGCAGCCGCCCGCAAGGGCGCGCCCGCCCCCTCCCGGCCGCCCGCCGCCCGCGGATCCGTGCCCGCGGAGGTGGCCAGGGCCGCCGTCAGCTCCTCCTCCGTGAGGACCACGGCCCGGAACCCCGCCCCCGTCAGCCGGCTCGCCAGCTGGTCCGCCGCCCGCACCAGGCACCGCCGGGCCCCCGCCGCCCCGCCCCCGCGCGCCGCCACCGCCTCGGGGCACGCGGACGGGTCCAGCTTCAACGCGATCCACGTCAGCCGTACCGCCGGAGAGCCCGTACGTGCCTGCAACGGCAGGTAGTTGACCGCCGCCATCGACTGCGGCGGCAGGTGCGGCGCGGGCGCCGGCCGGCTGTGCTGCACCAGCTGTACGGACTCCAGCCGGATCCCGTCCGTCTCCAGCGCCGCGCGCAGCAGGGCCAACGGCAGTGGCCGGGCAGACCGTTCGGCACGCAGCGCCCTCGTGCCGGGATCGGCGTCCACCCGTACGAGTGCCGTCAGGAAGGTGCCGTCGCCGATCATCCCGACCGGCCGCCGCCCCCGCCCGCCGTAGGACTGCGTACGCAGCGCAGGCGCGCATTCCACCACCGGGACCAGCCCTGTCCCGGTCCCCGCGGGTACCGGCACGGCCGCCGCCCGGCGCCGCCTGCCCCGCAACTCCAGCCAGGACACGGCGAATTCGGACAGCGAGCGGCGCCGGGGGCGCGCCACCGCGAGCACCACCAGGACCGCCGCCACCGCACCCGCGGCGCCCCGTGCCCGCGGCCCCGCCGGAGCCGCGAGCACCGGGACCGCGGCCGCCAGCTCCAGCAGCACCACCTGGTGCAGACGGAACGGCCCGAACCGCCCCGCCCGCGCCGCCGCACGGGGCGAAACGGCCTGGCCGCGCGGCTCGGCTGCGCTGGTGCGCATGGCGCATCTCCCCTTCACCGTGTGGAACCCTCGGCCGGAACCCCCGTACCGGACCGGCATGTTAGAGACAAGATCGGGTGGCCATGGCAGCACGGCGCGACGAGCTCAGCGCGTACACCTTCGCGAAGCGGCGGACGGTGGCCGCCTTCCTGCACCCCGGCGCCCCCGGCGGCGCGGAGGACGGCGCGCCCCGGCCGCTGCGCGCCGTCCTGCCCGGGCTGGTCGCCGCCGCACTGCTCCTCGCGGGGCACGGCGCCTGGGGGATGCTGCGCCCGCAGGCCCCGCCGGGCTGGGACGAGCCGGGGGCCGGGGTCCTCGTCGGCACCGCCTCGACCACCCGCTACGTGGTCCTGGACACCGGTGGCCGCCCGCACCTGCACCCCGTCCTCAACCTGGCCTCCGCCCGTCTCGTCCTCACCCCCCGGGACTCCGACCGTGTCATTCGTGTGAGTGACGAAGTGCTCGATGCGGGCTCACCCCCGCGCGGCCCGGTGATCGGCATCCCGTACGCGCCCGACCGGCTCCCCGCCCCCGCGGACGCGGGGACGCCGAAGCGGTGGGCCGTCTGCCAGCAGCCCGGCGGCCACCCCGGCAGCCCTGGCGGCCCGGGCGTGCGGACCGCCGCCTTCGTGTTCGCCGCGCGCGAGTCCGGCCGTACCGACGGGGCCGGCCGGCTCACCGGCGGGCAGGTGCTCCACGTGCAGGGCCCCGACGGGACCGCGTACCTGGTCGACTCCGCCGGCACCCGGTACCGCATCGCCGGGGCGGTCCGTGACCGCGCCACCCTCCTCGACACCCTCGTCGGGCCCGAGCAGCGCCCCCAGCCCGTGACCGCCGCCTGGCTCGCCACCCTCCGCGAGGGCACCCCGCTCGCCTTCCCCGCCCTCCCGGCCGGGGCCGTCGCCGGGGCCGACGCGAAGGTCCCTGGCCTCGCCGGAGCCGAGGGCCGGGTGGGCACGGTGCTCCGCGCGACCACCGGTTCCGGACCGCGGTACTACGTCGTCCTGCCCGGCACCGTCCGCCCGGTCAGCGCGTTCACGGCCTGGCTGCTGGTCCACGCCCCGGCCACCGGCAGCCTCCGCATGAAGGGCCGGGCCCGCGAGGTGGACCGGCAGTCCCTCGATCCGGCGCACGGCGCGTTCGACGCCGCCTTCCGCTGGCCCCGGCAGCGGACCGCACAGGTCAACGGCGGGGAGGCGGCCGGACCGGCCGCACGCACCACCGTCTGCGCGCTCCTGCTCCACACCGGCCCCGGAGGCCGCACCACCCTCGGCACCTGGGCGGGCCCCCGGTTCCCCGTGGATACCGCCGCCTCCGGCACCGGAACGTACGTCACCCCCGGCAGCGGCCTGCTGTACACCCAGGTCCGGGGCGCCGCCCCGCACGGCCCGCTCTTCCTGCTGACCGACACGGGACTGCGCCACGCCGTCCCGGGCGGCGGCCCCGGCGGCACCGCGGGGGAGGCCCGGACCCGGCTCGGCTACCGGCGGACCCGGCCCGTCCCGGTACCGCCCGCATGGTCGGAGTTCGTGGCCAAGGGACCCCGTCTCGACACCGACGGCGCCCGCCGGCCGCAGGGTTCGTGAGGAGCACCACCCGTGACAGCGAGAACTCCGGCCCGCGGCCGGGCCCCGGCCCCCGCCCCGACCCCCGCCCCGGCCCCGACGCCGACCCGCGCCCGCACCTTCCCCCTCGCCGCAGCCCTCGCCCTCGCCCTCGCCTTCGCCCCCGTCCTCCCGGAAGCCTCCGCGGCCCCCCGGCCCCGCATCGAGGCCGCCCGCACCCACACCACCGGCCCGGCCCCCGTCCGCGCCCACTCCCCGGCCGCCCCCTGCACCTTCCCCACCCCCCACCTCGCCCCCGGCCGCCCCTGGCCGCTCCAGCGGGTCCTGCTCGACCGGCTCTGGCAGGTGACCAGGGGCCGGGGCGTCAAGGTGGCCGTCATCGACACCGGCGTGGACCGGGCCAACCCGCAGCTGCGCGGGGCCGTCGACACCGCCGCCGGGCGCGACTTCCTCGACCCGGGCGGGGACGGCACCGAGGACCGCACCGGGCACGGCACCCGCGTCGCCGGGGTGATCGCAGCCCGGCCCCGGCCCGGCACCGGCTTCGTCGGCCTGGCACCCGAGGCCGTGATCATCCCCATCCGGCAGAACGACGACCGCGGCAGCGGGACCGCCGCCACCCTGGCCGCGGCCGTCGACCACGCGGTGGCCCGCGGCGCCGACGTGGTCACCGTCTCCCAGGACGCCGAGGAGCCCCTGGCCCGCACCTCCGCGCTCGCCGCCGCGGTCCGTAACGCCGTCCGCAACGGCGTGGTCGTGGTCGCCGCGGCGGGCAACGACGGCCCCGGCGGCGGTCACCGCGGGCCCACCGCCCCGGCCTCCCTCGCCGGGGTGCTGGCCGTCGCCGCCTCCGACCGGGCGGGCGAGCGCGCGCCCTTCTCCCGTACCGGTGATTTCGTGGGGGTCGCCGCCCCCGGCGTGGACATCGTCTCCACCGTCCCCGGCGACGGCCACTGCACGGACAGCGGCACCAGCTTCGCGGCCCCGTACGCGGCCGCGGTGGCGGCCCTGCTGCACGCCGTGCACCCGGACTGGACCCCGGACCGGATCATCACCCGCATCGAGCAGACCGCCGAGCGCCCGGGCAACGGCCGCGACCCCTTCCTCGGCTGGGGCGTCATCGACCCCGTACGCGCCCTGACCGCCGAGGGGGTCCCGGGGCGGGCGCCCGCCCCGGGTCCTGCACCGCCCGCGGTCCCGGCCCCCGAACCGGCCCCGCTCGCCCTCGGAGAGAGCGCCGAGGACCGTCAAGTGCGGTACGCCACCTACGCCTTGGGAGTCACATCCGCTTTGCTCGCCGCGCTCGCCGGCGCCGCGGCCGCCGTACGCGCCTCCCGGCGGCAGCGGTTCGCGGAGGCCCCGCCGGCAGACCGCTCGGCACGTGACGCCGGTTGACGCGCGGCGATGGCGAAGGCCGCGCCGTGGCTAGGGTGTCGGGCAGGTCCACGGCTGCCCGCAGCCTGCGATGACGGGAGAACACCGAACATGGCGATGCACCTCCAGGTCGACGAAGGCAGCAAGATCAGACTCGCGGAGGAGATCGCGGCCTTCCACGCCGAGCTCTCCGGCCGGATCAACGCCCTGAACGACGTGGTGGACCGGATCCAGGCGGGCTGGCGGGGCGCGGCCGGCCAGGAGTACGACCAGCTCCAGCGCGGGGTGAACCAGCACCTCGCGAAGATCAAGGGCAGGCTGGCCGAGCTGGAACAGGCCGTCCGCCTGAGCGTGAAGGGCTTCAGCGCCGAGGAGCAGCAGCGCATCGCCGACATCCGCCGCGTCACCGCGACCGCGGAGACCGGCCCGGCCGCCTCGGCCCCCGCGAACACCAGCGCCATCCTCCGCATGTGAGACCAGCGGCCGCGTACGCCGTCCGCCCGGCCGCCAGCCGCCAGCCGCCAGCCGCACGGCCGCCGACCTGCGCCACCAGCCGTCCACCCCGCCGCCAACCCTCACCGGGCCGCGAGCAGCGCCGCCCCGCGAACGACCGGAGGAGCCCCCATGCCGCTCGCCGTCAACTACGACACCGTCGCCACCGCCGCCGACGACGTGCGCCGCACCGCCCGCCACCTCACCCACGAGCTCGACCGGCTGATGGCCCAGGTCAAGGCCGCCGCCGCGGTCTGGGAGGGCGAGGCGAAGCACGCGTACACCGACATCCAGCACGCCGTCTCGACCGAGATGGCCGGCATGAACGCCAAGCTCGGCACGATCGCCGGCCTCCTCGACAGCTCCCTCACCGGCTACCAGGACACCGACCGCGGCAACGCCACCCGCTTCCGCATGCTCTGACCCCGCCCCCAGCCCCCCGCAAACCACAGCCCCCGCCCGCAACCGCCCGCGCACGCGCAAGGGCCCGGCACGCGCACCGCGCGCACCGGGCCCTCCCGTACCGCTTCGGCTCAGGTCAGGTCGAACTCGCCGTCCCGCGCGCCGAGTACGAAGGCCGTCCACTCCGCCTCCGTGTACCGCAGCACGGTGTCCGGGTCCAGCGAGGACCGCATCGCCACGGCCCCTCCCGGCAGGTGCGCGATCTCGACCCGCTCCTCGTGGTCCTCCGTACCGGGCGCGCTGAGCCACTCGGCCCCGGAGATGTCGAGGGCGTACAGCTCGTCCTTCTCACGTGCATCAGCCATCAGCGCGTTTCCCTTCGGCGGAGCGGTGCGGCCAGGCGTACGGCCTTGTCACGCATCGTACTTCCCCGACCACTCCTCGGGCAGCCAACCGAACTGGACCAGCGGACCCCCGCCCCGCCGCGCCACGAACACCCCGCGCCCGGGCGGCATCGCGGCGGCCCGCACCCCGCCCAGCAGCTCCCCCTCGCCCCGGTCCCCGGACAGCACCGCCCCCTGCGCCCCCAGCTCCCGCATCCGCTGCAGGAAGGGGTCGTACGCGGCCCGCGCCGCCCCCGCCGCACTGCGCGCCACGACGAAGCGGACGCCCACGTCCCGCGCGTACGGCAGCAGCTCCACCAGCTCCGCGAGCGGATTGCCGGCCCCGGCGGCGACCAGCTCGTAGTCGTCGACGAGCACGAACAGCCTCGGGCCCGACCACCAGCTGCGCTCCCGCAGCTGCCGCGGGGTGACGTCCGGACCGGGGGCCCGCCTCCGCATCAGCGCGGCCACCGCCGCCGCGTGCATCTCCAGAGCCTCGGCGGTCGGCGCGTATTCCAGCAGGTGCGAGGGGGCGACCGCCTCCAGCAGGGTCCGCCGGAGGTCGCCCACCACGATCCGCGCCTGCTCGGGCGGATAGCGCTCCGACAGCTGCTTCGCGATCAGCCGCAGCAGCGCCGTCTTCCCCGACCCGCCCTCGCCGAACACCAGGAAGAACGGGTCCGTCTCGAAATCGGCGAACACCGGCTCCAAGTCCGCCTCGCCCACCCCGATCGCGATCCCGCGCTCCGGCTGCTCGGATCCCTTCGGCAACCGGTCCGCGGGCAGCAGCGGCGGAAGCAGCCGCACCTCCGGCGCCGCCGGCCCCGGCCGCCCCGCACGTACGGACTCCACCAGCGCGGCGGTGGCCCCGGCCAGGTCCGCCGCCCCGGCCCGGCCGTCCGCGCGCGGCACGGCGGCGAGGAAGTGCAGCCCTTCGGGGACCTGCCCCCGGCCCGGCGCGCCCTGGGGCACGGCCGCGGCCGTCCGCCGGTCGAAGTCGGAGTCGAGCGGGTCGCCGAGCCGCAGCTCCAGGCGCCCCGGGATCTGGTCCTTCAGCGCCGCCCGCACCTCCATCGGGCGGGAGGCGGTCAGCACCACGTGCACCCCGTAGCCCAGTCCGCGCGCCGCGAGGTCCGCGACCACCGGCTCCAGCGCCTCGTGCTCCGCACGGAACGCGCCCCAGCCGTCGACCAGCAGGAACACGTCCCCGAAGGATTCCCCGCCGGGCAGTTGCCCGGCCGCCCGCCGCCCCCGGTGCTCCGCCATGGAGCCCACCCCGTGCGCCCGGAAGCACTCCTCGCGCCGCGCGAGCACCCCCGCGACCTCCGCGACCGTACGGCGCACCCGCTCCGGATCCAGCCGCGAGGCCACCCCGCCCACGTGCGGCAGGCCGGCCACCGCGGCCAGTCCGCCGCCCCCGAAGTCCAGCCCGTAGAACTGCACTTCGGCGGCGGGGCGGGTGAGCGCGAACGCGCACACCAGGGTGCGCAGCAGCACCGATTTGCCCGACTGCGGGCCGCCCACCACGAGCAGGTGTCCGGCCGCCCCCGAGAAGTCCCGGCACAGCACCTCCCGCCGCTGCTCGAAGGGCCGGTCCACCACCCCCAGCGGCACCACGAGCCCACCCGCCGGCGCGCGCCCGCCCGGCCCCCGGTTCTCGTCCTCCAGCTGCTCCAGGAGCCGGTCCAGCGGCGGGGCCTCGTCCAGCGGGGGCAGCCACACCGGGTGCGCGGGCGGCCCCTGCCCGGCCAGCTGCGCGACGACCAGGTCCAGCACCGAGCCGGTCTCCTGCACCGCCGCGGCCTCCGGTACGAGCACCGCCGCGGCCTCCGGTCCGGCCTCCACCGCAGCCTCCGGCACGGGCACCGGCGCGGCCGTGAACAGCACCGGCCGCCGCCGCGCCGCAGACCCCCGTTCCCCGGGAGCCCCGGCCGCCGGCCCGGGCCCCGCCCCGCAGGGCCCCGACACGTACGCCGCCTTGAAGCGGGTCATCTCCTCCGTGCCGTGCTTCAGGTAGCCCGACCCGGGGGCCGGCGGCAGGTGGTACGCGTCCGGCACGCCCAGGGCGGTGCGCGACTCCGCCGCCGAGAAGGTCCGCAGGCCGATCCGGTACGACAGGTACGTGTCCAGCCCGCGCAGCCGGCCCTCCTCCAGGCGCTGCGAGGCCAGCAGCAGGTGCACCCCGAGGGACCGGCCGATCCGGCCGATCTGGAGGAACATGTCGATGAACTCCGGCTTGGCCGCCAGCAGTTCGCTGAACTCGTCGATGACCAGCACCAGCGAGGGCAGGGCCGGCAGCGGGGCGCCCGCCGCCCGGGCCCGCTCGTAGTCGCGGAGGCTCGCATGGTTGCCCGCCGCCCGCAGCAGCTCCTGGCGGCGCCGGAGCTCACCGCGGACCGCATCGCCCATCCGGTCCACCAGCGTCAGGTCGTCCGCGAGGTTGGTGATGACCGCGGCCACGTGCGGCAGCTCCGCCAGACCCGCGAAGGTGGCACCGCCCTTGAAGTCCGCCAGGACGAAGTTGAGCGTCTCCGAGGGGTGCGTGACCGCAAGCCCCAGCACCAGCGTGCGCAGCAGCTCCGACTTCCCCGAACCGGTGGCCCCGACGCACAGGCCGTGCGGTCCCATGCCGCCCTGCGCCGTCTCCTTGAGGTCCAGCCGCACCGGCTCCCCGTCCTCCCCGACCCCGATCGGCACCCGCAGCCGCTCGCCCTCCGGCCGAGGCCGCCAGGTCCGCCCGGGGTCCACCCCGGCCGGATCGTCCAGCCCCAGCAGGTCCGCGAAGTCCGGCTCCGCCGCCGGCTCCGCCGCCCCGTCCGCGCCGCCGGTGCGCAGCGGGGCGAGCTGCCGGGCCAGCGCCTCCGCCGCGACCGGCGCCAGCACGTCCGGCACCCCCTCGTACGCCACCCCCGCCCCGGACTCCAGCCGCAGCAGCCCCGGCCGCACCACCACCGACAGCTCCCCGGCCGGCACGGCGTCCCCGCTCGCCCCCGGCGCCGGCCCGCGCCCCGGCCACCCGCCGGGCTCCGCAGCCCCGCCGCCCGCCGCCTCCGCACCCTCCGGCCCGTCCTCCGCGGCTGCACCCCCCGCCCCTGCACCGCCCGCCGCCACCACCACGACCGTCACCCCCTGGAGCCCCCCGGCCGCAGTGCACGCCGGCTCCCCGCGCAGCAGCAGCCCGCCACCCCCGAAGACCCCCGCCCCCGCCTCCGCACCGGCATCCACGACCACCACCACGTGCGCCCGGTCCGCCACCGGCGGTGCGTCCCGGGCGAACCGCGGCCGCCCCTCCAGCAGCGGGGCGAGCAGCCGCTCCACCCCGTCCGGCCCGCTTCCGAACAGCCGGCGCGACCCGGCCCCGTCCACGGCGTCCGGCTCCCCGCGCACCTGGGCATGGGGCAGCCACTTCACCCAGTCCCACGCCGCCGCGGCCGCCCCCGGCGCCGCCGCCACCGCCAGCACCAGGTCCTCGGGGGAGTGCAGTGCCACCAGCTGCGCCACCAGGGCCCGCACCGCGCCCCGGGCCGTCTCCGGCTCCCCGGACACCACCAGCCGGTGGAACGCGCGCACCGACACCGCCACCGGCAGCCCGTCCACCTGCCCGTGCACCGCCAGGAACCGCCGCAGCGCCGCCGCGGCCAGCGGCTCCGGCACGGCCCCCGGGGCCGGCTCCGGGGCCACCAGCGGCGCGGCCAGGGCCTGCGTGCCCAGACCCACCCGGACCTGCCCGAAGTCGGCGTCCCCGGACCGCCGTTCCCACAGCCGCGCCGCATCGGCAACCACCGCCCACAACTGCCCCGGATCCGGGTGCAGATGGAGCTGCGCCTCCCGCTGGGCCCGCGCCGTCCGGCGGACCTGGCGCCGCGCCGCGTCCAGATGCGCGAACCACTCCCGCCGCACCTCGTCCAACTGCCCGTCCGCACCCCGCCGGTGGCGCACCGCCTGCCCCACCGCCAGCGCCGCCGTGGCCGCCAGCATCAGCACGCCCATGAGTCGCATGAACACCTGCGGGGACAGGAAGAAGAACACCGCCGAAGACCCCATGCCGAGCATCGGGAGGAGCTGCATCAGCGCCCCCTCCCGCTGCCCGCGCGGGAGTTCGGGCGGCGGCAGCAGGCTTAACCCGTCGGAGGGGACTTCGGGCGGCAGCACCCGCGGCGGACGCTTGACGAGGACCTGGCTCACCGGGCACCAATCCCTGGGCAGCAGAAGGGCACGGCCCGGCCGGACGCCCCGGGCCCCGCGGTCTCCCCTCCGCGCGCGGCAGATCCTAGCCCGGCGCCGGCACCCCTCCGGCCGGGTAGCGTCCCGCCCGCCCGGCCGCCGGCCGGACCCGCCCGCGCACCGGCCCGGCCCCGTACGGCATCCCGGACCGGCCCCCGCGCCCACCGCCGCGACCGCACCCCGAGCGCCCCGGCGGACGACGAACGACGAACGACGAACGACGAACGACGAACGACGAACGACGAACGACGAACGACGAACGAAGGACAGCAACAGGTGAGTACGGCCGCCACCGGCTTCTGCAGGGTCACCGTCGCCGCCCCCGACCGCCGCGTCGACCTGGCCCTCCCCGACGACCTCCCCCTGGCCGACCTCTACCCCGACCTGTTACGCCTCACCGGAGCGGCCCGGCCCCCCGGCACCCCCGCCGGCCACCACCTCTTCCGCCGCGACGGCCGCGTCCTCGACTCCGGACGCACCCTGGCCGCCCAGCACGTGCTCGACGGCGAAGTGCTCAGCCTGCGCCCCTTCGCCGACTCCCTCCCGCCGCCCGTCTTCGACGACGTCTGCGAGGCCATCGCCGCGGGCGCCCCCGACCGGCAGCGGCGCCAGGAGCACCTGCTGCGCGCGGCCGGGCTCACCGCAGCCGCAGTCCTCCTCCTGCTGCTCGCCCTCCTCCTCTGGTACGCCGAGCCCGCCCGGCACGACATGCACGGCCTGCCCGGCCTCCTCGCCGGGGCCACCGGCCTGCTGCTCACCGCCTGCGCCGGGATCCGCGCCCGGATCCACCGGGACCGGGGCTGCGCCGCCGCCCTCGGCCTGGCCGCCCTCCCGCACCTGATGCTCGCGGGCTCCGGGATCCTCGGCCCCGCACCCGGCACCGGCCCGGGCCGCCTCCAGTTCCTGCTGGGCTGCCTCTGCGTGCTGACCGCCGCCACCGTCCTCACCCTCCTCACCCCGGAGGGGGACGCCCCCTTCACCGCCGCCGCGGTGCTCGCCGCCGCCGGGGCCCTGACCGCGTTCCTCGCCATCACCGCCGGACTCACCGCCACCGGGGCCGCCGCCGTCTGCGCCCCCGCCGCCCTCGGCCTGATCGCCTTCCTCCCGGCCCTCTCCGCCCGCGCCGCCCGCCTCCCCCTCGGCTACGAACCCCCCACCGGCCCGGCCCGCCACCCGTACGGGCGCCAGGAGGACCCCGCCCCGCACCCGCAGCCCGCCCCCGACCCGGCGGCCCTCCCCGCCCTCCCCGCCCACGACCCCGCCCTCGTCGCCGCCCGCGCCCGCCGCGCCCGCGACCTGCTCCTCGGCCTGCTCGCCGGGACCTGCGCCGCGGCCGCCTGCTCCGCCGCCGTCCTCGGCACCTCCGGCAGCCCCCGCGCCCGGCTCCTCGCCCTCGCCACCGCCCTCGCCCTGGTCCTGCGCGCCCGCCTCTTCCACCGCCCCGCCCAGGCCGCCTGCGCCCTCGCCGCGGGCCTTGCCGCCCTCGTCCTCCTCGTCACCGGCCTCGCCCTGCAGCTGCCGCCGGACCTCCGGGACGCCCTCGCCCACGGGGACCGCTCCGGCCTGGACCTCCGTACGATCCGCCTCGCCGCCCCCCTCGCCCTCGGCGCCGGCCTGCTCACCGCGGGGGCCCTGGCCGCGCCCGGCAAGGGGCTGTCACCCTGGTGGGGGAGGGTGCTCGACCTCGCCGAGGCCGCCGTCCTGTGCTCCCTCGTACCCCTGGCCCTCGCCGTACTGGACGCCTACGCCGCAGCCCGCGGGCTCACGGGCTGAGACACGCCGGGCAGGAGGCCTGGTACGCTGTGTGACGGCCGTCTGTGCGAGCTCCCCCGGAACATCATCCGAGAGGCTGCGATCCGCGCGGACAGCGCCCGCCTCCCGAGTCACGGAAGCTCCCCAGAGAAGCAGACCTGGGGCACTCGGAGGCCACGAGACATCAGAGGAGTGAACGTGTCGCTCGACACCGCCACGAAGAAGCAGATCATCGCCGAGTTCGGTACCAAGGAGGGCGACACCGGCTCCCCCGAGGTCCAGGTTGCGATGCTCTCCCGCCGCATCTCGGACCTGACCGAGCACCTCAAGGCGCACAAGCACGACCACCACTCCCGTCGTGGTCTGCTGATCCTGGTCGGCCAGCGTCGCCGCCTGCTGCAGTACCTCGCCAAGAAGGACATCCAGCGCTTCCGTACGCTGGTCGAGCGCCTCGGCATCCGCCGCGGTGCCGCGGGCGCCAAGTAAGACGCTGTGAAGGGAGCGGTTCCCACACGATGGGGCCGCTCCCTTTGCTGTACGTGCGGGACGTACCGGACGCTTTGTAGTCTGGAACCGCGCGCGTTTCGCGCGCATCGCAGCCGCACAACTGAAGAGGAGGAGCGCACTCCCTCCGCCGCCGGTCCTCGGTAGTGGCACCCGGAGAGCCCGTGGGGGCCCCGTACCGGGTGCTTCGATCGAAGACCGGCCCGCACGCAAGGAGCGCTTCTCCGCAACCGTCCACCGCCACACGGGCGGCGGACGGAGACGACGAAAATGGAGAAAACGCTAGTGGAGAACGAGACCCACTACGCCGAGGCCGTCATCGACAACGGCACCTTCGGCACCCGCACCATCCGCTTCGAGACGGGCCGTCTGGCCCGCCAGGCCGCCGGCTCCGCCGTTGCCTACCTGGACGACGACACGATGGTGCTTTCGGCCACCTCCGCGTCGAAGAAGCCCAAGGACCAGCTCGACTTCTTCCCCCTCACGGTGGACGTCGAGGAGCGCATGTACGCGGCCGGCAAGATCCCCGGCTCCTTCTTCCGCCGCGAGGGCCGGCCCTCCGAGGACGCGATCCTCACCTGCCGCCTGATCGACCGCCCGCTGCGCCCGTCCTTCAAGAAGGGCCTGCGCAACGAGATCCAGGTCGTCGCCACCGTCATGGCGCTGAACCCGGACCACCTGTACGACGTCATCGCGATCAACGCCGCGTCCGCGTCCACCCAGCTGGCCGGCCTGCCCTTCTCCGGCCCGATCGGCGGCGTCCGCGTCGCGCTGATCAAGGGCCAGTGGGTCGCGTTCCCGACGCACACCGAGCTCGAGGACGCCGTCTTCGACATGGTCGTCGCGGGCCGCGTCCTGGAGGACGGCGACGTCGCGATCATGATGGTCGAGGCCGAGGCCACCGAGAAGACCATCCAGCTGGTCAAGGGCGGCGCCGAGGCGCCGACCGAGGAGGTCGTCGCCGCCGGTCTCGAGGCCGCGAAGCCCTTCATCAAGGTCCTCTGCAAGGCCCAGGCCGACCTGGCCGCCAAGGCCGCCAAGCCCGAGGGCGAGTTCCCGGTCTTCCTGGACTACCAGGACGACGTCTACGCGGCCCTCGAAGAGGCCGTCCGCGGCGAGCTCGCGCAGGCGCTGACCATCGCGGGCAAGCAGGACCGCGAGGCCGAGCTGGACCGCGTCAAGGAGATCGCCGCCGACAAGCTCCTCCCGGCCTTCGAGGGCCGCGAGAAGGAGATCTCGGCCGCCTACCGCAGCCTGACCAAGGCCCTGGTGCGCGAGCGCGTCATCAAGGACAAGGTCCGCATCGACGGCCGCGGCATCACGGACATCCGCACCCTGGCCGCCGAGGTCGAGGCCATCCCGCGGGTCCACGGCTCCGCCCTGTTCGAGCGCGGCGAGACCCAGATCCTGGGCGTCACCACCCTCAACATGCTCCGCATGGAGCAGCAGCTGGACACCCTCTCCCCGGTGACCCGCAAGCGCTACATGCACAACTACAACTTCCCGCCGTACTCCGTCGGCGAGACCGGCCGCGTCGGTTCGCCGAAGCGCCGCGAGATCGGCCACGGCGCCCTGGCCGAGCGCGCCATCGTGCCCGTGCTGCCGACGCGCGAGGAGTTCCCGTACGCGATCCGCCAGGTGTCCGAGGCCCTCGGCTCCAACGGCTCGACGTCCATGGGCTCGGTCTGCGCCTCCACCATGTCGCTGCTGAACGCGGGTGTGCCCCTGAAGGCCCCCGTCGCCGGCATCGCCATGGGCCTGATCTCCCAGGAGATCGACGGCCAGACGCACTACGTCGCCCTCACCGACATCCTCGGTGCGGAGGACGCCTTCGGCGACATGGACTTCAAGGTCGCCGGCACCAAGGAGTTCGTGACCGCCCTCCAGCTCGACACCAAGCTGGACGGCATCCCGGCCTCCGTCCTGGCCGCGGCCCTCAAGCAGGCCCGCGACGCCCGCCTCCACATCCTCGACGTGATGATGGAAGCGATCGACACGCCGGACGAGATGTCCCCCAACGCCCCGCGGATCATCACCGTCAAGATCCCCGTGGACAAGATCGGCGAGGTCATCGGCCCCAAGGGCAAGATGATCAACCAGATCCAGGAGGACACCGGCGCCGAGATCACGATCGAGGACGACGGCACCATCTACATCGGTGCCGCCGACGGCCCGGCCGCCGAGGCCGCCCGCGCCACGATCAACGGCATCGCCAACCCGACCATGCCGGAGGTCGGCGAGCGCTACCTGGGCACGGTCGTCAAGACCACCACCTTCGGTGCCTTCGTCTCCCTGCTCCCGGGCAAGGACGGCCTGCTGCACATCTCGCAGATCCGCAAGCTCGCCGGTGGCAAGCGCGTGGAGAACGTCGAGGACGTGCTCGCGGTCGGCACCAAGGTCCAGGTCGAGATCGCCGAGATCGACCAGCGCGGCAAGCTCTCCCTGATCCCCGTGATCGAGGGCGAGGACGCCGCCGACGAGAACAAGGACGACTCCGACAAGTGACGTCGCGCAGTTCCCGTGTGACGGCCCGCCCCTCTTCGGAGGGGCGGGCCGTCGCCCGTACCCAAACCCTCCTCAAGGGCCGTGACGGCATCGGCACCGTCCGCCGCACGACCCTGCCGGGCGGACTCCGCATCGTCACCGAGACGCTGCCCTCCGTCCGCTCCGCCACCTTCGGCATCTGGGCGCACGTCGGCTCCCGCGACGAGACGCCCACGCTCAACGGTGCCACGCACTACCTGGAGCACCTCCTCTTCAAGGGCACCGCCAAGCGGTCCGCCCTCGACATCTCCGCCGCCATCGACGCGGTCGGCGGCGAGATGAACGCCTTCACGGCGAAGGAGTACACCTGCTACTACGCACGGGTGCTCGACACCGACCTGCCGCTCGCCATCGACGTGGTCTGCGACATGCTCACCGGCTCGCTGATCCTCGAATCCGACGTGGACGCCGAGCGCGGGGTCATCCTCGAAGAGATCGCGATGACCGAGGACGACCCCGGCGACATGGTCCACGACCTGTTCGCGCACACCATGCTCGGCGACACCCCCCTGGGCCGCCCCGTGCTCGGGTCCGTGGAGACGATCAACGCGCTGAGCCGCGACCAGATCGCCCGCTTCTACAAGAAGCACTACGACCCGACCCACCTGGTCGTCGCCGCCGCCGGCAACGTGGACCACGCCAAGGTGGTCCGCCAGGTCCGCGCCGCCTTCGAGAAGGCCGGCGCGCTCACCCGCACCGACGCCGTGCCCGTCCGGCCCCGCGCCGGCCACCGCACCCTGCGCACCGCCGGCCGCGTCGAGCTGATGAACCGCAAGACCGAGCAGGCCCACGTGGTCCTCGGCATGCCCGGCCTGGCCCGCACCGACGAGCGCCGCTGGGCCCTCGGCGTGCTCAACACCGCCCTCGGCGGCGGCATGTCCTCCCGGCTCTTCCAGGAGGTCCGGGAGAAGCGCGGCCTGGCCTACAGCGTGTACTCGTACACCTCCGGCTTCGCCGACTGCGGCCTCTTCGGCGTGTACGCGGGCTGCCGCCCCAACCAGGTGCACGACGTCCTCAGGATCTGCCGCGACGAGCTCGACAAGGTCGCCTCGGACGGTCTGACCGACGAGGAGATCAACCGCGCCATCGGCCAGCTCTCCGGCTCCACCGTCCTCGGCCTGGAGGACACCGGGGCCCTGATGAACCGCATCGGCAAGAGCGAGCTGTGCTGGGGCACCCAGATGTCCGTGGACGACATGCTGACCAGCATCGCGGCGGTGACCCCGGACGACGTCCGCGCCGTCGCACAGGATGTACTGGCCCAGCGCCCTTCGCTCTCGGTCATCGGCCCGCTCAAGGAGAAGCAGGCCGCCCGCCTGGACGAAGCGGTCGCCTAGTCCCGTAGGTACGTAAGGAAGCGAAGACATGAGCAAGCTGCGCGTGGCCGTCCTCGGCGCCCAGGGCCGGATCGGCTCCGAGGCCGTACGGGCCGTCGAGGCCGCCGAGGACATGGAACTGGTCGCGGCCCTCGGCCGCGGAGACCGGCTGGAAACGCTGGAGGAGACCGGCGCGCAGGTCGCGGTGGAGCTGACCACCCCGGCCTCCGTGATGGGCAACCTCGACTTCTGCGTCCGCCACGGCATCCACGCCGTGGTCGGCACCACCGGCTGGACCGAGGACCGCCTCGCGCAGCTCGACACCTGGCTCTCCGGCTCCCCGGAGACCGGCGTGCTCATCGCCCCGAACTTCTCCATCGGGGCCGTCCTCACCATGAAGTTCGCGGCCCAGGCCGCGCGCTACTTCGAGTCGGTCGAGGTCGTCGAGCTGCACCACCCCAACAAGGTGGACGCCCCCTCCGGCACCGCCACCCGCACCGCCCAGCTGATCGCCGAGGCCCGGACGAAGGCAGGCTGCGCCCCGCAGCCCGACGCCACGGCCACCGCCCTCGACGGGGCCCGCGGCGCGAACGTGGACGGGGTCCCCGTGCACGCGGTCCGCCTGCGCGGCCTGCTGGCCCACCAGGAGGTGCTGCTCGGCGGAGAGGGCGAGACCCTGACCATCCGTCACGACTCCCTGCACCACAGCAGCTTCATGCCGGGCATCCTGCTCGGCGCCCGCCGCGTGGTGCAGACCCCGGGCCTCACCTTCGGCCTGGAAAACTTCCTCGACCTCGGCTGAACAGCAGGCAGCACCCCATGCGCGCGAAGATCACCTACTTCATCACGGCCGCCGTCCTGGTCGTCTACTTCGTCCTGGCCGGCAGCCGCGGCCTGATGCTGATCCGGCAGGGCACCTGGCTCACCGTCACCTTCGGTGCGGCCGTGCTGATCCTGCCGGTCGTCGGCATCTGGTTCCTGTGGCAGAACACCCGCTTCGTCACCCGGGCCAACCGCCTGGCGGGGGAACTGGAGGCCGAGGGCGGGCTGCCCGTGGACGAGCTCGCCCGGGACCAGTACGGCCGGATCGTCCGGGACTCCGCGGACGAGGTCTTCGCGCGCCGCAAGGCCGAGACCGAAGACGCCCCGAACGACTGGCGCACCTGGTTCCGGCTCGCGGTGGCCTACCACGACGCCCGCGACACCCCCCGCGCCCGCAAGGCGATGCAGCGCGCCATCGCCCTGCACACCCACGCGAACCGGCCCGTGCAGGGCTGACCTGCACGGGCCGGAAGGCTCCTTCACTCCACCGGTCCGCGGCGACCCGGACGGACCCGTACGGGGCCGGACGGGCGGGGCCGGACGGATCCGCCCGTTCAGCCGGCCTGCGGCACCGGCTCGGGCTGCGGCTGCGGTGCGGCGGGCTCCGCCGTCCGGTACTCCGCCGCCCAGGCCGCGACCAGGTCCGCCGCCCGGTCGAACGCCTCCGAGCGCGACAGGAAGTCCGCGTTGTGGTCCGTCAGCAGCAGCACCGGCTGCCGGTCGGCACCGCGCGGCGTCACCGTCAGGGCCTGGCCCTGCACCGTCCGCGGCAGGCCCAGCCAGCGCACCGGCTGCTGGCTGGTGCGCACCTCGGCCACCTCGCCCCAGGCGTACGTACGGGTCCGCAGCAGGGTCACCCGGCGCAGCCCCTGCGGGCTCACCCAGGCACCCATGCGCAGCAGCCGCAGGGCCAGCGTGATCACCAGGGCGGCCGCCACCAGGCAGACCACCGCCCCCACGAGCGCCCCCGCGAAGGCGACGATCATGGTGGCCAGCAGCATGAACGAGGCCAGGAGCAGCAGCAGGGCTCCCGCGGCCACGCGCCAGGGACCGGGCCGGTAGGGGCGGCGCCAGCGCTCGCGGTCGTCGTAGGGCAGAGCGGAGTCGTCATCTTGCGCGTCGAATGCGCTGTCCGCCGTCAGGAAGGGCAGGGGCACGGCTGATCCTCACTCACATGCACATTCGGTCTCACTGTGCCAGGTGAGGCTATCCAGCCCGTCCCCGGCCTTCCACCCCCGGGGGCCCGGACGGGTCAGCGGGTGTCCGTGGCCTCGGACTGCTGCCCCTTGCCGGTCGCCTGATGGGGCTGCAGCGCCGGTATCCCGAACAGCAGGGCACCGACCAGACCCGCCACCACCGTGAGTCCGACCAGACTACGGGCGGCCATCTGAGTCCTGCTCAGACTCTCCCGAGGCGGGGGAGTGACGTTGCTGCGGAACCGGTCCGCCTCGGCGACGAAGGCGAACGGCACGGGCTCGCGAGAGGGGGTACCTCCCAGCGGCAGCTGGGGGTGGAACATGGGGTGGCTCTCCTCACGGTGGTGGTGAACGGCGTCGGGTGCGTCACGTTGCTACTTGGTCAGACGTACGAAAGGGCCAATCCGTGCCGGATTCCGGCAGATTGCCGAAAATCCCTGATTGTGCGTCGGCAAGAGGGCGGACGCGGGCCCCGTACAGTGGTCGCGGCCTGGACGATGTGACCTGGAAGGACCTCGTGAGCGAGACACCCGAGCTGAAGATCGACCTGCGCAGCGACGTGACCGTCGAGCTGGTCAAGCACGCCGCGGCCGACAGCGACGTGCTGTGGGCGGCCCGCGTGTCGACGGCCGGCGAGCAGTCCCTGGACGAGCTCCGGAAGGACCCCGAGCGCTCCAAGGGGCTCATCAACTACCTGATGAGGGACCGTCACGGCAGCCCCTTCGAGCACAACTCGATGACCTTCTTCATCAGCGCCCCCATCTTCGTGTTCCGCGAGTTCATGCGGCACCGGGTGGGCTGGTCGTACAACGAGGAGTCGGGCCGCTACCGGGAGCTCCAGCCGGTGTTCTACGTGCCGGACGCCGAGCGCAAGCTCGTGCAGGAGGGCCGCCCGGGCAAGTACGTGTTCGTCGAGGGCACGCAGGAGCAGCAGGAGCTGGTGGCGCGCTCCATGGAGGACTCGTACCGCCAGGCCTACGCCACGTACCAGGAGATGCTCGCCGCCGGCGTGGCCCGCGAGGTGGCCCGTGCGGTGCTGCCGGTCGGCCTGTTCTCGTCGATGTACGCGACCTGCAACGCCCGCTCGCTCATGCACTTCCTCGGTCTGCGGACCCAGCACGAGCTGGCCGCGGTGCCCTCGTTCCCGCAGCGTGAGATCGAGATGGTCGGCGAGAAGATGGAGCAGCACTGGGCCCAGCTGATGCCCCTGACGTACGCGGCGTTCAACGCGAACGGGCGCGTGGCCCCCTAGCGCGTACGCATGTTCGAAGGAATCAGTCGAAGTGTCCGTATTGCGACGTTTCGAGAAGTTCATCTAGGCTGATCAAACGGACCCGGCACTGCTTGAACCCCCGAGCAGGCAGTGCCGGGCTCCAACAACGCGTTCACATCCCCCGAGGGGACACCGCGAGCAGAGCAGCGAGTAGCGTGTTACCCATGGCTCCGATCTCCACTCCGCAGACCCCCTTCGGGCGGGTCCTCACCGCCATGATCACGCCTTTCACGGCGGACGGCGCACTCGACCTCGACGGCGCGCAGCGACTGGCTGCCCATCTGGTGGACGCAGGCAACGACGGCCTGATCGTCAACGGGACCACCGGCGAGTCCCCCACCACCAGCGACGCGGAGAAAAGCGACCTCGTACGAGCCGTACTCGAAGCGGTCGGCGACCGCGCCCACGTCGTCGCCGGCATCGGCACCAACGACACCGCCCACACCCTGGAGCTGGCCCGCGAGGCCGAGCGCGTCGGCGCCCACGGCCTCCTCGCCGTGACCCCGTACTACAGCAAGCCCCCGCAGGAGGCGCTGTACCGGCACTTCACCGCCGTCGCGGACGCCACCGGCCTCCCGGTCATGCTCTACGACATCCCCGGCCGCACCGGCGTCCCGATCGACACGGACACCATGGTCCGCCTCGCCGAGCACCCGCGGATCGTGGCCAACAAGGACGCCAAGGGCGACCTCGGCCGCGCCAGCTGGGCCATCGCGCGCAGCGGCCTGGCCTGGTACTCCGGCGACGACATGCTCAACCTGCCGCTGCTCTCCGTGGGCGCCGTGGGCTTCGTCTCCGTGGTCGGCCACGTGGTCGCCCCGGACCTGCGGACCATGCTGGAGGCCCACCTCAGCGGGGACGTGCAGAAGGCGACCGAGATCCACCAGAAGCTGCTTCCGGTCTTCACGGGCATGTTCCGCACCCAGGGAGTCATGACCACCAAGGCCGCCCTGAACCTCCAGGGCCTGCCCGCCGGCCCGCTGCGCCTGCCCCTCATCGGCCTGACCGACGAGGAAACCGCCCAGCTCAAGATCGATCTCGCCGCCGGCGGGGTACAGCTCTGACAACGGACTTCACAACCGAATAAGCACCACAACTGAAGAGATCGACCCAGACAACAGCAAGTGCACGAATGTCATGCGCGCCACGTGCCTCCTGAGGTACGTGGCGCGTGTGGTGAGGAGAGTCTTTTGAGCCATCCGCATCCGGAACTCGGCCCGCCGCCGAAGCTGCCCAAGGGCGGCCTGCGCGTCACCCCGCTCGGTGGCCTCGGCGAGATCGGCCGCAACATGACCGTCTTCGAGTTCGACGGCCGCCTCCTGATCGTCGACTGCGGCGTCCTCTTCCCCGAGGAGGAGCAGCCGGGCATCGACCTGATCCTGCCGGACTTCTCGTCCATCAGGGACCGGCTCGACGACGTCGAGGGCATCGTCCTCACGCACGGCCACGAGGACCACATCGGCGCCGTCCCCTACCTCCTGCGGGAGAAGCCGGACATTCCGCTGATCGGTTCCAAGCTGACCCTCGCGCTGATCGAGGCGAAGCTCCAGGAGCACCGCATCCGTCCGTACACCCTGGAGGTGAAGGAAGGCGAGCGGGAGAACCTCGGACCCTTCGACTGCGAGTTCATCGCGGTCAACCACTCCATCCCGGACGCCCTGGCCGTCGCCATCCGCACCCCCGCGGGCCTGGTGGTCGCCACCGGCGACTTCAAGATGGACCAGCTCCCGATGGACAACCGCCTCACCGACCTGCACGCGTTCGCGCGTCTGAGCGAGGAGGGCATCGACCTCCTCCTCTCGGACTCCACGAACGCCGAGGTCCCGGGCTTCGTCCCGCCCGAGCGCGACATCTCGAACGTGATCCGCGGGGTCTTCGCGGGCGCCCGGAAGCGGATCATCGTGGCGAGCTTCGCCAGCCACGTGCACCGCATCCAGCAGGTCCTGGACGCCGCGCACGAGTACGGCCGCCGGGTCGCCTTCGTCGGCCGCTCGATGGTCCGGAACATGGGCATCGCCCGTGACCTGGGCTACCTGCGGGTCCCCGCCGGGCTCGTCGTCGACGTCAAGACCCTCGACGACCTGCCGGACGACGAGGTCGTGCTGATCTGCACCGGCTCCCAGGGCGAGCCCATGGCCGCGCTCTCCCGCATGGCGAACCGGGACCACCAGATCCGCATCGTCCCCGGCGACACGGTCATCCTGGCCTCGTCCCTGATCCCGGGCAACGAGAACGCGGTCTACCGCGTGATCAACGGCCTGACCCGCTGGGGCGCCAACGTCGTGCACAAGGGCAACGCCAAGGTGCACGTCTCGGGCCACGCCTCGGCCGGCGAGCTGCTGTACTTCTACAACATCTGCAAGCCGAAGAACCTGATGCCGGTGCACGGCGAGTGGCGCCACCTGCGGGCCAACGCCGAGCTGGGCGTCATGACCGGCGTCCCCGCGGACCGCATCGTGATCGCCGAGGACGGCGTGGTCGTCGACCTGGTCGACGGCAAGGCGCGGATCACCGGCAAGGTCCAGGCCGGCTACGTGTACGTGGACGGCCTCTCGGTCGGCGACGTCACCGAGGCCTCGCTCAAGGACCGCCGCATCCTCGGGGACGAAGGCATCATCTCGGTCTTCGTCGTGGTGGACAGCACCACCGGCAAGGTCGTCGGCGGCCCGAACATCAACGCCCGCGGCTCCGGCATCGAGGACTCCGCCTTCGCCTCGGTCGTCCCGAAGATCGAGGAGGCCATCGCGAGGGCCGCCGCGGACGGGGTGGCCGAGCCCCACCAGCTGCAGCAGCTCATCCGCCGCACGCTGGGCAAGTGGGTCTCGGACGGCTACCGCCGCCGCCCGATGATCCTCCCGGTCGTGGTCGAGGTCTGACCACCCGTACAGCCCGCACCGGAGCGGGGCAACCGGATTTGCGTCCGGGGGCCCCGCTCCAGTACGTTGGCGTCTCCGCCTCGGAGGGATCCCGTGCACACCCGTGTGCCCGGACGGCCCCGAGGGCGGGTGGTCAATCGGAGCAGGGAAACCTGATAAAGTCCGGTCCACCCGAAAGGGAAAGGCCCGCCAACGGCCACCGAATTCGATACCGAGTCGGAAACGACACGGAAAAGAGTCTGGTAAGGTTGGAATCGCCGGAAGGGGAAAGCGCGAAAGCGCCGGAACCGGAAAGCGCCGAGGAAATCGGATCGGAAAGATCTGATAGAGTCGGAAACGCAAGAACGAAG
>NZ_JBVIDV010000023.1:0-2273 GCF_055572195.1 Streptomyces sp. NPDC030809
CCGGCGAGGTGGGCTGCGGTGAGTTCGCCGATGGAGTGTCCGGTCATGATGTCGGGGTGGATGCCCCAGGATTCGAGGAGTCGGAAGAGGGCGACCTCGATGGCGAACAGGGCGGGTTGGGTGTAGGCGGTCTGGTTCAGCAGCGGCTCGGTGTGGTCTGTCTGGGGTGGGGTGAACATGACGTCGCGCAGGGGCTGTTCGAGGTGCTGGTCGAAGTGTGTGCAGACCTCGTCGAGGGCGGCTGCGAACACGGGGAACGCGTCGTAGAGTTCGCGTCCCATTCCGGGCCGCTGGCTGCCCTGCCCCGAGAACAGGAACGCCACTCGGGAGCCTGCCGTGGGGACAGGCCCCCGAGCGCGTACGACCCGGGCCGCCGGCACCCCCGTGGCCAGCGCACCGAGTCCCCGCAGCAGGCTCTCCCGGTCCGGGCCGAGCACCACTGCGCGGTCTTCGAAGGCGTCACGCGACACGGCCGAGGACAGCGCGACGGCGTGCACGTCCAGCTCCGGCCGCTCCGCGACGAACGCGCGCAGCCGCTCGGCCTGCGCCCGCAGGGCGTCCTCACCGCGCCCGGAGACGAGCCACGGCACCAGCCGGCCCGCGCCCTCCGCCCGCTCCGGGGCGTCGCTCGCACGCGACCCCTTGCCCGCGCCCGACTCCTCACCCGACTCCTCACCTGACTGGTCGTCGGCAGCCGGCGTCGCCGGCATCCCCTGGAGCACCAGGTGGCAGTTGGTGCCGCCCATGCCGAACGAGCTGACCCCGGCGAGGGGCTGACTGGGCTCCGGCCAGGCCGAAAGCGACTGCTGCACCCGCAGGTTGAGGTCGTCCAGCGGGATCCGCGGGTTGGGGGACTCGTAGTTGAGGCTGGCCGGGATCTCGCGCTTGTGGAGCGAGAGCGCGGTCTTGAGGAGGCCGACGATCCCCGCCGCCCCCTCCAGGTGGCCCACGTTCGTCTTGGCCGAGCCGACCGCGAGCGGCCGGCGGCGGTCGGCGGCCGTGCCGAGGACCGCCCCCAGGGCCGAGGCCTCGACGGGGTCGCCCAGGGCGGTTCCGGTGCCGTGCAGTTCCACGTACTGGACGTCCGCGGTGGAGACGCCCGCCCGCTCGTAGGCGAGTCGCAGCACCTCGCTCTGCGCGGCCGCGCTCGGCACCGTGAGTCCGTCCGTCGCCCCGTCGTTGTTGACGGCACCGCCCCGGATCACGCAGTAGACGGTGTCGCCGTCGGCCAGCGCCCGGGCCAGGGGCTTGAGGAGGACGGCCCCGCCGCCCTCGCCGCGTACGTACCCGTTGGCCCGCGCGTCGAAGGTGTGGCAGCGGCCGTCCGGGGACAGGCCGCCGAACCGCTCGGCTGCCAGGGCGCTTTCGGGCACGATGTTGAGGTTCACGCTGCCCGCCAGGGCCAGTTCGCACGCGCCCGAGCGCAGGCTCTCGTACGCCTGGAGCACTGCCACCAGGCCGGAGGACTGCGCGGTGTCCACCGTGAGGCTGGGGCCGTGCAGTCCGAGGGTGTGGGAGACGCGGTTCGCGATGATGGCGCGCTGGGTGCCGGTCAGGGAGTGCTGGGTGAGGGACGACAGCCCCTGGCGGTTCAGCAGCACCGCGTAGTCGTTCGCGATCGCACCGACGAAGACGCCCGTACGGCTGCCGCGCACCGCGTGCAGCGGCATGCCCGCGTCCTCGAACGCCTCCCAGGCCAGCTCCAGCATGAGCCGCTGCTGCGGATCCGTCATCGAGGCTTCGCGGGGGGACATCCCGAAGAAAGCGGGATCGAAACCGTCCACCCGGTCGAGGAATGCACCGTGTCGCACGCTCGGGGGAAGTCCCTCGGAATTCCAGCGCTCCGCGGGCACTTCGCCGACCGCGTCGCGCCCGCTCCTGAGCAGGTTCCAGAAGGAGTTTTTGTCGGGAGCCTGCGGGAGTCGACAGGAGAGACCCACAATGGCGATTGCGTCGTCCGGAATTCCGGTCCCGGTGAAGCCGGCGCGGGACTGAGACATGCGACCTGATCCCCCTGTACGTGAAGACACCGCTATTGCGAAAGAACGCAATGCAGTGGCCGACTGTAATCAAGGGAAGGGTGGCCCCTACACCCCTATTGGTCCCCTACTTCGCCCGGGAACAGGGGGCGGCAGGGGCACTGCGGTAGGGGCGGCCCAGTAGGGGGTGGGGGGGGGGGGGGGGCGGGGGGGGAGGGCCCCCCCCCCCCCCTCCCCCCCAAAAGGCACCCGAAAAAAAAAGAGAGAGAAAAACCCCCCCATCACCCCTCCTCC